>JAYYRA010000037.1:0-48075 GCA_036127675.1 Verrucomicrobiota bacterium
CCTGATGTGTTTATGATTAATCCAGCTAATCCGGACATATATCCCGGATTTACCGACCCAAATGCTGAAGCTGTAGCAGACCCTTTTGCGGCAAACACTCTAAATAATACTGGTCAAATCACAGACGAACAAAGCATTGAAACCACTCCTATTCCCAACGATGATCGGAATCTGCAACCAGATGCAGACCCGCAGTATCTGGCGAATCAACAGCAACTTGCAGTGGAATATCCTAATTTATTCACTTCCGGATCCAAGGACATCGTCTGGGCATGGTCGGATGACCGGGATGGTGATCTTTCATACTTGCAGTTCTACATAAATGGGGCGAATTCAGTAATCCAGTTTCGAGAAAACCCTAATAGTGGAGATTCTTTAAGTCTTCAACTGGGCAGTAATTCCCGTGACATAAAGTTTGGTACAAGCATTGAAGTAAACGCAGGTAATGCACACATTGAGATTGGTACAGACACTACGATTACAGCAAAAAATACACGAGAATTTCTTTCAACCCTTTCTAGTGAATTTGCATTCAATACCTACTTAATGCCAGGTGCGGCCACCTACACCGAAAAGTCTACCGTTTTAGTCAATTTTGAGGATACTACGACTGTATCGTTAATTTCTTCATATCCAGAACGAACTTTCACCTGGGTATTTAAGAGATTACCCGCCACACCTGGGGAGTACCCAACTCATCTAGACCACCCGTCTGCATATGTTTTAAACGGACTGGGAGGAACATACTTTTGTCACCCATTTGTCCCGGGTATTAATGGAATTTTTACGGTCTATGCGGTGGTTGTCGACAATAGTAACAATCGTGTAATGTCTATCCCATCTCATTTCAAAGCATCCACAGGTACACCCAATGGAAGCGGCAATATTTCTGTTCCTGTAATCGATGGACGGCTCGACCCCACAGTAAATACAGGAACATCTTTGGAAGTGATTGCTACCGCTCAATCAGATGAGCCTATTGAATATGTAGAATTTTTTGATAATGGTGTCCTCTTTGATACTCCAGCATCGTATGTGGACGATAAAGGAACATTTCATCGGGGAAGACAAGTTGAGTTTGACGAGCCAAACTATTTTGCCAATTGGAGTTCTACAGTAAAAGGGGAGCATATTTTGTATGCACGTTTTACTGATATTAAAGGTAATTCTTTCATATCTAATCTCCAAAAACTGTGGGTAAATGAGATTGCAACTGATTTTACTTTATCCCCGATCCAATTGGATCTGAAGGGTGGGCAGTACGGGGTTTTTGACGGTGCTCAGAAAGAAGTTTTAGTTACTGCTCAAGGTGATCCAATTTATTTGGATCAACTCCAGTCGGTAAGTCTTTATGCAAACGGTCGAGTAGTTGCCACTGAAAATGGTGTAAGAACTTTATTGAGCAGTGGGCAAACCGATAAAATAGTCTATAATTTCCTTTGGACGGCAGATTATGAAGGTTATGCTGACGAAAACGGAGAGGTCAGAATAAGGGTTATGGGAGGTAATCCAATGACTTTTTCGAATGAAGAAAAAATACTTATCTTTTCACCAGATCCAATGGATCCCTCTAATGTTCTTTCTAGTGCCGGGATTGCTATGACCACAGAGGATGTTGAAAGATACAATCAGATTGCAGAGACAACCGAAAACCCAAAAGATGTATTAATCGAATTTCTATCTGGGCTGAAATCTGCGGTTGTCGAACAGTATATTGATTTGATTGCCGCACGACAGATCACATTGGGATCATTGTATGAAAGTTATGAGACTTTAAGAGTTGATACTCGTTATATTAACAACCTCAATGATCAATGGCTAAAGGCCTACATTAATGATCAGCTAATATCTCAAGATTATATCAATACATTTGGACAAGTACCGTTTTTGGTCGGTTCTTTTTCTCAATCAAATGCAATCGATTTTTCTGAGAATAGGTTTTTATTTTTCAGGCAGTGTTTTTTAAATAAATACAACACCGAACCAAACTATCAGCAGTCCTTCCAAGCATCTAGGAGGATGGTAGATTTCTATGGCAATTTTGAACCGGGATATTGGGAACTAAATGTTGGGCGTCCCGACGAAACAATTGATTCCCCTCCAAGAAGAGACAGTTTACCTAATGCAAATGTCGGTCTTAATAATTTTGACAACAACTTTGCCCTTGGTGGTCCCGAAGCAGGCCATTGTGCAGTGGATCTTATTTATAACATGAGTAGGGAAAATCTTTTTGAGGGGGACCAACAGTACATTTATGGTGCAGATCCCTTGAGGAATAATGTTTATAAAAATATTTTTCTCTTACTCATGTTAATGACAGAGGAAGTAAATGAGTTTTTAAATGAGGAAAAGGAAGAGATTGCTATGTTAGAGACAAGGGATGCCTTAGATAAGATTCTTTCAGATCCAAGATATAACAAAAAATTCAATCACATTCTTAATGATTCTGAGCCTATTGGTGGAAATTCAGGATGGAGAGAAACTTCGTGGTTTGGCTCTTTTTTGCATGACGACGACAAATTTTATCCATGGATTTATCATAGTCGATTAGGTTGGCTGTATTTCGAGCAAGCCACACCTAACAATGGCTTTTGGCTATATTCTCCAAAGCTGGGTTGGCTTTGGTCTAATAAAAGCTCTTTTTATAACGATATGGTTTACATTGCTGACGAAAATGGATGGTCATACTTATACTCAGACAATGAAACATCCGTATTCAATCGCTACTTTTCTTATTCCAAAAACACTTGGGTGAAGTTCTAGTCCTGCTTGATGAGCCTAGTTCATCTCGTTCATAGCAAAGAAGAGCAAAATGGTGGCGTCGCTTCAGCTGTTTTATCTTTAAACAAAAATCTTCTTGAGAATGGTGTGGATTCAAGCATTCAAGTAAAATCCGACCTCCACAATTTAGATTCGAAAAAAAATTTCGGAATTGTGGCACACGGGTTATGGCAATGGCCAGGAGTTGAGGCGTTACGGATTCATAAGAAAAGTAATTTGCCCTATGTGGTTTTCCCACATGGGATGTTGGATCCATGGTTCAAAAATACCTATCCGTTTAAGCATTTAAAAAAACAATTATATTGGTGGTGGAGGCAGGAGGAAATTCTTCGTCGGGCAAGAGCCGTATGTTTTACAACGAAAGAAGAAATGAGATTGGCCCAAAAGACCTTTTGGCCAAGTCGTTTCAATTCTTTGGTCACGGGATTAGGGGTCGAAGACCCGCCAGTAGAAGATATTTCAATCCAGCAAAATCTTATGGACGAGTTTCCGCAGTTGAAGAATAAGAGGGTCTTGCTATATCTCGGTAGATTTCATGAAAAGAAAGGAGTCGACCTATTGTTGGATGCATGGAAAAAGTGTCAAAAAGAAGATCAAGTCTTAGTACTGGCAGGGCCTGAAGTAAAAGATAGACATTTCAAATTTTTGAAGGAGAAAAGCCAAAATGATAAAAAGAATATTGTTTGGACCGGAATGCTGAAAGGAGAGCGAAAGTGGGCTATTTTAAGGATTGCTGATGCCTTGATACTTCCTTCTCATCAGGAAAATTTTGGTATGGTGGTGGCTGAAGCAATGGCCGTTGGAAAACCGGTATATTTAACCAATAAGGTAAACCTTTGGAGAGAGGTAATGGAGGCCGGTGCCGGATTGGTGGAATCGGATGATCAGGACGGAGTCGATTGCTTAATTGAAAAGTGGAGAGCGAATCAACACAAGAATATGGGAAAAAATGCTGAGAATTGCTTTAGGGATAAATTACACATTCGAAAAGCGGCAGAAAAAATTATTTCTTTATTTCTCGAATCTTAGAATACGGAATCGGTAAAGAGCTATGAAAATTACCATTTTGCAGGGAGCATTTCTTCCAGTTCCAACACGAAGAGGTGGTGCAATAGAAAAAGCTTGGGAGCGATTGGGTAAGGAATTTTCATGCCTCGGTCACGAAGTTACTCATGTATCCAGATTATGTGACGGTCTTCCTGAGATGGAAGAGATCGAAGGGGTTCGCCATATTCGGATCAAGGGGGCGGATGCGGTTGATAACTCCGTTACACTGAAGTGTTTGGAGTTACCTTATGTATGGCGAGCAAGGGAGCATTTACCAGAAGCGGATATCTTAGTTACGCATGCGTTTTGGGCTCCTTTAATCTTAAATAATAAATCCTACGGAAAGATATATGTTCATGTAGGTAGGTATCCGAAGGGACAACTCAAATTTTATCGAAAGGCAAATAAGCTACAGGCACCAAGCAGTGCAATTGCAGAAGCAATTAAAAGGGAAATCCCAAAGCATGAAAACCGGATTTCCATGATTCCATATCCATTACCATGGGAGTTGATGGAATTAAAACCCATCGAACAAAGGAAGAAAAGAATTCTCTATTTCGGAAGAATCCATCCGGAAAAAGGAATCTTGGAATTAGTCCGAGCTTGGAATCAATTGCTGGAAGATGAGAGGGGACAATGGGAGTTAAGAATTGTCGGACCTTGGAAAAAAGAAGAGGGAGGAGGGGGGCTTGAATATTTCAACCAAATCCAAAATCAATTCGACCGGCATTCATCCAGATTGGAATTGCTCGAACCGATCTTTGATATCGGGCTAATTAGACATGAATATCAGGAGGCACGCATTTTGGCTTATCCATCCAAAGCAGAAAAAGGGGAGACATTTGGATTATCGGTTCTGGAAGCTATGAGTCATGGCTGTGTTCCTTTGGTGTCTTCCCTTCAGTGCTTTCGGGACTTTGTATCAGCGGACAATGCTTTCATTATGCCCGAAAAAAGAGATTCTTTTGAGAAAACATTGAAGAAAAAACTGACAGAAGCAATACATGCGGAAGATAATATCTCGGAACTTTCACTCAAGTCCTATGAGAAAGCACTGGAATATGAGCCAAAGAAAATAGCACAGAGATTCCTAGAAGATTTTGAAAAAATAAGCAGTTAGAATAATCTATAAATGAGATACCCAAACTTCGATTATTAATGATCCGTATTGTAAGCCTTTTTCTTTTTTTACATACTTCTTTATTGTGCACCTTTGGTGGGGTCCATAATCAGCAAAGAATACATCTCCCAGAAAAAAGCTACGATGGATATGGGAAAGTTAAAGACAAAATAGAAGAGAAGAAAATTATTGGGCTCTATTTCTCTGCGAGTTGGTGTAGTACTTGCCGAAAGTTCACCCCAAAACTCATTGATTTTCGCAACCAAAATCTCATTGATTTTGAGGTCATTCTAATCGGTGCGGAAAGAAATAAGGATGCCCAGTTAAAGTACATGCAGAAATTTCAAATGCCATGGTATGCCGTGGATAGTCAGTCGCAAGAAAACCAGAAAGTCAGACACTCGCTAAGAAAGATGCTAAAACTGGAATTCGTTCCGTTACCAAGCCTAATCATTTTGGATAAAGACGGAAAAATACTTTCGGCAACAGGAAAGCGTGATGTAGTTGAGCTGGGAAACAACGCAATAAGTGCTTGGAAAGAGTTGGCTAAACAAGGCTAAAGCGACCTCTTACAATCTTACGGGAATACCGGCTTCTTTCATCTCAGTCTTGGCTTGCTCAATGGTGTATTCCCCGTAGTGGAATATACTGGCGGCCAGGACTGCACTGGCTTTTCCTTGTATGATACCGTCAACTAAGTGGGTTGGGTTTCCGACACCTCCGGATGCGATTACCGGAACCTCCACAGCCTCGCTTATCGCACGGGTAAGCTCCAAATCAAAACCCTTCTTGGTGCCATCTCGGTCCATACTTGTGAGCAAAATCTCCCCTGCTCCTCGGTGCACTACTTCCTCCGCCCATTCGATTGCGTCTAATACAGTGGGATTTCTTCCTCCGTGAGTGTAGACAAGCCAACCATCACCAGAAGATTTTTTCTTCGCATCAATCGCAACAACAATACACTGATTTCCAAATCGAGTAGATGCTTGGTCCAATAATTCTGGGTTGAGAATGGCTGCCGTATTTATGCTTACCTTATCTGCTCCACACAGGAGCATTTCTCTAATATTGTCTAAGTTTCTTATGCCTCCACCTACGGTTACAGGCATAAAACAGGTTGACGCGGTCTCTTCAACCAAGTCACGCATGGTCTTGCGATCATCGCTGGAAGCTGTAATATCAAGGAAGACCAACTCGTCGGCACCCTGTGTCTCGTAGGCTTGGGCAACTTGAACAGGATCTCCGGCGTCCCGTAATTCTTTAAATCTTACACCTTTTACAACACGCCCATCATCGACGTCTAAACATGGAATAATTCGGGCCGAGAGCATTTCCTTTATCCAAGGAAATTCCTATTTAAGGAGAAATTATTCGTCAGCAAACGCAACATCTGGTTGATAAGAAAGAACCAATTTGTATTGCTGACCAGGTCGCATAATTAATGGATGGTCGCGTACGAGGTACTGAACATAATGGATATTTCCAGCGTATCCACGATAACCTGAATCTTCGGTAACGGTTTCGAAAGAGCCCCATTTTGCCTGAAAATCATCGATTTCAACATTTGCTCTTAGCCCTTCAGTACCCTGACGAAGAGTGGTGCCCAGACGTTGAGTTTGATGAGGAGAACCAATTACAAGTGCCAATCTCATTTTATCCAATGAAACTTGGTTTTTAACTTTGAAAACGAATTCAGAGGTAACTTTTCCATCACCGAAATTCCACTGAACACTACAACTGCCCAGACCGTAAGCAAAAGTTCCATCTGTTTTAACCAAATCAGGCTGTTCAAATCGGAGATAAAAAGATTTCTTCAGTCCAATTCCAGTAACGCAATTCTTACCATAGTAAGAAGGAATGACTTTTATTTCTCCAAATGTTAATTCCGGCAGCATCACGGGAAGAAATCGATTGGTGGGCCAATCAAAAATGCCCGGACAGTGGGGAAAAGCCAAATTATCCGAAGTAATCGTAGGTGTAGGGCTAATCAGTGGCAATTGATATTGAACACCAATGTTTTCATCACGAAATAGAAACAAACCATGCTCTTTTTTATGAGACTTGTCAAAGATCACAAATCTTCCTGCGGTCTTTGAGCGGTTGGGTGGTGGTACGGCTAAGGATCCTCCGATTACCCGAGCCAATCGGGCCCATTGACAAAGATATCTAGCGGCATCGAAGTTCGCGATACGAGTGGTATGATTATCCACCGTATTACGCTCCTCGTCCCGAATAAGTAAATCCCCTTTTTCTTGGTCAAGGTAAGTGACGAAGAAATATTGAAAGAGTCTACGAAGAGAATCCAAGAACAATGGCATTTTATCCGGTGCGATCCATTGATCACGCATAGCTTGCAGAATCATACTGATGCAATGCAACTGGCCATATGCACCAACAGAACGGCCATAATTCCAGCCAAGTCCATCTTGTCTGGTCATATCGGGAAGCATACGAAGATACTTCTCTGCGAAAGTACGAAGCTTAGGAAGTTTACGATCCTTCAGATGTACATTGGCATGTAACTGAAGAGCCTGTCTTATAAATACGAAGGATAAAAGTCCGTAAATATCATAAATACCAGATTGTCCGCTTTCATCGTCATTAAAGAATCCACTGGAACTCTTGTTTTCCAAGTGATCTACGAAGCGGTCGATAACTTTTCCAGTATCATCCTTTTTCGTTAACCCAAAACTAAACCTGGCAACGGATTTAGCTATATTGAAAGCCTGATAATGATCGTTTCTTTGAGTTCGGGCAAGGAGGCACTGATCCAATTGTTCTCTTGTTGGGTCAAGTAATCTTTCCCACACAGAATTTCTTTCCTTTGATGCCCCAAATGAGAGCAGGCCAAGGGCGGCATATGCCATTCCATTATCACTTGCTTCCTCGGCAAACGCCTGATGAGTAACGCATCTAGCAGTCAGATCGAACAAATCATAGCCGTCTAATTCGGTCTCACCTGTTGCTCGAAAGAACTCTCCAATTGCCAGTGCGGCATGTCCAGGTTCATCGATACGGCTTTCTTCTCCGGAGGATGGGGTAATGGTTCCGTTTTCGTTAATGTACTGAAGATTGTTGCCTAGTAGAGCTCTAGCAAGATCTAGGCATTGATCTGAAAAGTTATGCATCGGGTGCCAGAATGAATATAAATATAAAAGGTTCGAAGATGCCGAGAATAGCTTAAAATGTCAATGAGTTATGGAGTCTGAATCAGCTCTAAAAACTCCTTGTTTGAACTTGTTGAAGACATTCGATCGATCAAAGATTCCGCAGCGTCAATGATCTTCATTGGAGACATCGCCCGCCGTAAAAATGAAGTCTTTTCCAAAAGAGAAGGCTCTAAAAGATCCTCTTCCTTGCGAGTACCCGAAGCGGCAAGGTTAATGGCTGGCCAAAGTCGTAACTCGGCAACCTTCCGGTCGAGAATAATTTCGCTGTTTCCGGTCCCTTTAAATTCTTGAAAAATCAACTCATCCATTTTCGATCCAGTCTCGATAAGGGCAGTAGCTACAATAGTCAAAGAACCTGCTTCTTCAGAATTTCGAGCGGATGAAAATATCTGCCTAGGTTTTTCAAGTGCCCGAACATCCAAACCTCCAGTCATGGTCCTTCCACTCTTTCCCGAAGCTGCGTTGTATGCCCTTGAAAGACGAGTGATTGAATCCAGTAAAAGGACAACATCCTTTTTGGTTTCGACCAGTCTTTTGGCTCTTTCGATGGCGAGCTCTGCAACCCTAAGGTGACTTTTTACTTCTTCGTCATTTGAGGATGCATATATTTCAGCGGGAACGCTTCTTTTAAAATCGGTTACTTCTTCGGGCCGTTCATCAATCAAAAGAACCATTAGATGACAATCGGGATGATTTTCTTCAATGCCCTTCGCTATATCATGAAGTATGGTGGTTTTTCCTGCTCGAGGTGGTGCAACGATTAAACTCCTTTGTCCTTTTCCAATAGGGCAGAACAAATCTAGTACTCGGGTGGTCATTCTGCCATCCTTGGCTTCGAGATTAAGTTTTTCTCTTGGTTGAATGGTAGTTAGCTGGTCAAAACGAAATAACTTTTTTCTTTCACTTAGTGGTTCTCCATCAACTGTATGAATAAATTTGACCCTAGGATTCGGACGAGTTTTGTCGGGAAGGGCATCGGCTTTAATGATCGATCCCTTCTTTAATTTAAATCGACGGATTAATTCTCTTGGAATGAAGGGGTCGTGAGGGGTGGTTTTACCACCACGAGAAGGATCGAGCAATGTGCCCGACTTATTTTCATTTAATGCAAGCAATCCTTCGACCTCAACGGTTTCAGGAGCAGTTTGATTCGATTCGCTCATGCTAATTGAAAGGGGATGACGCTTAGGTCAGTGAAAGCACCACATGGTTGTGTGTGCGTTGGTTACTCAGATACCAAATCTGAATGAATTTATTTTCAAAAGCTTCGGCTTTAAGTCAACCACGGAAAATCAAAGTCAACCGCTTTGATATCGTTCTTTATCGAATTGTACTTTAGAACAAAATGAGAAATGAAAAAATTTTATCTTACTACAGCAATTGATTATGCGAATGGCTCCCCGCATCTTGGCCATGCCTACGAAAAGATCTTAACCGATGTCATTGCTCGTAGTATGCGACTGGATGGCAAGGAGGTTCATTTTTTGACTGGCTTGGACGAACATGGACAAAAAGTTCAGCAAGGTGCAAAAAAAGAAGGTATTGAGCCCCAGGAAAGATGCGATGGAATAGCATCTGAATTCAACCGAATGCTTTCCAAATTGGATATTTCAAACGATGATTATATACGAACGACTGAGGAACGACATAAAAAAGTTGTAAGGGCAATTCTTCAGGAACTTTTCGAAAAAGGGGAAATATATAAAGACCAATACAAAGGGTTCTATTCCACTCGGGCGGAGCAATTTCTTCAGGAAAAAGATAAAGTTGATGGCGAATGGCCCGAGATATTTGGAGAGGTCACAGAAATTACCGAGACGAATTATTTCTTCAAATTGGGAAAATACCAAGATTGGCTGATTAAGCACATAAAGAGCAATCCCGAATTTATCCTTCCAGTTTACCGGCAATCACAGGTTCTAGAATTTTTAAAGGAACCCTTAAATGACCTCTGCATTTCGAGACCGAAAGAACGGCTATCATGGGGCATCCCTCTTCCCTTTGATGAGGGTTTTGTTACCTATGTTTGGTTTGATGCTTTGGTAAATTATTATTCTGCGGTGCAAACCAATGAAAAGAAATCTAATGATTTTTGGCCTGCAGATCTTCATGTTATCGGTAAGGATATTTTGACACCCCCTCATGCAGTTTATTGGCCCATCATGCTAAAAGCTTGTGGATTGGCATTACCGAAATCAATTTTGGCTCATGGATGGTGGACCACATCGGGAGCAAAGATGTCAAAAAGTACCGGTGATTCGGTGGATCCACTTAGTTTGGTCGATCGTTATGGAACAGACGCCTTTCGTTATTTTGTGATGAGAGAAATGACGGTTGGACAGGATGCTGAATTCTCACTCGACCGATTTGAATCGAGGTACAGAGCTGATTTGGGAAATGATTTAGGAAATCTTCTGAGCAGACTTTTACACATGGCCCATAATTATTTGGGTGGTATAGTTCCCGAAATAAAGATTGAAGAGAATTTGGAAAAAGGCTTACAGGAGCATTGGAAAAAATCCAGAGAGGTCATTCTTGAACACTATCGTGAATATAGGTTCAATTTGGCATTGGAAGAACTCTTTGGTTTTATTCGAGCCATAAATAAATACGCAGACGACAGAACCCCCTGGAAGTTGGCAAAGTCAGAAGAGGAAGTTCATCAGTTAGAACTTCGAGCCTGTATTGGCACCATGTTGGAAGCCTTACGTTTGGCGAGTGTTGCCGTTTTACCGGTCATGCCTGGCATTCATGCAAAAATTCATCAGAGACTAGGCCTTGAAACTATACAACTTTGGAATGAAGAACTTCTTTGGGGGGCCACTTTACATGGTAAAAACTTGTTGGAGAAAATTATTCTATTCCCAAGGGAGCAGAACAATTAGTCGCTTTGCGATTCCGTACCCGATTTAACTCTGACCTTTACGCTCTGAACGCGAGTTTCATCAGCGTCCAAAATTTCGACCTCGAAATTTTGAAATTCAAAAGTTTCACCAAGTTGGGGAATCTTACCTATTTCACGAGTTAGCATTCCTCCCAGACTGGTAAGTTCACCTTCTGGTTCTTCCATTTGCAATTCGCTCGGCAGTTCATGAAGCGGGGTTAGTCCTGAAATTGTCCATTCTCCTTCACTAATTTTTACCACATCCTCTTCTTCCGCATCGAATTCGTCCTGAATTTCTCCTACAACTTCCTCCAAGATATCTTCTAATGTAATCACACCGTCAATTCCGCCAAACTCATCGCGTACAAGTGCCATATGAACCTTCAGCTTCATCATTCTTTTTAAGGCGAATGGAAGTAACTCTTCGCTGCTTAATAACGCTGGTGATTTAGTTAACTTTTTCAAGTCGTAGTCATCGCTAAATTCAGAAATGGTACGAAATGCATATTTGACATGAATGATACCCATGCAATGATCAAGATTTCCTTTACATAAAGGAAGTCGTGTATGTCCGCAGGATTTGGCAATTTCCAAATTTTTTTGAAAGGAGTCATTATCGTCTAAAATCTGAACTTGATTTCGCGGAATCATGACATCTTTTATCTTTAATTGGCTCATCTCTAGGGTGTTACCCATTATTTCCAGAACATCTGGATCCAAGTTGGTTCCTTCTCTACCAACTGCACGAATGTGATCTGCCAGTTCGTTTTCCTCCTCTTCCTCCAAAATCTTCTTTTGACTAGATGACTGAATAAGGCTTTCTAAAAAAGTCAGCAAGATTACCAAGGGTTTACACAGAATGATGAAAAGAACAACGGGTAAGTAACCTCCTTTTAGAAAGGAATTTAGATTTTTAGACTGGGAGATTTTTCTAGGGAGTAGCCATGAAGAAATTCTTTCGATTAATATTGAAAACAAAAACAGGGCCCAATGAACACAAGCAGATGGAATCCATGAGCGAAGTAAAAAGAAACCAGTTAAAACCAGCAGGGATGATAGAAATGCTGCTTCCAGATGGAAGGGTCTTTCGTGGTTTGGGAGTATCAGCGTTTTGGAAATGAGTTTGGAAACCGATCTATCTTCATCTTCCGGGGCAGTTGTTAGTCCCGAGCGAATACGATCAATAAGAGAACGATAGATTCCAAGACAAGTTGAGCTTGCGAATAAAACGGCCCAAAAAACAGCCAGAATTAGAATGTCGTTTTCAATCATGAAATTTCAAATCCGGATTGAATCCGCTTCAGGGCTTCAATGACCCGATCGTTTTCCTGTTTTGTTCCTACCGAAATTCGAATGTAATCTTTCAAAGTCCCATGCATGGGGCGTGCAATGATGCCAGTTTTTTGCAATGCATCAAATGCTTGCATTCCATCTCCTATTTGAATGAGTAGAAAATTTGCCTTGCTGGGTACCCATTTCAAGCCCATTTCATCGCATGCATTTTCAAGTTGTCTCAATCCCAAATTATTTCTCTCCCTACATGCTTCAACCCAGGTCTGATCTTTTAAGGCAGCAATAGCCGAGCACATGGCAATCGAATTTGCATTGAAGGGTTGCCGAGCCAATTGAAGCAATCGAATGACCTCTTCACTTCCGTAAGCGTAACCAATTCTTAGACCTGCCAGTCCATAGATTTTGGAAAAGGTGCGAAGAGCCACAACTTTTCTGCCCTCCTCCAATAGAATTTTCAAATTTGGAGGATTGTTAAGGTATTCGGCATATGCTTCATCGAAACAGAAAATTACATGTTCCGGTAAGCTTCGTACGAATGTGAAAATCTCCTCCTCTGAATTCCAACTTCCTGTAGGGTTATTCGGGCTGGGTAAGAAAATAAGCTTGGTATTTGTGGTTACTTTTTCACGCATCCTATCCAGATCATGTTTTAGTTCGGGCATTGGGGAACTCACAGGTTTGGCACCCATAAGAAGGGCAACAAGCTTGTACACCACAAAAGAATGCTCCCCGTAGATCACTTCATCTTTTGGGCTAAGAAAAACATGCCCGATTAACTCGATGATTTCGTTTGAACCATTGCCGAGAATAAATTGAGAGGATTTCAAAGAATGCAAATCAGCTAGTTGCTCGATAAGTTTTGTTCCACTGCCATCAGGGTAACGATGCACATCTTCAAGTGCATCTTTTGCAGCTTGTAAAGCTGCAGGAGATGCTCCCCATGGATTTTCGTTAGAAGCGAGCTTACAAACTTCATCAGGTTCAAAACCTTGTTCGCGGGCTACTACTTCAATTGGTTTGCCAGGTTGGTATACAGGTTGTTCCAGAATGCGAGGATTCGCAAGTTGGGAATAATTCATTGATAAAGTTTTCCAATCTATTGGAACAAGAAGAAGAGTTCAAGGAAAAGCAAAGGTATAAAAATTCAACTCTCTGGTTGTAGGAGACAAAGCTTTAGATATGGTGAAATTGTGAAAGTTGCATTGTTTGGATCAAGTGGGTTGCTCGGTAATGCGGTTCTTAAGGCATTGACCCGAAGAAGCCATCATAGTGCCTGTTACTCAAAAACGGGAAGCCATCACGGGGCAAAATCCATCTGCCTTTCCGACGAAAATTCTCTTACCCGTGAACTGTTGGATACTTGGCCGGACGCAATCGTTAATTGTTCTGCTATTTCATCGCCCGACTTAGTTTCTGATAATCCCGAATATGCGAGATCCATAAATGTGCAGGGAGCCATCAGACTTGCAGAAATTGCATCTCATCTCGGAGCTCGTTATCTTCATATTTCGACGGACATGGTTTTTGACGGGACCTCCCCACCTTACAGATCCACAGACATGCCAAATCCATTGAGCGAGTATGGCAAACAAAAGCTCGATGCGGAGAAAGGAGTCTTAGCCGTAACAGATGAGAACTTGGTGGTTTTACGGATAACACTTCTAAATGGAAACAGTCCAAATGGAAATCGTAGTCCTCATGAGAGAATTCTGCATGGCATCGCAAATCAGAAACCACTTACTTTGTTCGAAGACGAAATCAGGCAACCCTGTTCAGTTGAAAATGTAGCTCAGGTTATAGTTGAGCTTTTGGAGAGGCCCAATTTAAATGGTCTTTTTCATTGGGCAGGTGCCGAAGAAATAAGCAGATATGAGTTGGGTCTACGAATCCTAGAACGATTCGGTTTTTCCGAGGACAGGATAATAAAGAGCAAAATAGTCGATTTCACAGGACAGGATCCTAGACCGAAACATTTATCTTTCGAATTGGCTCCCTTAAGTGGAAAACTAAAAACAAAACCTGCATCGATAAGCGATCAAATAGACGAGCTATTTCTGCCTGCTTATCTTTTTACGTGGTTTCGTGAAAATGTAGATGATCCAAACCGGTATGTTCACAAATTCTAGAACAAATCCAACATGAGCTTTGTAATCTATCCAACCCTTATAGAAGGTGGCATTGAAAATATGGCTACTGATTGGTGGTTAATGGAACGGTCTGTATTAATTAAACAACCCTGTTTCAGGCATTACCAGTGGAAAAAACCCGAGGTCAGTTTTGGCTACGGACAAGATTGGAGCAAGGTGGAGAAGCAAACCGGCGAACCCGTAAAACGCCTTATTCGCAGACCTACCGGAGGGGGAATTGTAAGACACGGAAACGACTGGACCTATTGTTTGGCTTTGCCTCGGTCACACCCAACTTTTTTCATGGCATCTCTTGATCTTTATGAAGATATTCATCGAGCGATCTCCAGTGCCTTTTCGGAACAGTCGATTAAAACTTATCTACAGCCCTGTCCGGCAGACAAGAAAGCTGTCATACCAGGAGATTGTTTCCAAGAACCGGTAGGAAAGGACTTAATGATTCCAGAACTCGAAAAAAAAATCGCAGGAGCAGCAATGAAAAGGACAAAGTCGGCAATACTCTTTCAGGGAACAGTGGAATTGGGCCTATTTAGAGATGCAGATTTGAATTCTGAGAAATTGAGAAATCGATTCATCGAAAAAGTATGTGAATGCTTTCAAACTTCACCAAGGGAATCCCATTGGCCAGATCGATTACAGATTGAACGTGAGCCTTATTGTCGTCAATTCAACGATTTGGCATGGCGAAAAAACCGGGAAAGAAACTAAATTTTCAAAGTCAATACATTTTCGATATGTCTGGTTTGAGGAAAAAGATCAAATGGTTGAGCTTGCAAAATCTCGTAACCTCCATCGACTAAAATTTTTGCATCTCTAGCCTGAGTTGCGGGATCACAAGAAACATAGATAATTCGTTTAGGCTGAAATTCGAGACATTGATTCAGAAAATTGGAATCACATCCTTTTCTTGGAGGATCAACCACCAGAGAGCATGGGTTGGGTAGAGATTTTAATTCTTCAAAAATAGAAGAGGCATCACCGAGGAAAAACTCAGCATTGGAGATTTGATTAAGTTTAGCATTGGTTCGTGCCCCTTCAAAACCTTCTCGGCTGATTTCAATCCCTACGACTTTTTCGAATTTCATAGAGCCAAAAAGGCTAAAAAGTCCACCGCCGCAAAAAGCATCAATTAATGAAAGCGACTCATATGGGGCAGCTTGCTCAATGACATGTTCGACCAAGCCGGGAAGAATGTAGGGATTATTTTGAAAGAATTCTCCTGCTTTGAATTGAAACAAAAACGATTCAACCTTTTCGGTTACCAGCTGATTTGGGTCAGTAGTTACTCCTTCTTGAACATCACGCAACAAAAGAGTACCCCCTCGTCTTTTTCTTTCCTTAAAGAGCTCATTTCTGACAAGTTGTAGATGACGATTAATCGAATCGGTTGCGATCGGACACTTAGGAACATCGATTAAAATTTTTCGGGATCCATTTTTTAAAAACCCGAGCTTTGGCTCAATCCCATCCTTGGTTTTCTGGTAATGGGGAGTAAGTTTTGAGCGATAGCTGTAAATTTTAGGAGATGGGATGGTAGGTAAAACAGTAAGCTCCAAACCACCTATTCGCTGGAAGCAATCCGATACTTGGTTTCTTTTCCATTCTAATTGCTTAGAATAATCCGCCATTTGGTACTGACATCCCCCACAGGTTCCAAAAAGCTCGCATTTTGCTTCAACCCGGTCGCTGGAGGGTATTAGAATTTCCGTACAATCTGCATCCGAATAATTTTTATGATTTCGATAAATTCTTACCCGAACCAATTCACCTGGCAGAACGAATGGAACTTGGATGACCCAGCCATTGTCTCTTGCGATTCCAAACCCAAGATTGCTTACCCTTTCAATTTTTAATTCCAATTCATGATGATAGGGGTATGGGTGGTCGTTAAAACCTTTGGGTATCTTTTTTGTCATCGGATTTTCGTATCGGGCTCGCTCTTTTCTTGCAAAACCCTTTTTGTACTCTTTGATGAAATTAACCATTGATAGCCCTGCCAACCCTCGAATAAAAGAATTGGTAAAGTTGCGGGAATCTCCTCGTCGAAGAAGAGAATGTGGAGCATTCTTTGTGGAGGGAGGTGATGAATTACTCTGTCTGGCAAGAGCAGGAAAAACCGTTCATGAAATTTATTTCAGTACGAACAATTTGGATCAATTTGAGGATGAAGAAGTATGGAAAGAATTGGGAAAGATGGAAATTGACACCATTCGAATCTCTAAGACCGCTTTTTCCAAGGCCTCTTATCGTTCTGAAAATTATGGAATGATCGGCGTGGTAAGTTCGTGGAATTTAGGGCTTGGCCAACGAATGATCGATGAAAGTCGACCTCTGGTGGTTTTAGACCAGATTGAGAAGCCGGGAAATTTAGGTGCAATTTTAAGGACTGTTGAAGCATTTGGGGGTGCGGGAGTAATACTATCTGATCCTGAGGTTGATTTTTTTAACCCAAATGTGGTTCGTTCATCAAGGGGTTTGATGGGAGTCGTGCCTGTGTCTCAGGGTGGTAAAGAGGAAGTATTGGATTGGTTGAAGAATTCAGGCAGGAAAGTTCTGGCAACTAGTTCAAAAGCAAAGAAAGAGTTGGGCAATGAAACATTACCCTCTTCCTGTGCAATTGTTTTTGGAAGCGAAAAAAAAGGTCTGGGAAAGTTTTGGGGAAATTCAGTTGCTGAATGGATTAAGGTACCAATGAAAGGAAGTGCAAGCTCGTTAAACCTTAATGTCAGTGTGGCTTGCCTGCTTTACGAATATTTGAGAACATAATTTTTGTGCTTCTTTTTATAAACTTTTGAGCCATGGTAAGGTTTTTTTCATCGCTTCTTCCATGTTAATTACCGGGCGATAACCCAAGTCTTTCTCGGCTGCAGAGCAAGAAAACCAATGATCATGGGCGAGTTGGCAGGCAACGAAACGCGTCATTGGCGGATCACTTTCAATGCCTAACAGACTCCAAATTTTTTCAAGTACATACCCAACATGAAAAGCCGATTTATATGAAATGCTCTTATTTATTGAAGACATTCCAAGTTCCGAAAATATCTCATTCAACCAATCCCATAGGACTACAGGTTCATTCTGTCCGATGAAATAAGCCTGTCCGCCAAGATTTGGATTCAATTGCATGGACAGTAGAGCTTGAAGGTGAGCGTGAACCACATTTTCAATGTGAGTAAGATCAACCGAATTACTTCCATCGCCAACAATTTTTAATTTACCGTTTCGATGCCGGGAAATGACTCTAGGAAGTAGGTGGGGATCACCCTTACCCCAGATTAGATGTGGTCTTAGGGCAATGGTTCTCATACCGTTTGGGTTATGAGCTAAAAGAACCACCTGTTCGGCTAGTGCTTTGGTAGAAGCATAAGGAGAGAATAATTCTTTCGAATAGGGTAGTGATTCGTTGCCTCCTCGAATAGGGTTGGTAGAAAATGCCACACTAGGAGTGCTTGTGTAAATGAACTGTTTCACCCCATTCTGCTTGCAAGCTTCGATCAACAATTCGGTAGCGGTGAGGTTAGCCATCTTGAATGAATTGTAATTTCCCCCAATACCTGCTTTCGCCGCTGTATGGAATACTGTATCCGTACCTTTGAACCAAGAATCTGAAAGCTTATGCTTCGAGAGATCGAAAGAATGATAGAAAAGTCCGGAAAGAATCTTTTCCTTTGGAGGATTGATTGTTCTTCCAAGTGCGTGAACCTCGTGTCCCTCAGCAATCAAATTTTTAACTAATGGATAACCGACAAAGCCAAGTCCTCCGGTAACCAATATCTTCACGACAATTTTCCTAGTTTTGATTTATGAGATGCAAGTTTTGTCCACTTTCGAGACAATGCGAGCCGATGAATTTTAGCGTTGTGTCGAGCATCTACAGGTATTCGCCTTTCAAAAAAAACTCGCTGGATACCGAATCGAGAAAATGAGCTTTTGCACACATTAAGAATTTCTTCACGCAATGCTCTTTCTCCGTGTTTTTGCATTTCTTCGGGATTGGGCTCCACTACAATACAGGGTTCCTGCTGTGGGACGGAGCCAATTCCAATCAGGGCAGATTTTCGAACGCATGAAAGTTGATTGATGGCAGGCTCACACCTTTCAGTTTCAATGGTCCCATCATTGGTGTAAACACATTCCGCCTTTCGTCCTAGAAACCTTAAGTTGCCCTTTTTGTCAAAGTAACCCAAATCCCCCATTCGATGAAATTCAAACTCACCAATCTTAAAACGAGCATCGCAAGTCGCACCTGGCATACGGTCATATCCTGCGGTTACCATTTTTCCAGAAACGCATATTTCGCCAACTTTTTCGTTGTCCAGACAACATTTATCATCTGGGTAGTCGGGCAGGGGGGTACGAGCATTTTCAAGAATTTTAATTTCAGCCCCAGAGATAGGCTTGCCGATAAAAGATCCTTCTCCTGCCAGCGTAGAATTCCTAAATTTGCTAATTTCCGATCCATCGGCCCAAGAGACCGGTAAAGCTTCTGTCGCTCCGTATGGAACCAAAACACTTCCATTGGGTAAAAATTTACGCAATTTCTCGACTAAACTCGGAGGAACTGGAGCACCTGCTAGAAAAAAACGATTCATTTTTGGCAAGGAAACCCTCTGCACCTCACAGGCCAAGCCAACTTTCTTCCCGATTACTGGAGATGCAAATGCTGTTGTAATCTCATGTCTGCTCAAGGTCCGAATAAGTTTCTGAGGGTCAGCTTGGGCGGGACGCCGTGGGTCAATTTCTGGAATGACTGAAGTAATCCCGAGAGCAGGATTAAAAAGGCCGAAAATAGGGAGAGTTGTAAGGTCGACTTCTCCAGGAGTAATCCCGAAAATAGATTTTAGAGCTTTAATTTGGGCATTGAAAGTCTGGTGTAAATAACGAACCCCCTTGGGAGACCCGGTGGATCCGGAAGTGAAAACAATCGCGGCTAAATCTTCGGGTTGGGTCGGGTTTGAGGGAAGGTCTGCTTTTTTGTTTAATTCACTCTTAATTTGTCTTTCTTTAACCAGGTAACGATGACGAACTGACCGGAAAGATCCGGGAAAAAAGCGGCTGACCCAAAAGGCACGAGAAATTCCGACCATTGCTTCCGGCTTCGTTCTTTTGATGCATGATAAAAAAGAGCTTAGCCCCATACCAGGGTCAATAATTACCGGAATGGCACCGACTCGAAACAGGGCAAAGCCCCAAATGATTAAACTAGGTCCTGGCTTGACAAAAAGTAGTGTCTTCTTTCCCTGAGATATTCCCGCAGCCAATAGTTCATTAGCAGCTCGGTCAACGGATTGATCAAGCTCGCAAAAGCTAAGCGTAGGAAATGCGGGAGAATCGGCACCTGATACTAAGGCCGGTAAATCCGGATGTAGATCTGCGGAATTAGAGAGGTAAGTTGCTACACTTGCCCCTTCTTCATTCATTAAATATTTTCCAGTTTAAAAGGTTAAGTTTAGTTACTCTCGGCCAACCAGCGCTCTGCTTCGATGGCAGATTGGCAGCCCATACCTGCAGCGGTTATGGCTTGTCTGTATACATGATCCGCACAGTCGCCAGCCACAAAAACTCCTGGAATTTTAGTTTTTACCATACTTCCAATGCTTGGGATTAAGTATTTGTTCTCGTCCAAATCGAGAATCCCCTCAAAAGGTTGGGTGTTAGGGAGGTGGCCAATAGCGATAAAAACTCCCTTGCAGAAAACTTCGGAAGTTGTTCCATCATTGAGGTTTCTAACTCTGATTGCCTGCACCTTGCCATCGTCTCCAGGCAAAATTTCCTCCACCGCTGAATCCCATATTGCCTCGATTTTTTCGTGAGCCAAGGTTCGTTCAGCCATTATCTTAGAAGCCCGCAGTTCATTCCTCCTGTGAATTAAAGTCACCTTAGAGCAAAACCGAGTGAGGAACAAAGCTTCTTCGCAGGCGGAATCACCTCCTCCTATTACCACAACATCCATATCTCTGTAGAATGCTCCATCACAGGTGGCACATGTGGTTACTCCCTTACCACCATACATTTCCTGCTCTCCAGGAATACCCAAAAGTCGAGGGGCGGCACCAGTTGCGATAATAACAACTTTTGCTTCGAAGAGCTTATCACCACAGTGTAAGACCTTTACTTCTCCGGAAAAGTCAACCCGGTCAATAAACGCATTTTCAACTCGAGCACCGAAACGGAGTGCTTGTTTGCGTAGGTTGTCCATTAATTCGAATCCATCCACCCCTTTTGGAAACCCTGGAAAATTTTCCACCTCAGAGGTGGTGGTAAGTTGACCACCTGGTTGTTTTCCCTCAAGAATCAGAGGGTTAAGGTTTGCCCGTGCGGTGTATATGCCAGCAGTAAAGCCAGCACATCCGGTGCCTAGAATTATGACATTTTCCATAAATTAAATGTTGGGAACAGGGTTATTTTTCTTTAATTAAACCCATTATGACAACACTTTACCTTTTCGTCGAGTAGATGTGGTTCGATAGCCATTGCCACTTGGAAAAATTTTCGGATCGGGGAGATCTGCAGTCGGTTCTTGGCAGGGCATATGAAGCAAATGTTCTGCAAATGGTAACCGTTGGTACTCGGTTGAAAGACTGGAATTTATATGCCGAACTTGCTGCTAAATATGACAAACAGATCAACTATTCCGTAGGTTTGCACCCTTGCTATGTAAATGGAAAATGGAAAGAAGAGATATCTACCCTTCGTGGATACTGGGAAACCAAGAAAAAACCGGTAGCACTAGGTGAAATCGGACTGGATTACTTTCATTTGCCAAAGAACAAATTAGCTGCCGAACAATTGGTTCTTCTTCAAAAAGAAGCGTTTCGCATGCAACTTTCAATCGCTGCAGAATTAAAAAGTCCAGTGATCATTCACTCTAGAAATGCTTTTGATGAATGTGTCCAAATAATTGATCAAAGCGAAGTCGAATGGAATCGAGTAGTCTTCCATTGCTTTTCTGAGGGAACGGAAGAAATGAGAGAAATTAAGCAAAGAGGGGGATGGGTTTCTTTTACAGGCATTCTTACTTATCCGCCTAATGAAGCACTAAGAGACGCATTAAGAGAAGCGGATTTAGAACGCATAATGATAGAGACCGATAGTCCATATTTGAGTCCAATACCTAAAAGAGGAAAAGAAAACGAACCATCGCATCTTCCATTTACAGGAAGACTTGCTGCTGAAATACTTAATTTGAGCGAAAGAAATTTAGCTATTAAAGTTTATGAAAACACGGTTTGCTTCTACGGTTGCCATCAAGTAACAACCTATTAAAAAGGTATTCAAATTTACTACCGATGAACCAATTCAGCCCAAAAGATAGAGCACTCCGTTCCAAAATTAGGATGCAATTGGCTGAATTGATTCAAAAGCAAAAAATGCTCAAATTAAACGGAGCAACTAAATCGGAAATGGAGGAGGCTGAAGGAGAAATCGATGTACTTAGGAAAGAATTACAATCGATAGAAGACAGTGGGCATACCGTATTTATTTCAGCCAAGCAAATGCTTGAGCCCAAAAAGCAACTCAGTCAAAAAGAAATGAAAATATCCTGGAAGAAAAAGCATATTGAGATTCGCTTGAGTTCCTTAAGTAAAGATTTATTGGACGAAAAATGTAGTCCTGAACAAAAAGGTAAAATTGAAAACAAGATTTCAAAATTCCAAAAGGAGCTTTCAGACTTGGAACAAGAGATGCGGTCCGTAAAGGAATTGAATCATACCCGATTTTTAGATTCCCAAAATTTAAAAGACGAAAATTCAACGCAACAGAATAAATTTGAGGAAGTAAATGGAAAGATTCAAGAAACTAAATACAAAATTTCGAAGGCTCAAGCGGATCGAAATTCAACCAAAGTAAATTTATTAAAGGAACAGCTCCATCATCTTGAATTGGAAAAGGAAGCAATTGAAAATTTTACCCACGACGAATTCTTGGAAAACTTAAGTGTCATGAAAGCGAAAAGAAGAAGTCAGTTGAGGTAATTGCACCAGAGTTTTACTTTTGACTGTCTGCGAATATCGTTACTTTTGCTTTCTCTCCTGATACCAAAAATTTGGCTCTCTTAATTGCTTTTGCGGTTGATAGAGTCGGATTGCTTGATGTGTGAGGAAAAACATTTTTTCGATTTATTCGACTTAAAACTCCAGAATTCCGAAGAATTCTCAGAGCATCCCGTCTGACTTCGCAGAGCAATACATGACAGTTTTTTTCTTTTAAATATTCGAGTAATTCTTCCAAAGCCAGAACTGAAGTAGCGTCCAAATGATGAGCATTTAATAACTTTAAGACCAGAACACGAAGGTTTTCATCTTCTCCAACTCTTCTGATTTGCTCGTAAAATAGCTCGGCCGCGGCAAAAAAGATTTCTCCTTCGACATGCACAATGGAAACCTCCGGTTCGGGCCTTTTGCTTTTCATAGACAACTCAGCGAGTTCACCATCTTCATTATAGCCAAACTCTCTCAGTTCAGGTTCTGCAACCTTCTTCAAGAACAAAAGAATGGATGTAATCATTCCTGCAAAAATTGCCACCTGCAGAGAGAATAAAAGTCCAACGGCTAAAGTTACACCAAAAGTGACTGCATCGGATCCGGTTGCTCTGGATACTGTTTTGATCTGTCTCAACTTAATTAGAGAAGCACCAATAAATACCACAAGCGTAGCCAATGAGCAGAGCGGTACGAATGCGATTAAATTTCCGAGCAACATCGAACCCAGAATGATTAAGCCTCCTGCAACTAGATTGGCTACACTGGTGCGTGCCCCTGACTGAACATTTAGAGTTGAGCGGGTCAATGAACCGGATGCAGGCATGCCGGAGAAAATAGCACATCCAAGATTGCCGAAACCGATAGACATAGTTTCTTGGTTACTTTCAATTCTAGATCCTGCCCTTGCCGCAAGTGATTTCCCTATGGATAATCCTTCAAGTAAGCATAAAAGTGAGACAGCAAATGCGGCAGAAAGAATACTTTCCCAATGAGTAAGAAATAGGGAATGATCCGGAAAAGTGAGCAAAGAAGCGGCGGAGTCGAAGCTTTCCAATTTAGTGATTTCCCAGCCTAAGTTTTCAAGCCCAATAGCAATGATCGAACTCAAAATCAAAGTGATAGCAACATTCGGTAGCGAAGGAAATTTTGATTGCAGTAGTAAAAAAAGGATCGCAGTTATTAGGGATAAGCTGAGCGTTGACAAAGAGAAAAACTGAATACTGGAAAAGGTTTGAAGGATAATCTCAAAGAAAGAAGTTGGAATTTCACCTGCATCATTTCTCAAGCCAAGTAGATGTTTGCACTGATTTGCAATAATTAGACAGGACGCTGCAGTAACATATGCTGTAATCACTGTCCGTGAAATGAATTGAATCATGAAAGAGATTCTCAATAGACTTGCCAGAATTAAGAAAAAGGATGAAACGATCAAAATCCACGGCAATAAACTCAATGCATCAGATGATCCCATGCCACTGGAATTGATAAGACCAATGGCAGCAAAAACTCCGAAAAGTAAGACCGCAGTGGCATTTGTTGGACCTAAAGTGATAAATCTTCCTCCTCCAAAAATGCCACCCATGATCGCTGCTACAGCAGATCCGATCAGGCCATAACTTATTGGAAGGCCCGCAACCAAGGCATAAGCCATTCCTTGAGGAATGGCTAGCAGAGCTACATTAATTCCTGCTCTCCAGTCGCCAGACCACTTGGAGGAATCGTAATTCGCAAAGCATTCCAAAATCGGTGGACGGAATGGAGCGAAATTTAGCCAATTATTTAACCCCGGTGCTTTCTTTTCCATATTTCTAATGATAATTCGAAAGATAAGCCATAAGGATAGAATCTCCAAGTAGATTCACACAAACCACCTAGCTTGGCTTAACGGCAAGTTTTGAAAAACTTAATTATTATCTTTCAAGACAAGTATAATCTTGAGCAAATTTGAAAGTTGGAAAAATGTGGGAAAAAAATTCTCGGTGAGACTACTGTAAATACAGAGCACAAAGACAGCTCGTTATTTTGTCAGATCTGATTTGACGACGGTGTAGGCACTGCTTTTCCATCTCTTAAAAGCTTGTTGATAGATTGGGATTATTCGTTCGATCTTCTCTTCTAATTGAACCAAAAGTCTGTATTTTGGATTACCTATCTGGTTTTGGGCGTCTGTTTTATGTAGATCAACTAAACGGTTCGAAAGCACTTTTTTGCGTTCGAGGCCTTCACTTATTTCCTCCTTCAGTTTTTCAATCGCTTTAGCAATTTCGTTTTCCAGCAGAGCATAGTTTCGATTGATGTTTTTTTGAACTTCGCCTGTCACTGCTTTATCCAGAGACTTACTGGAAATCATATTGTTCAATTCCCCGATTGTTTCGCTAATTTCCTTTAGCATGCCATATTTTGCAAAGCCTTCAATTTGAATGTAATCCATAGTGGATCTTCCCTCTTTAAAATAACTTTCGACTTCTAGGAGTATTCTTTTGAATCGCTGAAATTCTCCGTCCAGCATCTGAATTTCTGATTTTAGAGCGATCGCTTCGACATTAAGGTGTTTCTCCATATGGTTTTCATTGGCGAGTTGCTCTTTCAGGAGTTCGATTTCCTGCTTCATTTCATTGATTTCGTTTATCTCTTTGAGGAGTGAACCAGGTAGGGGTGCATCAATACTTTCTTGAAGCAAAGCCACTTCATATGTGTCCAGAACTAGCTTTGCCAGCAACTTTGCACTTTTGGCAGAATGACCACGGCAGGTTATTTCAACCAAATTCTCATCCGCTAGTGTAGTGTGAGCCGTAAAAAGCGAACGTAAAATTCCTTGATCATTTTCGGCAAAGAATTCACTTTTGAAAGGCGAAAATATTAATTCTTTTGCGGTGGTAGAACCTTGAATTTGTCGGTTTAGAAATTCCAAAAAAGGTATTCCTTTCAAAGCTTGTGCATGAAGTTTAGCCATTTCACTGCGCTCGCACCTAAGAATTATTTGATATCTTGCCCAAGCTGGTGAATCGATTATGGAGTCGTTAACTTTAAACAGCGATTTATTTTTCTTTTGTACGGTTGAGTCGACTTTTACTTCTTTTGCTTCAATTACGGCTTTATCCAATTCCTGTTCATAAATATGATCTTCGATATCACTCCGAAAATTACCATAAATGAATAGAATAATACTTATGGTTATAATTGCTATGCAATGCCAAGCCTGCATTAGAGTACATGAAATGACTTCATGATAAATTGCAACCCTAGTGTTGGATTTCCAGATAGATTAGAAAATACTCAAGAATTGACAAAATCGGTTTCACCATTTCCACTTTGATAGTGGATAGCCCGCCAATTCCATTTGAATATTCACGAAAACTAACGGCAATACAAAGACCCTTGTATGCATACATACTTTCTTTGTTACCAAATCGTTCGGATGCAGAAGACATTCTGCAAGAAACAAATTTAATCCTTTGCAGAAAAGCAGATGAATACGACCCAAATAAACATTTTCAGGGTTGGGCATTTAGGATCGCCCGATACCAAATTATGGCTCACATGACCAAGGCTAAAAGAAGCAAGATTAGTTTCAGCAATGAATTGGTTGATGCAATGGCTGAAGAGGATTTTGATGCTAGCACGATTCAGGTCACTCAAAGGGCACTACAGATTTGTTACGATTTACTTCCAAAACATATGAGGGCCATTGCCCGTTTGCGCTTCAAGGATGAGAAAAACCTGAAGGATATATCGGAGTTAGTCAACCGACCTCTCGGATCAGTTTCTGCGACCTTACATCGTATCCGCCAAAACCTTGCCGCATGCGTGAAGCAAAGAATGCCATCTATCGAAGCAGAACTAGATTCTTAAAAAATAAACTTTTTTGTATCATTTAGCTGATTTCTGCTAAATATTAGTGTAACCCCATGAACCAAATACATTACGAACAGGTAGATAAACTAACCTCCAAGGTTTTAGATGAGGTCGCTTCCTCAACCGAAATTTCAGAACTGGAACGATTAATTTGTTCTAATCCAAATCTGAGGAAGCGATACTCCCATTTAATTCTGCAGGAATCCCTTCTTCACTGGGAGACCAGTGATGGCACTAATTTTGCCGAGGAAGAAGTTCTTAAACCAAAATTAATTTCCTTTCCCCTCGTTGCCTCGATAGCCGCTTCGGTAGTGGCAATTTTCGGTGGATGGTTGCTCAATCTAAATTTCAAATCCAACGATGGTTTTTTTACCGAAAGAATAGCACAGTCTACTACTCCATCCATTTTTTCCGACAATAATGTTAAGCTTGATGGTGAATATGATTCCAATCAGCGAAAACCCAGTAACAATTCTTTGCTTTCTTTGGATTTATCTAGGATAATTGAAACTACCAACCTTTCGATTGCTACACGGGGAATTGAAACCCTTGAAAAGGAAATACGTTTCGATTCTGAAGCATTAGTTCGGATTCATGATAAAGTCCGCTCATGGAGTCGAGCGGAGCATTTAAGTGTTCCTGCAGAAAATGGGGTATTGCCATATAATGGAAATAATATGATCAAGTTGTCCGAACCAGTTGTTGATGTTGACCTTCAAATTTCTCGTGTTCAGGAAACCCTGCAAGTCTTGGATGTCCGTGAAATGGTCCAGTCCGATGGCACCCGACTTTTTGCAGAAGTGTTTCTTAATAAAGGAATTTCAAATGTGTCTGACTCAACTAAGTATTTACTTTCGATTCATGCTTTGGAAGGTGAAGTGGGTATGGATAAAAAAGAGTTGGATTTTGCCTCCACTTCACTGATTGCAGATACGGACCAATCTACTTGGGAAAAGCTTACTTCTGAATTTATCATTCCTGAAAATGCGGACTTTTTACTTGTTTCTTTAACCGCAACCACAGAAGGTGCTGAAGCACTTCTACCGCACCAGAATGAACATTATGCAGATGCCCTCCGTGTGAATCTCAAAATGCCCGGAGGAAATACAATCGGGCCTTTGTAAGCTTAATTTTACTTTCCGTTGACTTTTGCGAGTGAATGAAAAAAGTTCGCTCATGGTTAAGTTTTCATTACCTCTGCTGTTTATTTTAAGCTGTTTGTCACTTGTAGCTAAGGATTGGCCCACTTTTGGTGGAATTTTCCGTAACCACTCTAGTAATGAAGAGGGACTAAGAACCAATTGGAATGGAAATGAACCAGATATTCTTTGGAAAATCGATATTGGATTAGGATATTCCAGTGTGGTTGAGCATCGAGGCAAAGCTATTAGTCAAGGTTATGAAAATGGAAGAAATACTCTTTTCTGCCTGGATGCGGAGAAAGGAACAGTGCTTTGGAAGCATCAATATCCATGTAAAAAAGCTCCCGATTATTTTCAGGGTGGAACAAGGGCAACACCGACGGTTCATGAAGATAAGGTTTATATTCTAAGTCATGAAGGAGATTTATACGCGTTGGATTTGGAAAACGGAAAAGTTGAATGGAGCGTTAATGTAGTTGCTGATTTAGCGGGTGAGAGACCGCAATGGGGTTTTGCCGGAGCACCTCTAGTTGTCGATGATAAAGTAATTGTTCAAAAAGGGGGTAAAAAAGGATCTTTGGTTGCTTTGGAGGCATCGACCGGAAGTGTGGTTTGGCAGGCAGGTTCTGAAGGTGCGGGTTATGCTTCTCCATACCTTAGGGCGAATCATAAGGAAATTGTTGTTTTCAATCAATTTGGCTTGATGCTACATCGCCTTTCGGATGGAGAGGTATTGAGTAAATACCAACACAAGACCCGATATGGGATCAACGCAGCTCAGCCTTTGGAATACCAGAATCGTTTTCTTATTTCTAGCGCTTACGGCAAAGGTGCGGCTTTAGTAAGGGCAGAAAAAAATCGAATGCAATCGATTTGGGAATCGGATCAAATATCATCTCAGATGGCTAGCTTGGTTCGTAAAGAAAAGGTTGCATTTGGAATTCATGGTCAAGCAGGGACGCGTTCAAGACATGCTACCTTATTTTGTCTTGAAATTGAAACTGGTGTAAAGAAATGGGAAGAAAAGGGTTTTGGTGTTGGAACGATCATTCTAGTTGATGAAATACTTGTAATATTGAGCGACGATGGTGCACTGACCCTTGCCCATGCAAATTCGGAAAAATTCGAGGAAATCGATAGCTTTCAGGTTTTACCGGGAAAAAACAATTGGACACCTCCAACCTACGCAAACGGCAGAATGCATTGTAGAAGCAGTCAAGGACAATGGGTTTGCCTAAATATGGGGCAATGAAAAATTAGTCGTTCGATCGACTTGTTAAGAAAACCTTCAAGCGAGACAAAAGAGACTTGAAGTCTTTCTGATCCTTATCGTTTAGTCCACATAATACCTCATTTTCAAGCCTTTCGGCTATGGGTTGGCATGCTTGAAAGTTGGCTTTTCCCAATGATGTGATTTGAAGAAATTTTTGTCTTCGATCGCTTTTGGAATTTGTGCGTTTTAGTAGACCAGCTTTTTCCATCCTAGAAGTCAGGCTCGAAATATTATTTGCGTCGGTAAACATTAATTTAGCCAAGCGAGATTGGTTAATTTCCTCGCCATGTTTCTCATAAAGCCATCTCAACACAATATATTGGTCTGGGGTAATTCCAATTTGAAGGAGCCGCTTTTTAAAAGAAGCGTTGAGTTTATTCCAACAATTACGCAACAAAGGTGGAAGCCTTCGCTGTTGTTCCTCCTGCATAAAAAATTAAGTAATAGATAGAAGCTTGTTTGACAAAATACTACGTACAAGTACTAATTGGGGTTTGCAATTATAATTCCTACCAATTTCACCTCATGAATCATCTTCGGATCAAATTTCTCTTGTTGGCTTCTGGTCTAGTTTTTCTTCTGGGCTGTAAATCACCTCAAACAAGTAAAGAAGCAGTTGTACCCATTGAGGCAAAGGCCATTCAATCTGATTGGCTTTACTGGCGTGGGCCAGCTGGAACCGGTGTTTCTGAACAAACCGCTCTGCCAAGTGATTTTAACGGCAGTCTTTTATGGACTCATGACATTCAAGGAGGAGGTGTGCCGGTAATAGCAGGTGGACGGGCCTATCAATTTGGCTACTATGGTGTCGAGGACGATCTGCAGGAGGCACTTGTCTGTTTTAATGCAAAAAATGGTGAAGTTATTTGGGATCGTAGACATAGCGATTTTATAAGCGACATCGTTTATAACCGTTATGGTGTCGGGGCCGCTTGTGTGGATCCTGCCACCGGAAATGTTTTTTTCCAAACAAGTCCGGGTTTGTTAATAGGTTACGATCCCGATGGAAATAAACTTTGGGAGCGGTCGCTGATGGAAGAATTTGCCAGATTGACTTTTCCCAACGGACGAACAGGTGGTCCATGTATCGATGAAAATCTAGTTATCATCCATGCAATTACTGCAAACTGGGGAAAACAGGGGCCTGCAAGAGACCGATTTTATGCTTTCGATAAAAGCAACGGAGATTTGGTCTGGTCATCCACACCTGGCATAACCCCAAAAGACAGTTCCTTTGCTCCACTTATTTTTGAGAACTTACCCGACGGAAGGAGGGTCTTTTACAGCGGTACTGGATGTGGAAATGTGGTCTGTATCGATGCAAGAACCGGTCAGTCGTTATGGCGCTTTCAAATGTCTCATGGAGGCGTTAATGCGGGCGTAATCCTGCATGATGATAAAGTGATAGCCATTCATGGAAAGGAAAACCTAGACAGCAGTGTTATCGGTCGAATGGTTGCAATTCAAAAACCAGCAAAACTACCGACTTATGGTGAAGATATGCTTGTTCTAGACCGAAGTAGTGAAGTTTGGAGAAATTCTTCGATGGAATCTTTTACTAGTACTCCAGTTTACAAGGACGGCAGGGTTTATACAACCATCAAGCGTGGTGAATTAGTTTGTTTAGATGCGGATACAGGAGAAGAGCACTGGGTATTGAAATTGTCTCCTGATCAAGTGCACGCATCTCCAACATGGGCAGACGGAAAATTATTCGTTCCAATGTTTGACGGGAAGGTCTTTATTGTTGTGGATGAAGGGGACTCCGGAAAGGTTATCAGTGAAATCGATTTAGGTTCTGCCTGTTTGGCAGCCCCATCTGTTGCACATGGAAGAGTGTTCATTCAAACAAAGAAAAAATTGTATTGTTTTGGTTCAGCAAAACCCGCTCCGCCCTTCGTGGTCCAGCCATCAAAAGTTTCAAAGGGATCAAATCCAGTTGTTTCATTACAGGTGGTGCCTGCTGAGTTTGCTCTAAAATCTGGTAGCAGTCAGGCCTTTGAAGTCTATTCATTGGATCAATCTGGCAATCGAATCGAAAAAGTTAAGAATGGCATGGATTGGGAAAAATGGATTCCGCCGACGGCGAAGGTAAAGTCTATGGTGGATGCTTACATTGGAGAAAATGGAATCTTGTCGGCAGAAAGAGGTGCAAAATTGTCTGCCGGAGCATTACGAGTAAAAGTTGGGGATCACTATGGAGTGACTAGGGGGAGGGTTTTGCAGGATTTACCCTACGAAGAAAATTTCGAGGGAGAGTTCCCTCTTGTCAATAAAAGCTCGGATGGAATTGATTTTTCCTATCCTCCATTGCCTTGGCTAGGAGCCAGAATGCGATGGCAAGTGCAATTGGCTGATGGAAACCATGTAGCTGGAAACACACTAGACCGTGTCTTGTTTCAAAGAGCGATTAATTTCATCGGACATAAAGATATGTCGAACTACACCATGTCAGCAGACATCATGACCGACGGGGATCGTCGAATAAAATCAAATGTTGGCTTAATCAACCAGCGATATATCTTTGTTATGGTTGGAAACAGTAAAAAACTCGAAGTCGTTTCTAATTTCGACCGCTTTAGGCATTCGGTTCCATTTCCGGTCAAAACAAATAATTGGTACCGTCTAAAAACTCGGGTCGATTTATTGGACGACGGTACAGGTATGGTTAGAGCAAAAGCATGGCTCAAAGAAGAGGAAGAACCAGAGCAATGGACGCTTGAGGTAGTTCACGAAGTTCCACACCTTAGAGGAGCCCCCGGAATTTACGCAATGTCTCCACAGAGTAAGAAGAAAGTTTATCTGGATAATGTACAGATCATCTATAATCCATAATTTTATCAACCGAATCGATATGAAAAACATTATTTACACCCTACTTTTAGTTATAATCGTTAAATTTGAACCGAGTGCCTTTTGTGCGGATTGGCCGGTTTGGGGCGGTAATGGTTCCAGAAATATGGTTTCAAGCGAAACCAAATTGGCTTTGGAATTTGACCCAGGAGAAATGGGCGACAATGAGAAAGTAAACCTTTCCAGTACAAAAAATGTCAAATGGGTGGCAAAACTGGGATCTCAGGCATATGGAAATGTTACTATTGGGAACGGATATGTCTTTGTGGGTACCAACAACGAGTCCCCCAGAGATCCCAAGAAAAAAGGGGATCGCGGCGTGGTTCTCTGCTTGGATGAGAAAACTGGTGATTTAAAATGGCAACTGGTCATTCCAAAGCTAGGTGCAGGAAAAGTAAGTGACTGGGAGTACATCGGAGTATGTTCGTCGCCTGCGATTGATGGGGACAAAGTTTATGTCGTAACGAACCGATGCGAGGTGGTTTGTTTGGATATTCATGGGTTGTCAAATGGGAATGATGGCCCGTATCAAGATGAGGCAGAATATGTTCGGCCAAAAGGTATGTCTGATCCACTCGATGAAAAGTTGGATGCAGACATACTCTGGATGTATGATATGCGAGATGAATTAGGGGTTTTTCCTCATAATGTCACTAGTTCATCGGCACTGATTGTGGGTGATCGAGTATATGTCGCCACCTCTAACGGAGTGGATTGGTCCCACACCAACATTCCCAGCCCTTTGTCTCCCAGTTGGATCGCTCTAGACAAGAATACAGGGGAATTACTTGGAGAGGATGGATCTGGTGCCAGTGAAAATGCAATGCATGCAGCTTGGTCATCTTTGACCTATGGAAAGATTGACGGTGAGGAAGTTCTTATATGGGGAGGAACTGATGGTTTCTGCTACGGTTATCCTACTGAGACGAAAGCAGATGAGGATGGCTATGAACTGTTTCTTCCAAAATGGAAAGTTGACTGCAATGAGAAGAGCTACCGGGTCGATCAAAGTGGAAAAAAGATTCCTTATGCAACTCCACCTGGTCCAAGTGAATTAATTGGTACACCGGTACTATATGATGGTAAAGTTTACTGTGCCATCGGTCAGGACCCAGAACACGGTGATGGCGTTGGCCGTCTTTCCTGTATTGATGCAAAAAGCGGGAAGATTCTTTGGAAATACACCGATGTTGGTCGAACGATCTCAACGGTTTCGGTAATGGATGATCTGGTTTACATAGCTGAGTATGCCGGCCTTATTCATTGTTTGGATGCCCAGACTGGAGAAGTATACTGGACTTATGATTCCTTCAGTCGTATTTGGGGATCCACTTTGGTTGTGGACGGAAAAGTGCTTCTTGGAAACGAAGATGGGGATGTCTTGATCCTAGACCACGGAAAAAAGAAACCTCAAGTAAAGACGGTTAATATGGGGGCACCGGTCTACAGTTCTCCGGTGGTTTCAAACGGAGTTCTCTATGTAGCTACCCAAACACATCTATACGCCATCGGAAAATAATCCTTATAGAATTTATTATGGGTAAAATTTTTGTTTGGTCTTCGTTTGTATTAATGTTTTTCCTGCATCAGGATTTTTGGTGGTGGGAAGACTCATTTGCAGTTTTTGGCTTTTTGCCCATTGGTTTAGCTTATCACGCAGGGTTTTCTATCGCTTGTTCCATTCTTGGGTGGATGGCGATTCAATATGCATGGCCGGTAGAAATTGAGAGATTTGCTGAATCAGGTGATGATTCCTCAGCTAAATAACTTCAGGGCACAAGTATCATGACTACCTTAACCGTCATCCTTTGCTATCTTTGCCTGCTTTTGTCCTTAGGATACTTTAGCAACCGTCTGTTCAAAGGGACCAGTAAGGATTACTTCGTGGCGAGCCACAGTATTGGGCCTTTTCTTTTGTTAATGAGTGTTTTTGGAACAACCATGACAGCCTTTGCTCTTGTTGGATCAACCGGAAAATCCTTCGAGAGAGGAATCGGAACATATGGTTTGATGGCATCGATCAGCGGGTTGGTGCATGCGGCAATCTTTTTTCTTATTGGGATTCGCCTTTGGGCTTTCGGGAAAAAGTACGGTTTCATCACTCAAATCCAGTTTTTTCGTGCCCGCTTTGAATCCGATTCACTTGGTTATCTGCTTTTTCCAATATTAGTATTATTGGTTATTCCGTATCTATTAATTGGCATCATTGGAGCGGGAAAGACGATTGAGCCTGTTACTGCTGGTGCTTTTCCTGATTTATTTACCAATCCTTCGGCTCCCCAGTGGCTTGGTGGAGTTCCACCCTGGCTCACCGGCTTGGTGGTCTCGGCAGTGGTTTTGAGCTATGTATTCATGGGAGGCTCCAGAGGCGCAGCATTTGCGAATACCTTTCAAACCTTGGTTTTCATGATAATGGGGTTGGTGGCTTTCATCTTTATTATTAATGCCTTAGGTGGTATCGAAAACGCTGGTAAAGTTCCTGCCCGATTTGACGACAAAGGAGCGGTCGTTCAAGATTTTCGATTTGATAAGCAATCTGCACAACTGGTTCGGAATGATCCACCTAAGCTGATTGGCCGAGTAGTTGAATCGGACAATTCAAACCTTACGAATCAAAGACCTCATTTTTGGCGTGAACCGGTAAAAGTTGAATTTAAGAAAAAATTACCCAAAACCGGCGAACTCGTTTCATTTGAGCGCGAACTTGGAATACCATTCATTACATTCGTCACCTATTTGTTCATTCCTCTAAGTGTTGGTATGTTTCCCCACCTCTTCCAGCATTGGCTTACAGCTCGTAGTGCTAAATCTTTTAGACTTACGGTGATTGCTCATCCGTTATGCATTATGATTGTTTGGGTCCCATGCGTTCTCGTTGGGGCATGGGCAAGTGGTCTTTTACCATCTGGTATTCCTCCACCCGCCGTACTTTCCGCTATGTTGAATCTTTTGGTAGGTGACCCTATCTTAATTGGTCTTCTGACCGCAGGAGTGCTAGCTGCAATCATGTCCTCTCTGGATTCTCAATTTCTATGTCTTGGCACGATATTTACCAATGACATTATTCTACACCGGGCAGGGGAGAAAAAGTATTCTGACAAGCAAATCATTTTTATTGCTAGGTGCTTTATCGTGGCAATTGTTGCCTTAACCTATGTCCTCGCAATGATGGCTAAAAATGCCAATGTGTTTGATTTAGCAATTTGGTGCTTCAGTGGCTTTTCGGCCTTATTCCCGGTTATCTTTGCTGCACTTTATTGGAAGAGAACGACCAAGCATGGGGTAATTGCCAGTATCGTAGCTGCAGTCATTACCTGGCTCTATTATTTTCATCTATCTGGTTACGGGGGCGAGTATATGGTTGGCCCTGGAATTGTTCCAGCAGCAATCTGTTTCGTTGTTTCAGCGGTTGTTTTGGTTGTGGTCTCACTTTTTACCAAGCCCCCATCCGATCAAACCCTGGAAAAATTTTTCCCGAACCGGGGTGAATTGTGAATTACTGAAATTAAGATTTACTGATTTATCCCATGTCTAAAGAAGAACAAATCCAAAAGGCTGCAGATGAGCTGGACGCTCATGTTGCAGAAATCATAAAGTGGCATTTTTCGCCAGAAACTGGTAGTCCCTTCTGGTTGGATTGGGCTAAAGAACAAACATGGAATCCAGTTGAAGAGATCAAGACCTTTAATGACCTCTGCGACAAATTTCCTAATTTTCAAGACGAGTGGTTACGAGACTTACCGAATAAAGTATGGGTGCCCAAAGCATATCAGGACCGACCATTTAACATATTTGAAACTGGTGGCACCACGGGAATGCCAAAACAAAGAATAGGTTGGGACGACTTCAAAATTGATTACACCGCATTCTCAGATACTTTAAGCGACGAGAAATTTCCCCGTAATCATTACTGGATGATGGTCGGTCCCACTGGTCCCAGAAGATTAAGACTGGCAATCGAGCATCTTGCAAATGTCAGGGGTTGTTCGTGTTACTTCGTTGATTTAGACCCCCGTTGGGTTAAGAGGCTGATCGCGGGCAAACAATTTGATCAAGCAAGGGCTTACATGGACCATGTAGTTGATCAAGCGTTGACTATCCTCAAACACCGTGAAGTCAGTGCGCTTTTCACTACTCCTAAATTGCTCGAAGCACTCGCTGAACGAAAGGACTTGGTGAGAGCAGGCATCAAGGGGGTCTTTTGTGGAGGCACTACGATGGACAAGCAGTATGCCCGTTTTCTGGTGGAAGAAGTTTGCGAAAATGGAAAAATTGGTTTTGTCCCCACCTATGGAAACACCCTGATGGGCTTGGCCAGACACCGACCTATCAGTGCCGAGAACGATTATTCCATCGCTTACTACGCACCCCAGCCAAGGGCAGTTTTACGGGTAATTAATCCGGAATCCAATAAGCCAGTTGATTATGACACATGGGGCAGGGTAGAACTAACCACTTTAACTAAAGAATTTTTTATGCCGCGTTTTTTAGAAAGGGACGAGGCGCTTAGACGCAGGCCTTGGGATGAGGCACCCTGGGATGGGGTAGCTGAAGTCCGACCTTTTGGTGCAATGGAAAAGAAAATCGTAGAAGGAGTATATTAATTATGAGCGTTCCACACATTCCATGCTTACGTTTTGGTAAGCCCTACAGAAGCCTTAGTGACTCTGAAGTCAAAGATTATCGAGACGGATCAGTGAAAGCTACACTTAGTCAGGTTAATGCTGGAGTCATAAGGCGCGACCTGAAATCGATTGATCATGCCAGAGAAGCATTGCGAAAATTTTCCACTCGTGAGTTGATTGATATAAGTGCCAAAGCGGGTGAATTATTTCTGAAAGCGGATTTGCCAATTGGAGAGGGTGGAGCGATGCAAAGTGCCAATGATTACTTGGAGACGCTTTCATCAACAAGCGGACTTCCTCATGTGATGGTGCAAAGAAATATGGATAAGATCAATTATGCTCTTACCCACTTGGAATTGATTCTCAATGGTTTGACAAGAGGGATTGACCTTTCCGTACTGGATAAAGGATATGGGGAGCATGGCGGATCTCCTGTATGTTTCTTTCCAACTACTCATGCACTTGGGTTGGTCATGCCGAGCAATTCCCCTGCAGTAAATTCTCTGTGGCTGCCTTCGATAGCTTTGAAAATTCCGATTATCATGAAACCAGGAAGGGAAGAACCTTGGACTCCATATCGTTTGATCCAAGCTTTCATTGCCGCAGGTTGTCCGAAAGAAGCTTTTGGTTTTTATCCCACGGATCATGAGGGTGCGGGAGACATCTTAAAGCATTGTGGGCGTGCATTGATTTTCGGTGATAAATCCACTACCGATTTGTACGCGGGTGATCCGGGGGTCCAAGTTCATGGTCCTGGATTTAGCAAAATTTTAATTGGAGATGATGAAATTGAAAATTGGCGGGACTATCTGGATATTATGGTGTCTTCCATTTCGGACAACGGCGGAAGAAGTTGCGTTAACGCATCTGCAGTGATTGTTCCGAAATATGCTAAGGAAATTGCTGATGCCTTGGGTCAGCGATTGGGACCGCTCAAACCTCTTCCGGCAGCTGATCCGGATGCGGTACTTTCTGGATTCGCTAACCCAAAGATGGGCGAATGGATTGACCAAACTCTAGAGTCCGACTTTGCTGAAAAGGGAGCGATTGATTCAACCGCTCCCTATCGCGATGGTCCCAGACTGGTTCAAACCGAAGGTGGCACATATTTGCGTCCAACTATCGCATACTGTGAATCTATGGATCACGCTCTTTCGAATCGGGAATTTTTGTGTCCCTACGCAAGTGTTGTTCAAGTCGACCAAGACCGAATGCTATCGGCAATTGGACCGACTCTGGTGGTTACCGCGATTACAAAAAATGAGAACTTTAAAAATCAGTTGTTGGCAGCCAGCAATGTCGAACGATTGAATATCGGACCAATTTCCACAATGAAAATTTCTTGGGATCAACCCCATGAAGGAAATATGTTCGAATTTCTTTACAAGCGTCGCTCCATAGGAATTGCTGCATAGGGTTCATCTTCGTTTTAATATGGAAATCAAAGCCTCGGAGGGATCCATTGGGTTACCTTTTTTTGCCGAAGGCAATCTTTCCGACCAAGAAGTAATTTTTGGCCCGGATTCCATATCTAAGCTTGGAGAGGTGGCGAAGGAACTGGGTGATCGGGCGTTACTAGTCACCGACAGCGGATTAGCAAAGGCGGGCCATGCAGAACGAGCACTCGATTATCTTACTCGCTCGGGACTGGAGACAAAACTCTTTGATCGTTCAATTGAAAATCCCACGGACTCAAGCGTTCGGGCGTGTGCTGAATTCGCTCGTTCTACCGAGATTAACCTGATTGTTGGTCTGGGTGGTGGTAGTTCGATGGACACGGCAAAAGGGTGTAACTTCTTACTTACAAATGGAGGAAAAATGGCGGATTACTGGGGCGTGGGAAAAGCAAACCAGTCAATGCTCCCTTTGATTGCGATTCCTACCACCGCAGGAACTGGTAGTGAGTGTCAGTCTTTTGCTTTGATTTCGGATGACGAGACCCACATGAAAATGGCATGTGGAGATTCAAAGGCTTTGCCGAAAGTTACCATTCTGGATCCAATCCTCACCCTTTCACAACCTCAACGCGTAACGGCATGTACTGGCATCGACGCATTAGCTCATGCCTTGGAATCTGCGGTATGCACTAAGAGCAATCCCGGATCCTCCAGACATTCAAGTGAAGCATTCAAATTGATAGAAGGAAATCTCCCAGCAGTATTTTCAGACCCAGAAAATATTGAAGCCCGTGGAAATATGCTACTGGGTGCGTCGCATGCTGGGGCAGCAATTGAAAGAAGTATGCTTGGTGCCGCACATTCTATGGCAAACCCCTTAACCGCAAGCAGGGGGGTCGTGCATGGGATTGCAGTTGGTTTATCTTTGCCGATTGTTATGGCTTATAACTCAGAAGAACAAAGTGTTCGATCGGTCTATGCAAACTTGGCCCGAATCATCAAACTAGTGGATTCGGATACATCCGATCACGATGCATCAAAAAAATTAATCGGCAGAGTGAAAGAACTACTCATGCTAGCCGAATTCCCAAAATCCTTGAGTGAACTTGGGTTTACCCATTCTGAAATTCCCAATCTTGCACAGAATGCATCCAAGCAATGGACAGCTACATTCAACCCCCGGCCGATGGATGCATCAATTTTTGAAAAACTTTATTCCCAACTTTTAAACCCGGAAGTTTGCGATACGGATTTTTCCGAGGCAGTTTAAATTTATGACCTTATTCCATCGAATAGTTTGCATCGGAAGTGTTTTCTTATCGATGGTTACCAGTGATTTGTTGGCGACGGATCAGTCCAAGAAAGATGATGCCTTTGATTGGCCACGACATCGAGGAAATGCCGCCTTGCAAGGAGTCTCCAAATCTATCCTCGGAACAAAACTTACATTGGATTGGATTTTTGAAACGGGAGAGTACCTCAAATCATCCGTGGTAATTTCAGAGGGAATTGCCTATATTGGTTCCGATCTCGGGGTGCTTCATGCAATTGATATTGAAAGCGGAAAGGAAAAGTGGAACTTCAAGACGGAAATGGCTATCGAAGCCCCACCACTAATCTACCAAGGAAAAGTGTATGCTGGTTCTACCGATAGTTTCCTTTACGCTTTAAGTGCCGATTCGGGAAAATTGCTCTGGAAGTATGAAACACTCGGAGAAATCATGGGAGCAGCCAACCAAGCCACTCGACCGGTTTCCAAAGACGAGGTAATCATTGTCGGAAGCTATGACAATTTCGTTCATTGCATGGATGCAAAGTCGGGAAAGGGTCTATGGAAATTCGAAACCCAAAACTATGTCAATGGGGTGCCCACAATTTTCGATCAAAAGTATGTCGTCTTCGGTGGGTGTGATTCTATGCTCTATGTTATCGACTTGGAAACGGGCAAGGAAATTCGATCCTTGGAAGTCGAAGCTCCGATTGCCGCGTCGGTCGCTGTAGCCGACGGTGTCGGTTATGTTGGTAATATGGACCGTGCGGTCATGGCATTCGACCTAACGAACGGAAATCAAGTGTGGAGTTATAAGGAAAAGAATTTCCCTTACTTTTCTTCTCCTGCACTCAGTGAAAAATCCGTCTTTATTGGTGGTCGGGACAAAGGATTACATGCGATAGATCGGGTCTCTGGAAAGCAACAATGGAGATTTTCCGCAAAAGGAAGGGTGGATAGTTCCCCAGTGCTGGCAGGTGACACCTTGGTATTTGGGTCAATGGATGGGAAGCTGTACTTATTATCGGCGAAGAACGGAAAAGAAATTGTTTCCTATGAAATTGGAGAATCCATTTCTTCCACCCCCGCGATTACAAAGGATAAAATTGTCGTTGGATGCGAGGATGGAAAAGTTTATGCATTTAATGTAGAAGGAAAGCAGAAATGCAGGAAACCGAGATCAAACCAGATCGCCATACCAAGGCAAAGACCAAAGTTGGTAATTATTTTGTCTCCAACTATCCGCCCTTTTCATTTTGGAATGAGAAGGACATTCCCTGCGTGGAAAGTATGCTGGAAAGTCCAAGCCCCGGGGTTGCACCACTGGGTATCTATTATCATGTCCCTTTTTGCAGGAAGCGTTGTCATTTTTGTTATTTTCGTGTTTACACTGATAAGAATTCGAATGATGTGCGGCGCTATTTATCCGCCACCATGAAGGAACTTCAAAAGTATGCGGATTCTCCATATCTTAAAAACCGCAAACCCAAATTTGTTTATTTCGGCGGGGGAACACCATCTTATCTTTCGGCACAACAACTCGCTGAGTTGACTGATCAGATGAAATCTATCATTTCCTGGGATGAAGCAGAGGAAGTAACTTTCGAGTGCGAACCCGGCACGCTTTCCGAAAAAAAATTGGAAGCCATTAAAAAATTTGGCGTTACCCGTCTAAGTCTGGGAGTAGAAAATTTTAATGACCACATTTTGGAAACAAATGGACGGGCTCATCGGTCCGGTGAGGTTTTCAAAGCTTATGAATACGCCAAAAATTTAGGTTTTGAAAATATCAATATTGATTTGATTGCGGGAATGCTCGAGGAAACCGATGATAACTGGACCGAATGTATTGACCGTACATTGGAGTTGGAGCCGGACTGTGTGACCATTTATCAAATGGAAGTTCCTTTCAACACTACAATTTACAAGAACATGAAGGAAAATGGCAGGCTATCCGCACCAGTCGCGGATTGGCCCCAAAAACGTCAGTGGGTTTCCGAAGCCTTTTCCCGTTTGGAACAAGCTGGTTATACTGTTACTAGTACCTGTACGGCAGTCAAAAATCCGGATACTACCAAATTCGTCTACCGGGATCGTTTGTGGTCCGGTGCGGATATGATCGCACTTGGGGTCGCTTCCTTTGGGCATTTAGGTGGGATTCATTATCAGAATCTGACTCATTTCGACCAGTATTGTGATGCCATGGAATCATCGAGTCCAGTGATTCGGCGGGCTTTGTTGACCACGGAAGAGGAAAGGTTTATTCGTGAATTTATTCTGCAATGGAAATTGGGAAAAGTAAACCGTAGTTACTTTGAAAAAAAATTCGGGGTTAATCTGGAACAACGTTATGGTCTGCTTTTTCAGCAATGGAAGCAGGATGGTGATTTGCTTGAGGACGGGGATGAATACCGATTGACTAGGGATGCTCTACTCAGGGTTGATTCCATGTTGCACGATCTTTTCCTGCCACAACATCAGGACTCCCGATATGTTTAACCATGCCTGCTTATCCTGATCTGTTATATCCACTTAGCTTGATGCGAAGGACTAGGAATTTGCCCAAACTTTCGTTCACCGAGCTGGCACCGGACGAAGTTCCCGAGCCCTATCATGGTTTATTGATTCACGATGGAGACATGACTTCCAGGCTGGAAGCTTTCCATGAATCCTCCTTGGTTGTTTTCCCAATTCGATCATCTAGCGATGGTAAGTCTTATTTTCGGGAGGTTCTTTTAAAGACCAAAGAGGATGAACGAATTGTCGAATATGGCGGAATTGAAATTTCTCTGAAGCATTTACCCGAGGAAGTTCGTCCATTGGTTGTCGAGGCAAAGCAACCACTTGGAGGACTACTCAACGAGTATCGTGTACCATACTCAAGCTCTCCACGGGCATTTTTAAAAGTTATTCCGGATGAGTATATTGTTGATGCCTTTGGGGCGGTCGAATCCGACGAGTTGTACGGTCGAAGCAATGAAATTACCGGATTTAACGGTCAAACCATAGCCCGAATCGTAGAAATTTTACCGTCACTTGAAGTCAATTGAGCTTGAGAACTAAGATATTGAGCATTGAATGTATAAGTTGAAATGATATCCCAAAAAACAAGCTACGACGCTATCGTCATTGGAGGAGGACCAGCAGGTTCCAGTACAGCCGCCTTACTTGCTCAAAAAGGGCACGATGTGTTGGTTGTAGAAAAAGAAAAATTCCCTCGTTATCATGTTGGAGAATCACTCATGCCATTCTGCTATTTCCCACTGGAAAGACTTGGCTTGGTTGACACTTTGATGGAGTCCGGTAACCCGAGAAAATATTGCGTTCAATTCGTTCGGGAAGATGGCTTTCTTTCCCAACCTTTCTATTTTTTCCAACACTTTGACCACCCATCCTCCACCACTTGGCAAGTCTGGCGTTCCGAATTCGATCATATGATTATGAACAAGGCACGAGAAAACGGTGCATCGGTCATGGAGGAAACAAAAGCCAAGAAGCTATTGAAATCTTCTGACAACAAAGTGGAAGGGGTGAAAGTCTCATCCAAAGATTTGGGAGAGCTTGAACTGAAAGCTCCTATTGTGGTTGATGCCTCGGGTCGTGATTGTTTTGCCGCTCACAAGGAAAACTGGATGGTTCGTGATCCGGAGCTTAAGAAGGTAGCACTTTGGACTTATTACAAAGGAGCCAAACGTGATCCTGGATTGGATGAAGGTGCGACTACGGTTGCCTACCTACCTGACAAAGGATGGTTTTGGTACATTCCTTTAAGTGGTGACATGGTAAGCGTTGGAATTGTTGCAGAGAGAGATTATTTGTTCAATGGATCAACCAAGGATCATGGGGAAATTTTTCAGCGGGAGGTGCAAAATAACGAGTGGATTAAAGAACATCTAGCCGAAGGAACTCAAACGGGAGAGTATAGAATTACTGGTGAATATTCCTACCGTAACCGGTATTGTTCTACCGATGGTTTGGTGCTTGCAGGAGATGCCCTAGGTTTTTTGGATCCGGTTTTTTCCTCCGGAGTATTTCTTGCTTTAAAGAGTGGTGTAATGCTTGCCGATGAAATTGATACCGCATTGAAATCCGGGGATTGCATCTCTTCGGAAAGTTTCGAAAATTATGGAAGACGAATGCAGACATCCATCGAAACCATGCGTAAGATTGTTTACGCTTTTTACGATCCAGAATTCAGCTTTGGGGACTTGGTAAAGAGAGGGGATCATCTGCGTTCTGCCTTGACCGATTGCTTGATCGGGAATGTTGACGACCAGGACTTCAAGGAGTTGTTTGACTCGATGTCTGATCTTGCCAAACTGCCTGAACCAATCGAGCACGGTTTGGCTCACGCTTCTTCGTGAAGCTTGCTTTTTTAACACCGGGAACTGGCAATTACTATTGTGGGGTGTGCATGCGGGATAATTCTCTCGCAAAACAACTTATTTCTCAAGGTCATGAAGTAACAATGCTTCCCACCTATCTGCCTCATTTTTTGGATGAAGATTCTGCAACTGGTGATGAGCCCATTTTTTTTGGCGGTATAAATGTCTACTTGCAGCACAAATTTTCTCTCTTCCGAAAGACTCCCTTATGGATCGATAAAGCTTTTGACAATAAGTGGCTATTGAAAAAAGCCGCTGCCCGTAGTGGGATGACTTCCAGTAAGGATTTGGGTGAAATTACCTTATCGACCTTCAGGGGAGAAGACGGTCCTTTAGTAAAGGAAGTCAACAAAGTGCTCCAGTGGTTTAAGAAGAATGGAACTCCGGAAGTTATTCTACTTTCCACCATCATGCTTGCCGGAATTGGAAAAGTACTCAAACGGGAATTGAAAGTTCCAGTCCTCGGATTTCTTCAGGGTGAGGATGCGTTTCTGGATTCGCTGCTTCCGGAATACCGTTCGGAAGCATGGCGGCTTTTGAGCGATGATGTCGCCAAATTAGATGGCTGCATTGCACCGAGTAAATACTTTGGCAATCTAATGGCGGACCGGCTGAATCTTTCCAAATCGGAAGTTCTGTATCACCCGAATGGTATCACCCTTGAAGGTTTTCAGCCAGCCAGCGAATGCCCAACACCACCATCCATTGGTTATCTCGCTCGCTTGTGCCCCCTGAAAGGATTGGATCTTTTGGTTGATTCCTTTATCGAATTGAAGAAACAGGAGAAGTTTTCCAGTTTGAGATTACAGATTGCCGGCGGTATGACTTCTGAGGATGAACCCTTCGTTTGTGAGCAACGAAGAAAACTGGAAGCCGCCGGACTGTCAGAATACATCTCTATAAGTCCCAACTTAACTCGTGTACAAAAATTGGAGTTTCTCAAAAACCTGACGCTTTTTTCCGTACCCGCCCGATATCCCGAAGCTTTCGGACTATATGTAGTTGAAGCCATGGCAGCTGGCGTGCCTGTTGTTTTACCGAATGACGGTTCTTTCCCTGAAATTATTGAAGCCACTCAAGGTGGTTATCTATATGACCCCAAAGAGGATGGCGGACTTATCCGAGCTTTGGAGCAGGCATTATGTGAACCAGAAAAAGCAAAAGAAATGGGATTGCAGGGGCATCATTCGGTAAAAAACAATTTTGCCAACGAACAACTCGCAGTTGCACTGGTTGATCAATTGCTTTCACCACTTCAGACTTCCAAATCTTAACCAATATTTATTATGAGTACCGAATTTTCCATTACCCGGCGCGTCGAATTTTCCGAGACTGATCTGGCCGGAATCATGCACTTTACCAACTTTTATCGCTGGATGGAAATCTGCGAACATGAGTTTCTCAGAAGCCTGGGCCTGTCCGTGGACATGGAAGATGAAAATGGCCGCTTTGGATGGCCACGGGTAAAGACCTCTTGTCGATTCAAGCGCCCCTTAAGATTTGAGGAGGAGGTAGAGGTGAAATTGATCATTACCGAGATTCGGGATCGATCTGTATCCTATGCTTTCCAATTTTGGAAAGAAGAGGATGGCGAGCGGGTTAAGGCGGCGGTGGGTGAAGTGGTGGCAGCGTGTGTACGCTTCGACCCGATCAAGGAAACCATGACCCCGATCATGATTCCCGAAGTGGTGACCTCTAAGATCACTTCTTAAAACTAAAATTCACCCTATCATCGATGCCTTTTTTAGGCATTCTGACTTTCAACTCCACAAAGCCAAGAGTAAGTCCCTTAGATGTAATTTCATTTACAGCTTTAGTAGAAGTGCATTATTAGGTTATTAAAAAAACCTAACCCATTGTTCAATCTATGACTGCGTTTCGAATTTATATATTTTTGTTTTCTGTGCCTTTCTCCCTCTTTGCCAGTTCTCCAACATCACTGAAAAATAAGAAGCTGAGTGTTAGTTTCAGTATTTCGGCCAACTCTTCCACCGGAACTCATGAATTTCATATTTTGAATGGAGTTGATGTTGCCGGTTATTATTGGAAGATATCAAACGACCCCGCAGATGTTCCGGATTGGAGTAGCGAAAGATATAACTATCGTAAAACAGGAAACAGTACGGGAAGCCTTACCATTATCAATAGTTCTGGTGAACCAACATTATTGGAGCTCAGTTTTACAAGCTCCACAACTGCATCTTGTAATCTGTCTTTCTGGTCGATGATTAACGGCGAGTTGGTCAAGGAGTCCTACACCGGCACCGCTACTGTTTCTTTTGCGGATTTAGTACTTTCGGATATTCCCATTGAGTATCAAGTTGCGGAGCCATCCGGTTACTTTGCTCCTGCAAGCATTGCCGCTGGGATTCTTAGTGCTCAGGATAAATACTGGTCACTTTACGATGAGACAATTAGCTTTTTAAGTACAGGAGCTTTTTCAGCAAGTATAACCAATGATGACCCGAGTTCCCCCCTTTCTGCTTCGGGTACAAGTTATACATATATCAAGACGGGAACCAACTCAGCCAGTCTCAGTTACACCATTGATGGTGCAGGATACAGTTTTGAATATGATCTTCAGTTCACTGGAGAAAATACAGGTATTTATACAAAACATGCAGATTACACCGGTGGCACAACCGATGTTACGACAGGACCCTTTTCTTTAAGTGGCGTGGCAGTGCCCGAACAATTTACCTGGGAGGATTACGAAAATTTTAGTGAGTCTGAAATTGATACAGACCGATGGAGCTTAGGGCATTGGGATGGAGGAAACTTGCCTGTCGCTGAAAATAACAAGTTAACCCTAACAGGAAACACAATTTCTGGATTTAATGAAGTGCTGCCCACTGCAGGTATGCTTGCATTTAATGCAGGAATTAAACCATTACTTGAAGAATCATTTGCAGCCTCCAATGGTTCGCAAAGTCACTCTTATCTAGAACTTTTGAATGATGAAGATATATCGGGAATTGAAGTGGAGGTTCAGTTGCCTTCAGATGCATCTATTTCTACGGGAATAGGATTATATGCCAGCGATTGGGCAAAAACATTTTCCGAGGACCAGTCAGAAAATTCTTTTTTTGGACTCGATTTAAGAAGCGATCACATAGACATCGAATATACAGACCCGAATTCTGGTTCTTTAGTCAGTTCCGAACTACCAACTGAACTTGGAAGGTCTCACATATTTGCGTTTATTTTCGAAAACCAGAATGTGCTACTCTTTGTAGATGGAGCAAAAGTTGCCGAGTTTTCTTCAGCCAGTTTTTCTAGAGACTCCATTTTAATTAGGGCAATGAATGGTGCAGGCGAGTCGTTTTCTGCGTATGCACAAAATATACGGGTAATTAGAAATTGGGAAGACTATGATGATTTTAGTGATAGCTCTTTGGATTCATCCAAATGGACTTCAAGCAATAGTTACTTTACCGGCAATCATCCTAATTTGGTAAATGGGCAGCTAGAGCTAACTGGCTTAACTGATCAAAATCCTAATAATAATACCTTTCTTATTTTCAATGACCTAGAAGGTATCTTAGGAGTAGAAGCGGATATCTGGTTACCAAGCAATGCTCCAGTTGATACCGGGGTTTTGATTGGAATCGCAGATTCAGGAGTTCCAGTTGGTTATTTGGATCTTTGGGCGGATAACGACCAAACCAAGTTTTATGTAAAATTGGAAAACTCTTTGTCCGGAGAATCCATTGAGTTTACGAGAAGTGCATCACTTGAGGCCATTTATAAAGTTGCGATCATAAAAGGTGAGCAAAAAACAGCACTTTATTTAGATGGAGAAAAAGTGGCGGAAGTAAGCACCTGGCAATCGGATAATCTTGATATTATTTTTCGCGGGGTCAACGACGCAGGTTCTTCTTTCACTGCTTATTTAGATAATGTTCGCGTGCTTAGAAATTGGGAGGACTATGATGATTTTAGCAGTGGTACTTTGGATGCGAGTAAGTGGGAGCTTGCTTGGTGGAAAGGTGGGCGTTCCCCATCCGTAGTAAATAGAGCTCTCGAGCTGGGCGGGAGCGGAGATACTAATGATCCCGCAAGTGATTCGATGCCTTACCAACTGAGCCAGCTAACTATTCCCGAAAATGCAAGCACCCATCCGTTCGCAATCATTACTGATTCTTCTGTTTATGGTTTGGAAGCAGAGATTATGTTGCCCAGTGGCACACAATATTCAACTGGGCTTAATTTTTTATGCTTCGATACAACAAGTCAAAAGTCAGATGGATCTTTTAAACAATTCGGACCAGAAATCGAATATTGGTCGGGACAAAACCCGGCCTTAGAGTACCAATATCTTGACCCATCAACTGGCGAGGCGATAGAGGTTAGCATTCCTGCAAAGTTTGGCGTCTATTACAAAGCCTCATTGATACAAGATGGTTCAAAAAGCTTAATTTTTATTGATGGAAATAAAGTAGCCGAATTTGAATATCCGGATTTTTCTCCAAATGCATTTGGGTTCTTTGCATTCAATGATGACGGGCATGCTTTTGAGTCCTATGTCAAAAATGTCCGAGTCCTTCGCCGAAGCACGACCACAACCCAACCCGCTCCCGCAATCGTAGTCTCCGACCCAAATGGGCAGGCCGTGGTGGTGCAGGTGGGAAATGAGTACCAGTGGAATAGTACCTTGGATGGGGTGACGCTGTGGCTTGTTGGGTCTGACAGTGAATCCATTATCCGTGCAACAATCAAATATGAAGGTGGCAATTACCTAGGAAATTTCGAGTTTCTAGATGAGGTGACTAATCCAATAAGTACACTTAGTTATGCAATCAATGAAAATGGCTATCTTGCACATACAGAATCTCTTGGTCAGCAGTA
>JAYYRA010000038.1:0-25806 GCA_036127675.1 Verrucomicrobiota bacterium
GATAATCGTTCGATTCGAAATCTTTTTATTTATTACATAAGAATCCCTCTGTTTGAAATTTGATTTATAACTGAATTCCTCCTTTAAATTGCTCCAAATACTAGATACGCCAAATGTATCCTTTTTGCTTTTTATATACTCAAAATATTTATCTATTTTATCTTGCATAATTTAAATTTTTTTGATATTATTTTGTATTAAATAATGTAAGTAATATATGTAATTCTTACATGAGCCAACAATTTAGTTGGAACAATTTTTCAAACGAATCACATCAATTATGGTTTCCTGATCTTCCTCAGAAAGATACGCGCTCATTGGTAAGCTAAGGCATTGATTGGCTAATTTCTCAGCCACAGGAAAATTCCCTCCCTTGTGTCCAAGATTATTGAAGACTGGTTGGAGGTGTAAAGGTACAGAGTAATAGGAAACCGAAGGAATATCCTTTTCTTTCAGGGATTTTTGAATCTCTTCTCTTTGTTCGGAAAGAATTGTGTATTGAGCGTAAACCGAGGTGTTATGTTCTCCAATCTTCGGGGTAGTTAAACACTCAAAATAAGATAAACTTTCCGAATAAGTTTGGCCCAGATTCTGACGCTTTGCTACTTCATCAGGAAAAACTTCTAGAATCTCTAGGAGGATGGCAGCCTGAAGCGTGTCCATTCGTCCATTTAGACCAAGAATTGGATGATGATGCTTGCGTTCCTGTCCATGCACACGAATCCAACGGAATTTTTCTGCTAGTTCATCATCATTGGTAAAGAGTGCTCCTCCGTCTCCATAACAACCAAGTGGCTTAGATGGGAAAAAGGAAGTGCTACCAATAGTAGATAAATTGCAGGATTTTTTTCCTTTGTAAGTGGCTCCAAAACTTTGGGCAGCATCTTCGATCACAGGTAGATTATAATTTTCAGCAATCGCATTGATGAAATCCATATCCGGACATTGGCCATATATGGATACTGGCAGGATGGCTTTTGTTTTATCTGTTATGGCAGATTCAAGTTTAGCCTCATCCATATTCCAGGTATCAGGACGAACATCTACAAACACAGGCTTTGCACCGAGGAGACCAATTACCTCCGCCGTTGATATCCAGGTGTAAGGAACCGTGATTACCTCATCACCTGCCCCAACGCCCAGTGCCATAAGTGCAATAAGTAAAGAATCTGTACCGCTTGAAACAGACACACAATGTTTTGAACCCGTATATTCAGCAAGTTTTTGTTCTAATTCTCGAACTTCCGGACCAAGGATGAATTGTCCATGATCCATGACCTTTTGAATCCGAGTATTAATCTTATCGCTTATTAATTTATGACGGGTTTTTAGATCAATGAATTGCATGAGTATTATTTTAAAGAAACTGCTTCACACATTTCATGAACCAGCTCGGTAAAACTTAAAGATGGCTTCCATCCGAGAATTTTTTGGGCTTTCGAAGAATCGCCACACAATTTTTGAGGTTCATTGGGTCTTATGAATTTTTGATTTACCCGAACATATTTTTGATAATCCAAATCAAAAAATTGAAATGCATTTTCGAGAAATTCAGATAATTTATGGGTTACACCTGTCGCCAATACATAATCGGATGGAATTTCCTGCTGAAGCATCATCCAAATACCCAAAACATAATCGGGGGCATATCCCCAATCTCTTTCGATTTCTAGGTTTCCGAGTTCCAGGTTATGAGATTTCCCGACGGAAATTGCTGCGGCTCCCCGAACAATCTTTTGGGTGACAAAGTTTTCACCCCGTCGGGGGGATTCGTGATTGTACAAAATACCATTACAGACAAACAAATTGTAGGATTCGCGATATATGTTGCCGGTATGCATACAGAAAGCTTTCGCCACTCCATAAGGGGAAGTAGGATTCAGAGGTGAATTCTCATTCTGTGCAAAGACGGAAGAATTCCCAAAGATCTCGGAGGAACAGGCCAAATAGACTTTAGGCGTGTTGTTCTGGTCCCTGCATATTTCGAGTAATTTAAGTGTGCAGTTGGCAATTTCTTGGGTAGTAACTTCAGGGATCTCAAAGCTTATTCCCACATGGCTTTGACCAGCTAGATGATAAAACTCGTCGGGGTTAGTTTGGGAAAAGATTCTGCGAAGTGAAGCATCATCACTTAAGTCGGCATAATGCAGAAACAATTTTTTTCCATAGATAGCAGAATTTTGAATCAAATGTTCAATCCGCCAACGGTTAAAGGAACTGGAACGGCGAACAATCCCATGTACCTCATAGCTTTTTTCAAGAAGTAACTCTGTGAGATAAGAACCGTCTTGCCCAGTGATACCTGTAATAAGAGCGGTTTTCAAATCTGAGAAAGTTTACTTAATTGGTTTAAAATCATCATAAGATTCTGATCCAACAGAAAGTTCATCTGGAAGTGGTTTATCTTCATCCAGATCAAGACATCTTACCTCTTCTTCTGCCCTTTGGTAACGATAATTCGATTCAGGGCATATTGCATAGTTTGAATCATTAAATTTTAGTTTGTGGCCGTGCCGACTCATGAAGCCGGATAGTTTGCCTGGGTTTCCAAGAACCAGACCGTAGTCGGGGACATCTTTCGTAACCACTGCACCCGCACCTATGAAACAATATCGTCCCAATGTAATTCCGCATACGACCGTTGCATTGGCACCGACTGTAGCACCTCTACAGATCAAAGTTTTTTCATACAAGGTTTTACGGCTTACCTGTGAGCGTGGGTTGGTAACATTGGTAAGCACGCAGGATGGTCCGAGAAAGACATCATCCTCGACCGTCACCCCGGCATATATCGAAACATTGTTCTGAATTTTTACTCCATTACCCAGAACGACCTTATCTGCAACCATTACATTTTGTCCAATTGAACAGTCCTTTCCGATAACAGCACCTGAACAGATATGTGAAAAATGCCAGATTGCAGTGCCTTGACCAATGGTAGCACCTTCATCGACTACGGAGCTTGGATGAATCTTTCTTGAACTCGGATCACTCATATTGAAATCGGCATGCCGTTCTGGTCAATGCTTGCCTGGCAAGCATGAAGAACCTTTAAGACTTTAATCCCAGACTGAGCATTGGTTAGAGGAATATTTCGGGATTTCATGCATTCCAGAAAATGAGCACATTCTTGATGAAGAGGTTCAGAATCAGAATGTTCGATGAATTCAGCATCTTCCTTTTTTAGGAAAGGCAAACTGCCATCAAATTCAACATTTTGAGGATATACGCAAAGCTTTTCACCGAATGAATTAATATCATTAAATGTAGCCATTCTTTTATCACCGACGATAACCAATCTTTGTTCCTTGAAAGGATGCAGCCAGCTTACAAAAATATGGGCTCGAGATTCGTCAGAAAATCGAAAGTTGGACACGGTGACATCACTAATACCCCCAGTAAGGTATGAACCGCCACTGGCGGACACCTCAATAGGCGATTGGCCTAGTAATCGAAGAATTACTGCAACATCATGGGGAGCAAAGCTCCATAATGCATTTTCCTCGGTGCGAACTTTTCCAAAATTCAAGCGGTTGGAGTATACATAATTGATCTTACCAAGTTCTCCTGAGTCTATGACTTCCCGTAGTTTGAGAACAGCAGGATGATATTCCAATAAATGCCCTACCATTAAAATTCGACTTGTTTCATTACTGACTGCTTGCATTGCTTCCGCGTCACTGATTGACAATGCCATGGGTTTTTCCACAAACACATCTTTACCGGCACGCATAGCTTGAATAGCAAGTTCGGCATGGGTTTCCGCTGGGGTAGCAAGTGCGACCCCTTGAATCTGATCATCAATCAGAATAGCATCAAAATTATCTGATATAATTGCATTGGGGGCAATGTATCGTGCGGTTGCTTGCCCTTTCTCGGTGGCGTCAACAACAGCGGCAAGAGCACCTAAAGAATGAAAATTGCGGCAAAGGTTTTTACCCCAATATCCGCAACCGACTAAAGCAATTTGAGGAACAATACTCAGACCTGTACCTCCTTCAACCATTCACGGTTTTCCATGTACCAGGAAACGGATTTCTCCAACCCTTCATCGAGGGAAACCTTGGGCCCCCAACCCAATAGTTTTTTTGCTTTTTCAATATCTGCCCATGTCTCCATCAAATCAGCAATATGAAAAGGTTTATGATCTATGACCGCTTTTTTCCCGATCAAGGTTTCAAGCTTTTCAATGATCTTATTTAAGGAAACCGGATTTCTGCCACCACCCAAGTTAATGATCTCGTAACCGACATTCTCAATTGCAGCAATGGTCCCACGGGCAATATCATCCACAAAAGTAAAGTCGCGAGACTGGCTACCATCGCCAAACATTTGAATGGTTTCTCCCTCAGCAATCCATTTGATGAAACGATATGGAGACATATCCGGACGACCCGCAGGACCAAATACGGTAAAATAACGAACCACCGATACATCCATTTGATAAAGCTTGTAATAACTGTACGCCATAAGCTCACCCGCCTTTTTTGAGGCAGCATAAGGGGATAAGGGTTCATTGACTGCAAGGTCTTCGGTGAACGGCATATTTTGCCCAGCATAGAGGGAGGATGTGGATGCGAGGACAAATTTTTTGCATCCGTTTTCAAGCATGCATTGCAAAAGGTTTAGCGTGCCTTCAGCATTGGTGGAAAGATAAACATGGGGATTTTCCATACTGTAACGAACGCCTGCTCGTGCAGCAAGATTTAGTACGGCATCAAATGCTCCCTGATTTTTGAATAAAGCTTTTAAGCCTTCCTGGTTTTCGATATCCAGTTTTTCAAAATAAAAGTTCTGAGATTTAGGATGATTCTTTAGTAGCTCAAGACGCCACTCCTTAAGCCTGACATCATAATAATCGTTGAGGTTATCCACACCGACAACCTGATCGCCCTGATCCAATAATTGCGAACAGACCTGCGAAGCAATAAAGCCTGCAGCACCCGTAACCAAAAATTTCTTACTCACGCCTGATAGTATTTTTGAGGCCTCTTATCAATGCAATTTCTGGTATCCACAAGGGGGCAAGAAAAATTACTGAAATCAAATTCCTTGTACTCAGAATGATCAGTGGACAATAGAATAAGGTCATAAGCATCCTCAATGACCGCAGACTGTTTTCCGGCAAAGTCGGCATGTCCACGGGTTGGGGGCACGACTGGCAAGTAGGAATCGTGGTACTCAACCACTACTCCTTTTGCTTCGAGTTTTTCCATAAGAACAAAGGATGGAGACTCCCGGCAATCATCCACGTTCGCCTTGTAAGCCAATCCAAGAATGAGAATCTTCGAGCCTTTTAGGGATTTACCTTCATCATTAAGGGCATCCGCTACTATGGAAATCACATAATCTGGCATGGTCGTATTAATCTCGCCTGCAAGTTCGATAAAGCGGGTATTTTTTCCAAATTCACGAGCCTTCCAGGTGAGATAGAACGGATCAATTGGGATGCAGTGACCACCCAGACCGGGACCCGGTCGAAAGGGCATATATCCGAACGGCTTAGTGGCAGCGGCATCGATCACCTCGTGCACATCAATTCCCATCGCCTCGTAAACCACTTTTAGCTCATTGACCAAGGCAATATTCACACTACGAAAAATATTTTCCAAAAGCTTGGTGGCTTCTGCGGCTTTGCAGGAGGAAACGCGGTGAATCTTATCCAGTGCCTGACCATAAAGGGCTTCTGCAACATCTGCACATTTTGGGGTAAAACCACCCATCACTTTGGGGATTGTTTTCACACTGGCATCCTCCCGTCCTGGGTCTTCTCGTTCCGGCGAATAGGCTAAATGAAAATCGATTCCTGCTTTCATTCCTGAGCCTTCTTCTAAAAGCGGACGAAGTTCATCTTCTGTGGTCCCTGGATAGGTTGTAGACTCCAAAGTGACAAGAACCCCCTTGGGTAAGTGAGGGGCAATCGTTTGTGCCGTATCTAGAACGAAGGAAAGATCTGGTTCGCGATGATCATCCAACGGAGTAGGAACACAGATGAGAACCGCTTCCACTTCGGATAACCGGGACGGATCTGTGGTTGCCTCAAAGCAGCCTGCGTTTATTTGCTCTGCAATACTTTCGGAAGAAAATTGCTTGAAGTAGGATTTGCCGGAATTAATGGAGTCAACTTTTTGAGGATCAAGATCAAGCCCTAACACCTTGATCCCGGAACGGGCAAACTGAAGGGATAAAGGGAGCCCAACATACCCTAAGCCAATGACGGAGATTTTGGAGAAGGATTTACTCATAGATGAGAAATTCAAGACGGTTTTACGGTTTTGAGTTTTCGTAAGAACTGAGCCAAGAAAACCGCAAAGATGCCCAGAAATACCCCGCAGACTCCACCCAAGGATACGATTAATTTGCGATTTGGCTTTTCGCTATTTTCAGGAGTAACGGCGGGGTCGATTACTTCGAGGGCAAAGTCCTCGTTTACATTCGCAAGCATCGCTTTTTGTTTTTCGGACTCGAGCAGGTTATAGAGCACGGCACGCATGTCCTGAAGGGTAGTCTTAGCAAGCTCCTGCTCGAGGTATCCTACCCGTTTTTGAGAATCGGCAATGGCTTTTTCCCGTAACTGCTCGTTGAGCTGCTTAACCAAGTCATTCGCCCATTCAGCTGCAACTCCTGAATCTTTCCAAGAAATTGATAGGCTGATCAAACCCGATTTCTTGTCTTCATCGACGGAAAGAATTGATTTAAAATTTTTAACTGCCTTTTGCCAAGTTGGTTCATCTTCTTGGTTTTGTACTAACCATGACTGACTGTCTGCATCCCAAATTTCTTCAAACAAAACAGGAAGAAGCTTTTTACCCTCTATATACTTCCGAAGAAACTTTCTGGACTGCAAAGTGGCAACAACCTGATCGACATTGGAATCACTAGGTATGGAAATTCCCGCCATCGCGGCTAATCCACCAAATTGACTTAGGGCAGAGGATGCACCTGACTTTTCCTCTGATGCGGGAGCCAGCAGTGTCTCTGCCTTGAATACTTCAGGGGCATGGAGTGCATATGCAACCGCTAAGCCAAAGCAAACAATAGTAATTCCGACGATGGTCTTCCACGCCTGCAGGAGGGTGCGAATGAGTTCGAGCAGGTCGATCTCATCCTTATCTGCCGAAGGACTTGATTCGACCATGACATATTTGGTGGATGATTTAGTTTCTTCAGTCATAACAATAAATTTAATAAGCTACCGCCCTTGGCCATTTGCGACAAGCAAAGCCAATTGAAATAGAAAAATATCCTAGCTTGGTTAATCTTTGTTTTTTTGGGGCAAGCGATCGCTCTTTCCAACAATCATCTTAACCCAAGGAAGCAACCGGCTCATTTGCCGGTGCCAACCCGATAAAATCTCATGCCTACGGACTCCCCTGATTTGAGAATTTTTCGAATTTGTGTTTCCCAATAAGTCTTCGATCTGTTTTAAGCGGGCCACACCCTTTTCAATATGAGGATCCGCCTGTTCCCGAAGAAAGCCGCTAACCAGTTTCCTCAAGCGAATCTCGGCCACGAAACGCTCCTTTCGATCACCAGAAGCAAAAACTGTGGAGACGGCTCCCAATTGCCGGAGAGCGCGCAAACCCTGACTAGCCGACCCTTTGCTTATTTGCAGGAGTTCCATAATTTCATCCATGGAAAGGGGCGTGTCGCGACAAAACAGCAAACCGTAAATTTGACCGTAAGACTTGGCCAAACCAAATGAATTCGCCGCATTGAGAAATAGATCAATGACCGCCTCTTCCCATTCGTCTACCTTTAGCGAATCTTCAATTTTCTTTCCGTCTGCAACCGAGTATATAGTCATTTTGAAGTAAATGATGCCAAAGAATTCAGTTTGTTCAAGGATTTTTGAACAAACTGACCCATGGCTTATGTCTTATGTCAACGGACGAATTTATGAAGAGAGTACGAACTCAGAAAGAATTGACGGCAGCGGCGGCAACCGCAAGTTGGTAGATAATCTGGGTACTGTAACTCAAATTTTCAAGAAATCGGGTTTGTTTTACATCGATAGGCACCACAATGTTGTCCCCGGCTTCTATGGAGTGAGCCCTTATTCCTTTTCCAAACCATGCATTACCTCCTTTGGCCATTACTGCCCCATTAGCCTTAACCACAAAGGTGCGATCCTCGTCTGCGTTTGGGGTAAATCCTCCACTGCGCTCTAGATAATCAGTGAGACCTAACTTGGATTCATACAAATGCGAGGTCGGGAATTGAACTTCACCCGATACGCTGACGGCATAGGGAATCTCAGGAATCATCAGTTTGTCCCCGGCTTTGATCCGCAACTCGGATTTTTCTCCGTCATCTAATATTTTTGACAAGTCGATGACCAAACGACCCTGAGGTTGTGTATTACGCAAGCGAACAAGCATTGCGCCTGCGGCTGCTTGGGATTGGGAGACTTCCTCACTATCTGTGGCGGAAAGCGTTACATTAGCGAGATCAGACTCGAGTTGGGCAATCAGGCGATCCCTTTGTTCTTCTTCCTTAAGCCTAAGATTCTCTCTAGAAAAAACAGCACCTGAAGGGAAAGCCCGATCGGTCACTCCCCCGGCACGTTCGATCACCTCAAAAAGAGTTTCACCTGCTTTCATTGAATAGGTCCCGGGGAAATTGACTTCACCTAAGATCTCCACAGTCTCCCCCTCCTTCCAAAGGGGTATCGGTTTAATCGCGAGCGAATCGTAAGGTCGAAGAAAGAAAGGCATGGATAGGTTGTTCTCGGATAACTGAGATTTATTCAGCCGAACATGCTCTACGAAAGCCTTTTGGTCCTTGGATAATCCAATGCGGGTAATTTCTGCGTCCAAAAGATAAGCGGAGTCTTTCAATCCTCCTGCCGCTCGAATCAAATCCGGTAATTTCATATCTTCAGTTAAAGGATACTCGCCGGGAAAATGGACCGAACCGGAAACTCGAACCAATTTTGTATTTTCTCCCGCTTTGCTTTGGCCGCGCAGTTCAGACAGCAAAGAATTCAGGGCGTCTATACGGTATCCACGATTAAAGAAAAAAACGACATCATGAAGTTGAAGAGATACTTCCTTTTTTTCAGAATTGGAAAAGAGATCACTGGGGACGAAAGCTAGGCAACGAATCTCCCCACTGGCACTTTTTCTACGAATCAATCCGTAGTTAAGATCTGCACTTGGCGACAAATCGTTAGGTCCTCTGATTAAATCTCCCAAGCTCAAACCATTTTTCCACTGATAATCCCCAACTTTTTCCACTGGTCCCAAAAGGGTGACGACATTTTTTATATCGGCACTGGAGAAACTGAGTGAAAGAAGGTCTCCTTTTCTAATTTCAAAATCCGAATCGCCCGCAAAATTTAGATTTTTAACTTCGGGCTGAAATTTTTCGTTCAGACGTTCCAATCGAATAAAATCCAAGACGGATCGATCACTCGGCCCGGCTGCCAGATCAATTACCTCAGAAAGCGTTTCACCTCCCAAAATTTCATACTTGGCCGGTCGTCTGACCGCACCGCTGATGGTAACCTGCTTATCCACTGACGGAACAAAAATGACATCGCCTGGTTGCAAGGATTGGTCTGCGCTCGTATCGCCATTGAGCAACAAATCGTACAAATCCAAAGTGGCCACGACTTTACCGGCTCGCTTTAGCTGTATCTTACGCAAACTACCCGTTTCCTTTATGCCCCCACAACTAAGCAAGGCATTGATGGTCGTGGAAAGAGCACTTACCGTGTAGGCTCCTTGCTTGCGCACCTCGCCAAGCAGAAAGATTCTGATGCTGCGGAAGGCTCCAAGGGTAATGAAACTTTGTACCCCATCTCCCAAATGCTCCCGGATCTTTTCACGCAGATGGTTCTACAAATCAATGAAAATCGTCCCTTTCTCGAAAGCATTGATCGGTCCGATTCCTGGAAACAGAATCATGCCTTCGCTGGAAATCAATAGGCTGAATGATTCGTTGCGTTGACCAAAAAGTTGGATATCAACTAAATCACCGGGACCAATTCGATAATCGGATGGAATGGGCACTTCATTACCGGGAGCGAAAGTAGTGGGGTCCGATGCAAACAAATCGTAACCGAAGGGTTTGATCATATCCGCTTCCGACTTTCCGAGCTCCTCCGCTCTTTTCTCGATTTCACTGCGTTGTAGGCTTTTGATTCTTCGCATCAACGATTTGCTCTCCTCCAACGCATCCAGAAGTTGTCTGTCGATGATGGCCGCCTCAAGTTCCGTATCTTCTAAGAGATTTTGAATATCTTTCGATATCAAAGCTTCCAATTCGGACAACTCTGCAAGAAAATCGGTACGTTCCTCGAAGGACTCTTCGTCAGGAACCTGAACCTCTACGCTTCGATTTGGCAAAGAAGTCGAAGGTTGATGTTTTTGCTGGTTACGCTGCAGTGACTTTTGCTCCAACAACTGCTTTCTTTGTTCGGGCGTTAATTCGGATAGGGACTGGATGACTGCAGGATCAACTTGTCCCCAAAGCCAAGTGGGGAGCAAAGCAAAAATAAATAGGGCAGGAAAAGGAATTTTCATCTTCATAATTTATTATTCTGTTGAATCAAAAAGTACGCACAATGGCAACGAAACCAGTGATTCCATCATCATTGATTCCATTCACCACATCCAGTGATTCCCATCCGATCGAAGTGTGAACGGAAAGATCGTGTTGAGGATATTGGCGGGAATTAAATACTTCAAAGGAAAAATATTCGGTGGTCACCTGATCGGAAACGGAACTATTACCCAAACCTCCGTCATGCGGAGGAGAGTTACGCAAAGGCCCGGCATTAAGCTCGCCAGTCCTTACAGTCGCACCCCAACCAATACCGTCTGCTCTTTGCAAGAGTCCACCAATACTCACAATTTGTGAATCCTGATCCGCCCAATGTCCGACCGGTCTTCCGCGATAACGATAACCCTCTCCATATATGTGATGACCATAAGTAATATTACGAGTGCGCGGATCACCCGTCCACCAGTAGGAAGTCAGATCTGCATATTCAGCAAACAAACGCATAGTTGATCGACCGAAGTTTTTCCATGCCTCCAACCCATATTGAAATGCCAAGCAATTGGGTAGGAAATTGTCTTCATCTTCGCCAACAACTTGGCCATATAAGGCAATGGGAGCATCCAAAACCTTCCATCTCAAATCAATCCCGGCTAGCTGATTACCAGGTTCTTTTGAACGATCTGTCCTTCCAGTATTCGCTCCGTAATTATCTTGCGAAAGAAAAGCATCAATAAAACTCTTAAATCGAACATCTCGGCCATCACCTCCCAGTTGCAAAGTTCGAAAAAAACCGAGCTCCAGACCATTTAGGATGGTTGGCTTAATTTCCCCACGCATTCCCCAAAGATAGTGGTTCGGATAATCAATTGACGAATCTCGCTCATCTTCCATTTGTCCGATGAATGAATGAAAACTCCATGGCCCGACCCATGACAACCACTTCGTGTTAAATGGTTCAGGTATTCGACGATCAACCGAAATAGCTGGAATTGGACGAGCATTCGTCGACAATACCAAGCTACCATCCCAACCGGGCCCCCACCATCTTTCCACTTGACCAAGACTTGCCGACCAATTTCCCAATCGAGCAGCCAAATAAGAGCCATCCAGGGCAAAACCCTCATCTTTGCGACCCTTCCAATCCCTCTGCATTGCATAAAATGCATTCAGGGAGAGCTTAGCAGCAAAACGATCGTTCATCCAGGATACGGAAGCATTCGAAGTAAAACTGGACCTTGGCTCGGGTCCAAAGCCACGGGCTGTTACCCTATCGTCAGCAAAACCAATTGTGGTAGACACCCGTGACCAACCGGGATTAGATTCCAATGAAATTCGATTCCCCAAGAGACTATTCGGTAGTTTAAAATGGGAATCGGATTGCATCGCGACTAATCCCCCAAAATCTATCGGCCAAGTGTTTTGAATCGAATCCAAGCCACCCTCATCTGCGAGCATACGAATCTCATGCCTAATAAAGGGATCATTGGGCGGAAGGAAAGGTTCCGAAAAAGACACTCCAGTGACTAACAAACCAAAAAAAGTAAATTTGTTAATTATTTTAGAAATTTTTTTCAGACACATTACTATTAATCATACATGAACTAAATTTGTGGAGCAATTCCAAAGGATAGTGTTTTGGCTCGCTACTAAATAAAACTCTCGATAATGGAATAGTTCGATCAAATATGGAGGACGACCCACTATTCAGAAGAACTAGGCAACACGCAGAATTAAGATTATCTTTCAACTCCGGGCAGTCGGACAAACAAAGAATTGAACAGATAAAGGAGTTCATGCGCTTGGAAAAGGAAATGTTGCTTCGTTATCATCAAAAGGGTGATTCTGGCCTGCGGGTCACACGTGCCAGATCGGTTATCTTAGATGTTTTGATTCAAAATCTTTTTTCCTACGCAATAGAGGTTGCAAACGAAACCATTGGGAAAATCAAGCCAATGTGTGTTTTGGCAACTGGAGGTTATGGTAGAGGTGAACTTAGTCCCCACAGCGATATCGACTTGATGTTTTTGTACCATAGAACCGCGATGGGGAAATCGCTCGACATGCTGAAAGAAACCATGACTAGGGAGATCCTTTATCCTCTTTGGGATACCGGTTTGAAAGTAGGGCACGCATCCAGAGAGGTAAAAGAGGCCTTAGTTGAATCACAAAAGGATATTCGCAACAAAAATTCGATGCTTGATGCACGCTTTTTGTGTGGCGATCGAAAAGTTGCCCAAAAATTTATCGACAAATTCCATAAGTTTTGTCGAAAGAATAACCCTTCTGATTACCTAAAAGAACTGCTTTCGCACCAACAGGAACGAAGGTTAGAAAAAGGAAGCACGGTTTTCCTGCAAGCCCCGGATGTTAAAAATGGTGTTGGTGGTTTAAGGGATTATCAAGGAGTCTTATGGATGACCAAGGTTAAATTCGAAAAGCATGGTCTATCTGGTCTTATACGAAAGAAATACCTATCCAAACAAGAAGCTAAGTCGATGGAAGATGCGTACTCTTTCCTCTTAAGAGTACGCAATGAATTACATTTTCGAAGTAAACGACCTGTGGATATTCTACATCTTGAAAAACAACCTGAGATTGCCCTTGGGCTTGGTTACGAGGAGGAAGATATTTTCCGTAGAGTCGAACTTTTTATGGAGGATTACTATACAAAAGCCCGAACCATAAGCCAATTATCTGATATTCTCGAACAGCGTCTTGTTCATGCCAACGCTGGGTCCACTTCCTCTATCAGCATCAAGAATGTTATTCGGGCGTATCAATCTCCACCCACTCAAGAGGTTGATGGTTTCGATCTCATCTCTGAGCAATTAAGTACGCAAAACCCAAAAATTTTTGATGAAGACCCAGAAAGATTAATCCGACTCTTTCGCCATTCTCAAAGACTTTCGGCAAAGTTGTCTCCAGATTTGCGGTCTCTCGTTCGAAATCGGCTATCGTTGATCGATTCAAACTTGATCAATTCTTCCTCTGCAAATGTAACTTTTAGGTCTATATTACAGGAAATAGGTAATGTCAGTCCAACACTTTGCGAGATGCATGAACTTGGGGTTCTCGGCCGCTTCGTACCAGAATTTGGTCGACTGACCTGCAAAGTTCAACATGACCTATACCATAGATTTACCGCTGACATTCATGTTTTGCATTGCATAACAATTTTGGACCAGATCTTTCAGGGGAAAAAGGAAGATTCGAAGCATTACCTAGAAGCTTTGCGTAAAAACGAAATCCCGGGTCTTTTATATCTAATTCTCTTTCTTCATGACCTTGGCAAAGATAAAGGTCCTAAAGGGCATTGTGAAAGAGGAGTTGAAATTGCAGTCAACCTAATGGATCGTCTCGGGATATCCGAAGAAATGAGAGATCGGATTCTGTTCGTTATTCGGAATCATTTAGAAATGGTTCGATATGCAAACAAATTCGATCTGGAGGACCCAGAGGTAATTGATTCCTTCGCACAATTTGTAGAAGGTGAACAGAGACTACGTTTTCTGTATGTTCATACTTTTTGCGATGCAAATGCCACAGCTCCAGATCTTTGGAATTCACACAAAGAGGAGTTACATACCCAGCTATTTAATAATACTTTGGCAGTACTGGAGGGTAAAAGAGCCCGCAAGGATCCAAATACCCTTAAAGACGCGTACAAAAATATGGAAGTTGATGGTGTTTCAAGACAAGAGATTTTAGAGCACTTGGAGCAGGTCCCCGTTCGCTACTTTTCCCATTCAGGAAAGGAGGAAGTCGCTCTTCATGTTGATATGATTCATCGGTTCTTACAGAATACTTCTGAAAAGCCAGTTCCTGTAATCAACTGGAGAGATGACCTGAGGCGCTCGCTTACCATTGTGGATATTGTGACGCGAGATCGGAACAGTCTATTTGAAAAATTGACCGGGGCCTTTTCCATTGCAGGATTAAACATTCTCGGAGCACGGGCTGTAACCCGAAAAGACGGTTTGGCCATTGATGTTTTCTATGTGGAGGACAAAGGCGGTGGAACTGTTGAAGACCCAGAAACCCGGGAACATTGCGAATCCTCGATACGCTCTTTCCTGGCGGATGAAACCTCTCCTGATCAATTGATCCGCGAACAAAGAAAGAAGACCAGCCGAACTCAACTCTTCTCTAATGAAGACAAATTGGGAGAAAAAATCGCCTCGCAAGTGGATGTATATAGGGATGTATCATTGAATCGAACCATAGTAGAAGTCAGAGCCCCCGACCAAGTTGGTCTTCTTCATTTAATTTCCAAAACAATTTCTTCTTGCGGATTTAGTATTCAATTCGCCCGAATTGCTACCGAACAAGGCATTGCCACCGATATCTTCAATATCGAACCCTTGAAAAGTAAAGAACCCATAGACCCGGCTCGCTTTCTTCAATTAAGGGAACAATTAAGCAGTGCTCTTTATGAAGGGAAATTTTACCACGAAGTTTAAATTCTTTAATCTAATTTTTTGAAATTGGTAAAGTAAGTTTAAATACGGTTCCATTTTCTCCGGACTCCAACAGTTCAAGGTCTCCATCGTGACTTCTCAAAATTCTTTTGGAGATCGTTAACCCGAGTCCGGTACCATCGGTGCGGGCAGTCAAAAAAGAATCAAAGATTTGTTCTCTCAAATCTTCCGGGATTCCATTACCGGTATCTCGAACCAATATTTCCGCACGGTTTAATGAATTTACAGATGATTGAATCGACAACTCTCCCCCATTCGGCATCGCTCCTAATGCATTCAGTACCAAATTTAGCAATGCCTGTTGAATCTGACCTTTATCAACGAAGACGAGAATTTCTTGGGGCAATTCGTTGGTGATAAGAATAACTTGAGACTGCTCTAGTTTTAAACGCATTAAAAGAGATGCATCTTTAAGAATTTCTTGAAGGGAATAATTTCTGCGGAAGGACTCTCTACTCTTTCCAAAATCTAAAATTCGACCAGCAATCTGGTCCAAATGATTTAGTTTCTCCCGAATAATCGATAAATCCTTATTTTTGCTTTCATCGGACTCCTTATCTAATTCAAGTGAGTCGAAAAGTAGTCTCACTACCATTAGCGGATTGCGAATCTCATGGGCAATTTCTGCGGCCAAAGTCCCTAAGGTAGTCAAGCGTTCACTCTTTCTCATGCTTTCCTCGGATGAAAAGACCCTACCATACAAACGAGCGTTTTGAACGGCTATCGCACCCAAGTCTGCCAAAGCTCTTACGATCAAACGTTCATCATCATTGAAACGATGCTTACGATCTACATAGAGACTAAGCAAACCAATCGCTTCATCTTCATAGACAACAGGAGTCACCAGCATTGAATGAAGATTTTCCTGACGAATCAAAGATACAAAATGATGTTCTTCCGTCCGCAAAAGATCGCGAGTCTGAACCTGCCGAAAACCTCTTAACGCAGTTCCAAGAATACTGTCCGCAGGTTTCAAGTTTTCCTCGTAAGTTAATAATCCATTTTCATTCTGTAATGAATGAAGCCTCAGATAATCTTTTTCCGGATCGTAAAGAAAGAAGGCAGATAATCGGCAATCCAGAAGCAATAATGCTTCTCTGGTTATCGACTCCAAAACACCATCCACTTTTCTCGTACCTGCCATATCCTGACCGACTAGAACCAGAGTTTGTAATTGATCCGCTTTTCTTCGAAGTTGCTGAATCATCCACATATTTTCCAAAACTCGACTCGCCTCGTTTGCCACCAGTACCAATAATCTCAAATCATCGGAATCAAATGCTTCTAACTCCATAGAGTCGACATTGAGGGCTCCAACTGTTCTTCCCCCTTCAGTTAATGGAGCGGCCATTTCTGAACGGACTCTTTCATCTAGGCGAAAGTATTTTTCTTCCTCTGCAACATTTCCGGACAGAAAAGGTTCTCCATGCATGGCTACCCAGCCAGTAATTCCTACTCCCATCGGCAATTCAAAGCCCTTACTTTCTTTTGATAAACCTTTTTCAACTTCAATTAAAAGTTTATCAGAATCCGCGTTAAGCATGGAAATTGATGCGGAACTGGCACCAAATACGCCAATGACCTCATCAAGAATTTTCTCTAAAGAAATTAATGGATTGTTCTCATTGTTTGACAAGGCACTAATTCGGTAGAGAACATCAACCGCACGACGATCCGAATCTCGCTGACTAATTTTAGAATCCACAAATATTTAAATACCGCACCAAGAAAATAATGCGAGAATGGAAAACTAATTTATTGCTTCCCTTGAATAAAATGAGCCCAAGTTTCCTCCATCGGTTTACCTATCAAAGAAGACATGAAAGGTCTTCGAGATGGTCTCTTTGGCTCTTTTAACAATCTCATGCCTGCTTCTTTTGGTAAGCGATTACTCTTCTTACTGTTGCAACGGATACATGAAATTACCACATTTTCCCACGAGGTTCCCCCACCCCGATCGCGAGGAATGACATGATCCATATTCAATTCCTTGGTCGGTAGCTTCTTACCGCAATATTGACATTTGTAATCATCTCTTTCCAGAAGATTTTGCCGATTAAACTTCATTTCCTGAAGAAGCATTCGATCGTAGGAACGCAATAGCAATACACTTGGTACTAGTACTTGTTGACTGATTGTTCGGACTACTCGATTTCCCTGTTGCAGTTCCAAATCCTTACAATAATCAAACCAGGATGAGCTGTCAAAAACCCGAAAGCTTCCATCTTCCGCGTAAATCACTTGGGCGTGATCTAGAGAAAGAAGGCTGAATGCTCTCTCCACTCCCACCACATTCACCGCTTGCCAAAGACGATTCAGTACGAGTGTTTGATAACCAGTGTCCATCCGCATTAATTATAACTTGACCAACGGACTATATGTCAAAAGATTTTTATCAAAATTAGCACAACAAATAGATAAAATATTTTTGTAAATAAATTGGTCATTTAAACTTTTTTCATTTCAAATTTCTGATCAATAACTACGACCATCCTTGTTTTCGTAAAAATTCAAAAATGCCTTGTGCACAACTCGATATCCACCTGGTGTTGGATAATCCCCGGAAAAATACCAATCCCCTGGGTGGTCAGGCAGGGCCTCGTGCAAATTCTCTATACTCTGGAAAATAATTTCGACATCAGTCACTCCTTTCAGGCAAACTGGTTTGACTAACTCAGCAACCTTAGCGGAAATCTCATCAACTTTGAAGTTTTCGTAAACTTTTTTCACATGATTTACAAAAGTTGGCTTGGTTTCTTTCAAGGCTTCTCTGCATTTTTCTGCCACCTCATCCAATAATCCATGATATCCCCGCTCTTGAATCAAGGAAATTGCAGCCTGAAAAGCGATGAATTTACCCAGCTCAGACATATCAATTCCATAACAATCCGGATATCGAATTTGGGGAGCAGTTGAAGCAATCAAAAGTTTTCTCGGTTTGGAGCGTCCGAGTATTTTTAAAATACTTTTCTTTAGAGTTGTCCCTCGCACAATCGAATCATCAATGCAAACAAGGGCGTCCTCACTCTCTCGCACCACTCCATAAGTTATATCGTACACATGAGAAACCAATTGATTGCGGCCCGATTCTTGTGAAATAAAAGTTCGCAACTTAATATCCTTGTTAGCGATTTTCTCTCCTTTCGGCCAGTTATCCATCACTAACTCATTGATGAGTTCATCGGTCAGACTTCCCTCGTTTTTGGCATCGATTAGTCTTTGCTGCACCTCAGCCCGCCGAACCAGTCTGAGTTGCTCCATAAAACCATAGTAAGCACTCTCTGCGGTGTTTGGAACATAGCTGAAAACGCTCTTGGAAAAATCTTCCCCTATGACTTTCAAAACTTGAGGAACCAACAAGGCTCCCAATGTCTTTCTTTCCGAATAAATGTCGGGATCGTTTCCTCGAGAAAAATAGATTCGTTCGAATGAGCAACCGGTTTGCCTTGCTGGGTCATCCGCAAATCTTTCTATTTCAGTCGCTCCATTTGCTCGAACCACAAGTATGGTACCAGGCTTGATTTCCTGCACCTGCTCGGCTTCCTTCTCAAAAACGGTCATGAGGGGTGCTCTTTCGGAAGCAACTGCAACGACTTCATCATCTTCAAAGTAAAAACCTGGGCGAATTCCCAGGGGATCCCTCATTGCAAAAGCGTCTCCATTTCCGATTATTCCAGCCAAGGCATATCCTCCATCCCAATGAGACGCGGCTTTTCGAAAAATTTCCGCAAGGTTGATTCTTTCACCAATCCAACGGGAATGTTCTTCTCCGCAGATTCCTTCCTTTTCAGCCTCTGCACAGAGTTTATCATTGGCTCCATCCAAATGATATCCGGTTTCTTCAAGAATCGCTTGAGTGTCGGTGTCGAAGACTGGATGTTGTCCACGCTCAACCAATTTTGTGTTCAACTCGTCGACATTGGTAAGATTAAAATTTCCTGCAACCATCAAGTTCTTGCCAGGCCAATTACTTTTCCTGAAATATGGATGGCAAGTGGTCGACCCGTAATCTCCAGATGTTCCATATCGCAGATGACCAAGCAATATTTCCCCGCCATAATCGAAATGTTGCTTTATTGTATCAGGGAATTCTGGGAATGCAGTTCCCTCTTTGACCAGCTTGGAAAGTCTCTTATGCTGACCACCAAATATTTTAGCCAGTGCCTTACTACTGGTGCTCCTTTCCCTAAACATGAAAGCTTCTCCGGCAGGCATGTTCAACTTCATTGAGCCAATACCCGCCCCGTCCTGGCCCCGGTTATGTTGCTTCTCCATTAACAGGAACAACTGGTTAAAACCCCAGAGCGAGCTTCCGTATTTTTCCGTGTAATAAGCCAAAGGCTTCTTCAACCGAACAAGTGCAATACCACAATGATGTCCGATTTCGTCACTCATTTCATTTTACTGTCCGGATTGCATTCGTGCAGGAATTACATCTTCCCAAATTTTCTGCAACTTTGAAATTTCCGTCCGCATCACTTCGTTGTGGTTTACTTCAAGAGAAAGAACATTGCCATTGTTGCTTTTTCCAATCTCCTGTGCATCCACTCCTAGTTGATTAGCAAGTTCATAAAATGATCCTAGGTTAGGTTGTGCCACAGCAACCAATGCCCGACCTTGGCTTTCTCCAAAAAGTAAACTATCCAATCGGAAATTTTCCTCGGTGGTCTGAATTTTTAATTCCGCTCCTAAATCTCTATTGCCAAAAAGCATTTCCACTACAGCAATCAAGCATCCACCTTCGGCCAGATCATGAGCCGACTCAATCTGCCTTTCTTTAATTCCACGAATTAATAATTCCTGCAATTTGGCTTCAGCTTCCAAATCCACCTCAGGCACTTTACCCTGCTTTAGTCCGTATTGTGTCTGGAGAAAATAACTTCCACCCAATTCATTGGATAATCCTCCCAGAAGAACAATGGAATGTCCCGACTCCGATATGGTGGAACGGGTAACATTTTCCGACTTATCGATCAAACCGACCATGGAAACGACCGGGGTCGGATCAATAGATCCCTGACCATGCTCATTGTACAGACTTACATTTCCTCCGACGACTGGAACATCAAAATGAGAACATGCATCTGCCAATCCTTTAACGCACTCCTTCAGCATGTAATATGCTTCTGGTTTGTTTGGGTTTCCAAAGTTCAAATTATCTGTAACCGCCAGTGCCTTTGCACCGGAACATGCCAGATTCCTCATACATTCAACGAATGCAATTTGAGCTCCTTTGTAAGGATCGAGGTAACAAAACCGGTTATTGCAATCATTCGCTATCGCCAAATATTTGTCGATCCCAGCAATACTTAATTTCACCACACCCGCATCGCTTCCAGGTTCAACAGTACAACCCGACATAACCATATGGTCATATTGTTCCCATACCCATCGCTTGGATGCTATGGTAGGATGCCTGAGCAATTTCTCAAGGGCTCCCTCCACCTCATCCACAACTAATTCAGGAATTGTATCGACCTGCCAATTTCTAGCTTCCAAAACATGGGCCGGTTCACTGGCTGGTTGGTCATAAACTGGTGCATTATCGGTCAAGGATTTCGCAGGTAAGTCAGCCACCACCACACCCTTATGGCGAACAACCATGCGATCTCCCTCCTTTACCTCTCCGACCCTAGCGGCATGTAAGTCCCATTTCTCAAAAACTTCTTCCAGTTCACGCTCACGACCACGATTTACAATAACCAACATCCGCTCCTGGCTTTCGGAAAGCATAATCTCATACGAATTCATTCCAGTTTCTCTCTGGGGAACCAGGTCCAGATCGATTTCTATTCCTGAGTCCCCCCTGGATGCCGTCTCGCATGTCGAACAGGTCAATCCGGCAGCTCCCATGTCTTGAATTCCCACTACCAATCCTGGAATGGCCATCATTTCCAAGCAAGCTTCAAGCAAAAGTTTTTCCATGAAAGGATCACCTTTCTGGACTGCAGGCCGGTCTTCCGCACTTTCTTCGGTCAATTCCCTTGAAGCAAAACTCGCCCCACCGAGTCCGTCACGGCCGGTACCCGGCCCAACATAATAAACCGGATTACCCACCCCGGTTGCCGCTCCCTTTTGAATCTCCTCGTGTCGAAGAACACCAGCACACAACGCATTGACCAGGGGATTTCCTTCATAGCAGGGATCAAAATAAACATCTCCGCCCATATTAGGAATGCCCAAGCAATTACCGTAATGCGAAATTCCACTCACAACCCCTCTAAAAAGACGTTTCACCTGCTCGTTTTCGAGGTCACCAAAGCGCAGCGAATTGGTCAGTAAGACCGGTCGTGCTCCCATAGTAAAAATATCACGAACGATACCTCCCACACCGGTTGCCGCTCCTTCAAAAGGTTCGATTGCACTAGGATGATTGTGGGATTCGATTTTGAATGCCACTCCCCATCCTTCACCGACATCGATCACCCCAGCATTTTCCTCCCCTGCCTTTACCAAAACCTGTCCGACTGCATCCTTGTCTTTCTTTTCAGTCGGAAAAAGACGCAGTAACTTTCGGGTATTTTTGTAGGCACAATGTTCCGACCACATCACCGAGAAGATCCCAAGTTCAGTCAAATTTGGAGTGCGTCCGAGAATCTCAAGGATTTGATCGTATTCTTCTGGCAACAAACCATGTTGAGCAATCAATTCCGGAGTAATTTCTACATTCAGACAGGGGTCGGGATTGGGTGGTAGTGCATTCATCGAAGTATCCGTCATCAAGAAGAAACATTCATTGGTTGTGAAGATTGAATTGGTTCTAGAAAGGATTTAAGAACCGGAATACCGTCCTGACTAGGATGATGTTCTTCGACTGCTCTTTCGGGATGTGGCATCATCCCAAATACATTTCCTTCCCGATTTCGAATGCCTGCAATGTCATTCACCGAACCATTTGGATTGCCCAAATAGCGGAGTAGAACTTGCCCATTGGATTCTAATTCCTGAAGGGTCGAATCCTTCACTCGATAGTTACCTTCACCATGAGCGATAGGCAGAGATATCGAACTACCTAATTTTGAAGAATGAAAACGCTCGTCTGAATCTTCGACCTTAAGCATTTGATTCAAGCATCGAAAATCCAGACAATCATTTCGAATCAATGCTCCGGGCAAAAGTCCCGCTTCACATAAGATTTGAAATCCGTTGCAAATACCCAGAACTTGACCGCCATTCTGAGCAAAATTCTTCAAGTCCTTCATAATTGGAGAAAAACGAGCAATCGCACCACACCGGAGATAATCTCCAAAGGAAAATCCACCGGGCACGATTACCGCTTCGGTATGACTGGGCAAAGCTTTTTTATGCCAGACTCTTTCTGCCGGAATCCCCAAAACATCCTGAACCGCATGCTCTGCATCCCAATCACAATTGGAACCGGGAAATTGTAAAACCGCAACTTTCAAGATTGTCCCTCCTTTTTTTCTGTTTCTTGTTCACCAAAAACTTCTTCCACAACAGGGTTGGTCAATATTCCCACCCCATCCACTTCTATGGTAACCTCATCTCCCGGAATAAGAAAACGCTTAGGATCTCTCGCCTCACCCACACCGGAAGGAGTGCCCGTTAGGATTAAGGTGCCGGGTAATAATGTGGTACTTCCACTAAGAAAGGAAATTAAAGTGGGTACATCGAAGATCAAATCTTTTAAAGACGATTCCTGCATCTTTTCCTCGTTAACGAATGAACGAACGGTCAACCTGGATGGATCCGGAATTTCGTCTGCCGTGGCCAAGCACGGTCCGACCGGACAAAAGGTGTCAAAACTTTTCCCCCTACAGAATTGCCCTCCTCCTTTTTCCTTCTGCCAATCTCTGGCACTCACATCATTTACGCAGGTGTAACCGAGAACATAAGACAATGCATCTTGGGGACTGACATTTTTACAGGCTCTACCAATCACTACACCAAGTTCGGCTTCATAATCCACCTTGTCGCTTCTCAAAAATCTGGGCAATACGATTGGATCACCTGGATTCTGAATCGATGTGGGTGCTTTCATGAAAACCATTGGATGCTTGGGGATTTCCACACCTGTTTCCTCGGCGTGGGATCGATAATTCAATCCAACCGCATAAATACATCGAAAATCAATCGGCGTAAGAAGTTGAAAGGGAGTGATTTGTTGATCCGTCGCCTCAAAGTCTCCATTATCCTTTTTATTAATCAAAAAGGTCTGGCCTTGCTCGTCAAATCGACCAAAACCCATGGAACCCGCCTGATCAAGGTAGCGAAAGATTCTCACTTCTCAATGATTTCGTATCGGTAGTCTTCGATTACTGGATTGCTCAGCAATCCATCACATAATTCCTCTATCTTCGCCTTTGTCTCCGCGGTTTCATCCGCATCGATCTCAAAAGTAATTGTTTTGCCCACACGGACATCTTTAACCGATGCGTGCCCCAAGCTTTTCATCGCTTGTTCAACAGCGGCGCCCTGAGGATCCAAGACCGTGGCCTTGGGAGAAACATAAACCATTACCTTCACAACTAATTGTTGTTGAATCCTTGAATTCCTCTTCTTTCAATCAAATTTTGCGCACGTTAGGAAATACGCTAAAAAATTTCATTTAAGATCTGGATAATGGATGGAAGTTAGCATGTTCGTCCAACAATCTTTCGGCTTCAACCTGTGTGTAAAGCTGAGTCGTTCCAACATCTGCATGTCCAAGCATTTCCTGAACCGAACGAACATCCGCACCACCCATCAGAAGATGGGTCGCAAAAGAATGCCTTAAAACATGGGGACTAAGGTTTTTTTCAATTCCTGCTTTCCTTGCATAATCCTTTACCAAGACCCAAATCATTTTTCGGGAAATGGCCCTCCCACGAATACTGAGAAAAAGCTCTCCACCCGTTCCGTCCTTCACCAGAAAAGGTCTTCCACCATGCAAATAATTGCGAATAGCCCTAGTTGCATGTCCACCCACAGGGACGACTCTTTCCTTTGAACCCTTTCCAAAAATACGGGCAAATCCTTCCTCCGTATCAATTGAATTCATGGGAAGACTGCAAATTTCTGAGACTCTCAGTCCACTACCGTACATCAGTTCAAAAAGAGCTCGGTCTCTCTTACCCAGCGGCGTATTTAAATCCGGAACTTCCAAAAAGCGCTCCATTTCCTCCACCGTTAGACAATCCGGTAAATGCCGGACTTTTCTTGGATTTGCCAGTAACTCGGTGAAATCCTTGCTTAGTTTATTTTCAGCCGTCAGGAATTTAGCAAGCATTCGTAAAGCAGATAACTTTCTGGCCAAACTGGAAGCTGCATACTCCCGCTCGGTTAGGGAAGCCAGCCATGCGGATAGGTTTTCGATTTCAACAACTTGCCAACTGGAAACTCCCTGATTCTTCAAATGTATTGCACATTGCACAAGGTCTTTCTCGTAAGATTCAACTGTCTTAGGAGAGAGGCCCTTTTCCAACTGAACCCATACCAGAAAAGAACTGATATCGGATTCAAATACTGTCGGAGGTTCCAGAGCAGCCTCACCGCGTTTTCTCCGCTTGACCTTGCTCTTTGCTCCCATGGATAAAAACCCTTTTCGTAATTAGTCCGTAGGTGTCTTTACCGGAGCCATTTCCCCTGCAAAAAGCTTTCTGTAAATTCGATTCACTGGGGTTTTCAAACGGCTAACCATAAATTTCTCCTTTCTCAAAGCTCCGTATCCATAACGATAACTCGCCGCCAAACGGGGGTAGGAAAACAAACCTTGGCTGCCCAGCATCCCCTTCAGACGCTTCAGGTAAAGCATTCCGACTTCCACATTGGTCTCCCAATCAAATGCTTGACGATAGTGCAGTTTCGTAACATCAGACCAGGCCGCCTCGGTCAACTGCATCATTCCCCGGGCAACCGAAGTTTCCGCATTGGCATTCAGACTACTTTCAGCATGACAGACTGCATATACAAAGCTCGGCTCGAGACCATGAACTGGAGCTTCTCTTTTTATTTTTTCCCACACTTTTCCACCGGAAATATAGTGGGCATTACTATCAATTAGATTGCAACTGCCCGACAGCCCGAAAACTATGCAGAAAACAACCAACCTAAACCATCCAAAAAAATTACCCATCACATGGAATAATCAAAACTGGAAGGATTTAAGTTGCAAGGCTCAATCCCAAGCAAACAAAATCTTGTAGGATTTTTTATCAGTCAAGGACTGTAACCCGCCCAAAGAAGCTGATTAACTCAGGAGCAAAAACCCAAGTAGAAACAACAACCCAAAACAGGCAGTCAGACCAACCGGGTGCAGACCCAAACCGGCACGTTTACTAATTCGGTCCCGTGTCTTGTTCTTATCTTCTTTACCAAACAGCCCGATTTGATGCAGTGGATCACTCAGAAAGCTCAGGGCATAAACTTGGCCGGCCTTGGTGAAGGTATTTACCTTTTTAACGATTCCTCCAATGAACAAACTGTGGACCAAATCGTTTAATCCATTCCAGAACCAACTCGTAAAAAGCATAAACCCCCTACCCGCTTTTCGATAAATCCAGTCCGCATCCAAATTGACTGAGGGAAGTTCAGGGGGATATTTACCCCACAAATTCAAAAGGGTAAACGCAAGGGCGGAAAATAAAAGTATTTCCAATTGGGTAATAACATGTGTTGCATCATAGGGATGATACCCCATCGCTCCGTTGGGCAACAAATCATACAACCACTGCGGGTTACACCCTAGAAAAATACACAGAAAGGAAGAGATCCCCATGGCAATCAGCATATTGATTGGTGCTTCCTTTGGTCTCCTGCCAGAATCATGAGCAAAAAACGCAAAAAATGGAATCTTGATCCCGGCATGATGGAAAACTCC
>JAYYRA010000039.1:0-37856 GCA_036127675.1 Verrucomicrobiota bacterium
ATGGGTATGCTACCACCTTCCCTGAGATACAAAGGTTTGGAACCAAAGGAAGATAGGACGCATTTCTCAATCAATGGAAACGCTTTTTTCATCAAAGCTGACTCTGAACCCGTAGATCCTGGTTTGTTGGGCGGGATGACGACATAAGGATTCCCCCCACCCTTGCAATCCACTTCAACTCTAACTGATGAAGGAGAACAGGACTGAATAAAACTCCGGACTTTCTCAGCAATATCTTCCTCATTCTGATCGGGCACCAACCGACAGGTAATCTTGGCAAAAGCCTCGGAGGGAATCACGGTTTTCGAGCCTTCACCTTGATATCCGCCACCTACCCCATTGAACTCAAGTGTCGGACAAAAACGGATGGCTTCAAGCGGAGAATAGCCAGGAGGAGTAAAAAATTCCTTAATTCCCAGAAACTCGGCATACTTTGCCTCAGTGATCGGAAGTTTACTTAATTCCTCCCGTTCCCATTCCTCAGGTTCGCGAACCTGATCATAAAATCCTGGAACATTAACCCTTCCGTTTTCATCGTGCATTGATGAGCAAATTTTCATCAATGCCTGAAGAGGGTTCATAATAGCACCACCATGCACCCCGGAGTGAAGATCTTGCTTCGGTCCAAAAATCTTGACCTCCATTGCAGTTAAGCCTCTCAGACCTGTTGTAACTGCGAGTTGTTCAGGTCCAGGACTCCCGGTATCCGATACGAGTAGCAAGTCCCCTCTTAGCTCCTCCTTATGATCCTCAAGAAATCCGCGAAAACTGGGACTGCCAATCTCCTCCTCCCCTTCAATCAAATAGGTAATGTGCAAGGGAAGATTGGGATTCTTCTTAATGGCTCGATAAAGAGCGCACATGTGAACGATCTGGGGTCCTTTGTTATCTGCAGCACCCCTTCCATACAATCGACCGTTTCGTTCGCTGGCTTCAAATGGTTTCGTCGTCCATAAATCCAAAGGATCGGGTGGTTGAACATCATAATGGCCGTAAATCACCAATCGAGGCCAGGATGGATCTCCACGGGTAGCTAATATGATTGGATTTACTGGAGTCTCCACATGTCGAACTTTAAATCCAAGCTCTTTGAGCCGTTCAGATACGAACTCGCGGGCACCAGAAATACCATCCGCAAAATTGGAATCTGCGGATACGCTGGGAAAAGCAACATATTCAGATAGTGCTTGTTTGGGATTTTCTAAGATTGAATTCATTGATTTGGTACTTCGCCTCTTGCTTCCTTTGCCTCGACATAAAGAGCGTATGCCTTGTCCATATTGCTCTGAAGAAATTCAATCCGGTTCCCCGGATCCGGATGGGTAGATAAGAACTGGGGCATCTTTCGCTTTTTTCTGGCCTGCATCTTCTTCCAGAAACTAATGGCCGCCCGAGGATCATAGCCAGCCATCGCGGAATAGAAAATACCCCGGTGATCCGCTTCACGCTCCTGTTTTCTACTAAATGGGAGGGCCATACCAACGGTTGTCCCAACTCCATATGCTCCACCTGCGATCATTCGATCCGTGGAACTCTTGTCCCGCAAAGCAGTGTTCAGGATTACCCCACCTAATGCAATTCCCATTGCTTGTGACATTCTTTTGTTGCTGTGCCGAAATGCGACATGTGCGATTTCATGACCCATGACAGCCGCAATCTCATCTTCATTACCACCAGCAAGTTCGATCAGTCCGCTATTGATCCCAACCTTTCCACCAGGCATAGCAAAAGCATTTGGTTCATTTTTTTGGAATACCACGAATTCCCATTCCGTGCCCGGTAGATCAACTTGGGCAACACCCGCGATTCTCTTACCAATCTCTTCGATCATGGCCTGGTCGTTCCGGTTTGAAGAAACCGGTTCTTTACTTTTCATTTGCTCGAATTGACTCTTGGAACGGCGTGCAAGATGCTCATCCGAAAGCATGGCAGTTCCGCAACCCGTGAAATAGAAGGACAACACTAAAACTAGTGTTGAAAGCGGTTTTGTATTAATCATCTGATGATCTAATAATTGAAATCTCAAGTTTTCTCAAAACCAGATGATAATGGCCACCGATCAATGTTTAAAGTGACGGGTGTGAGTAAAAGCCATCGTCATACCCCTCTCATTGGCAGCTGCGATGACATCCTCATCACGAACACTACCACCCGGCTGAATTGCCGCGGTCGCTCCTGCATCCGCTGCCGCCAACAATCCATCAGAAAATGGGAAGAAAGCATCAGAACAAACCGCAGCTCCATTGAGACTCAGGTTTGCCTCACCTGCTTTCCACACAGCTATCCTTGAACTATCCACTCTGGACATCTGCCCGGCTCCGACACCTAGGGTTCTTTCATCGCCGGCATATACAATCGCATTACTTTTGACATGCTTCACTACTTTCCATCCAAAGATCATTGATCGCCACTCCTGCTCGCTTGGTTGTCTCTCTGTTACAATTTCAAATGCCTTGGGATTACTTTTTTTCTGATCTCTGTCCTGTGCAAGGTATCCTCCGGGAATCGTTTTTACTTCCTGCAAGGTTTCTGCTCCGAACCCAGCTTTGGATACCAATAGTCGTAAATTCTTCTTTCTTTGAAAAAGTTCCATTGCCTGATCGGTAAACCCCGGAGCAATGATGACTTCACAGAAGATTTCGCCAATCTTTTCAGCCAAATCAATATCCAAAGTATTGTTAACCACGATGATGCCACCGAAAGGAGCTTGTCGATCGGTTTCAAAGGCTCTTTCCCATGCATCCACTAAATTATCCGCACTGGCTACCCCGCATGGGTTGGTGTGCTTCAGAATTGCTACGGTTGGTCTCTCGAATTCTCCAATCAGGTAGGCGGAGGAAGAGATATCCAGAATGTTGTTGTAGCTCAGTTCCTTTCCTTGGAGTTGTTCGAAATGATCGAGAAATCCTCCGTACAATGCCGCTTGCTGATGGGGGTTTTCCCCATATCTCAATGGCAGTGCTTTTTCAGAAGATACTTCCAATATCTTTGGGAATCCCGATATCGCATCCAAATCAGGTTCCAAACCTTGTTGCTCGTTTAGATAGCCTGCGATTGCGGAATCATATTCTGCAGTTCGTGCAAAAACTTTGAGTGCAAGTTCTCGTCTTAATTTAGCTAATTCTTCCTCACCGGACTCCATCGCACGGAGCACCCGATCATAGTCCGCTGGATCACAAACCACGGAAACATCACGATGGTTCTTTGCCGCACTCCTCAACATAGATGGTCCACCTATATCGATCTGCTCAATTGCTTCCTCCATCGTAACACCCTCCCGAGCGATTGTTTGCTCAAAAGGATAGAGATTCACTACTACCAGATCAATCAGATCGATTTCGTGCTCCCTTGCCGCGGAAAGATGCTCTGGATGATCCCGTAGACAAAGTAACCCACCATGAATTTTCGGATGTAGTGTCTTGACGCGTCCATCCATCATCTCGGGAAAACCGGTTTTCTCGCTAACATCCATTACCGGGATCTTTTCATCCCTGAGCAATTGAGCGGTACCTCCTGTGGATAGGAGGGTAAAAGAATAGGTTTCCACCAATGAACGGGCGAAGGGAACCAATCCAGATTTATCACTAACAGACAAGAGAGCGTACTTTTGCATTTATTCCCTTGTGCTTCCTTCCTACTTCTGAGCAAGCGAAATCTTCATTTTTTACATTCCTTGATTAAAGAATTGGTCTTTTTCAGCCATTCGCTATTGTTATATGAGGAATTACCATAGTGAGCGATAACAGTACAGAATTGGACGGTTTGCAGGCATCTTTGGAGAAGTTGGTTCATCATCGGGAAAATTCAAAGATAAAAGGTTTAAATCTTCACGCCTTCATCTACTTTATATCAATCCATAACTTATCCGATCGCTCCGTAACGCTTAAGGGCAGAAAATGGGTGCTTTCGAATGATGATGGCACAACCACCGTTGTAGAAGGTGAAAAAATTGTTGGAGAAACCCCATGTATAAACCCGGGAGAAAGTTTTTCCTATAACAGCTATCATGTTACCCACCTATCCGCTACCGCATCCGGTTCTTTTCACGGTTCAGACGAATACGGGGAAAAGATTCATGTTCGCCTATCTCCTTTTCGTTTGGAAATTCCGGAAGATCCGGTCGTTTCCGAAGAAAACCCTCTTTCATGAAGTACACCGACCTGAATCGACATGGTGGCATCGGGGCAAACTGTAGCCTGCTGGAAATTGGTCCCTTTCGTATTGCAATCGATTCTGGACTACATCCAAAATTTGCCGGTCAGGATTCTCTTCCCTGTCATGACTTTCTGGAAAGAAATTCTCTGGATTTTATCGTTCTTACTCATTGTCACCTAGATCATTTGGGAAGTCTTCCTCTTCTCTCGCGTGAGCACCCCGATGCACCTGTTCTGTTGAGCTACCCCAGTTCGATTCTTGCCCGTCGAATGCTTTCCAATTCCATCTCTGTAATGAGAAGGCAAAGGAGTGAACTGAATTTACCAGAGCTTCCATTCTATGGCAGAGGAGACCTCTCCTCTCTCTACGACCGGATGAAACCTCTCGCCATTCGGACTCCATTAACAGTTGAAAAAGAGGGGCGTTCCCTGAAGGTAACATTTCATCATGCCGGACATGTTGCGGGAGCCATATCGGTAGAGTTTCAGTCTTCAAACGAAAGAATTTTCTTTACCGGAGATTTGCTGTTCAACAATCAACGCACTTTGGACGGAGCCGAAATACCCAAGGAGAAATACGATGTCTTAATTACCGAAACCACCCGTGGGGGAACCCCCAGAGACCCCTCCCGTCAAAGAGAGTCTGAAATTGTTTCTCTACTCGAACAAATCAGGAAGACTCTGGCCCGGAACGGTTCGGTTCTGATTCCAGTCTTTGCCCTTGGCAGAATGCAGGAAATGCTGGTTCTTTTAGATGAAGCTTTTCGTAGAAATGCCTTTCCCAAAGTTCCGGTCTTCTGTTCCGGCCTAGGCATGGACCTGGTCAATCATTTTCACGAGATTTCCAAAAACACCAATCGCTTACGCTTCAACAGAAGAGTTTTAAAATCAATCGGTGCAAGACCATTACCCCGCAAGTTGGAACCCGGCAGGGAACCACCGATGAAAGGTATCTATTTGGTGAGCAGTGGCATGATGGTGGAGCATACCCCGTCCTACCTGCTAGCCTCCGGTTTACTCCGGGATGAGCGCAATTCGATCTTATTTGTTGGTTATTGTGATCCGGACACTCCGGGTGGGCAACTGCTTCAATCCCAACCGGGTGAGGAATTTGATTTTGAAGAAATTGATTGTATTGAACCAATCCGGGCAAAAATTCAACAATTTGATCTCAGTGGCCATGCGGATCGTGAGGAATTACTGGCCTATGCGGAAAAGCTTTCACCTAAAACCATTTTTCTTCATCATGGTGATCCGGATGCCCGTGCCTGGTTTTCGGAATCCCTTGCCGGAAATAGTGCCAAGATCATCGACCCTGAACCGTTGAAAACTTATGAATCCTGAAAATCAGCCCCCCTCTTCTCTTGCAGAACAACTAGAGCAAGCCTTTACTCGACCATCCGGTCGCGAAGTCGATCAAATGAGAAAGATCTCCTTCCAAACTGGAATTGCTCCCCACGCCAATGGCTCCGTACTTTGTTCATTCGGAAATACTCAAGTCATTTGTGCCGCAATGATCGAAGACCGGGTACCTGGCTGGATGAGACAACAAAAGGTGGAGGGTGGATGGCTGACGGCCGAATACAGTATGCTTCCCTACTCAACTCTTTCCCGTAAAGACCGCCCCATCAGCAAGGGCAAGCAGGATGGCAGAAATATCGAAATTCAACGGCTGATCGGTCGTGCCCTAAGAGCTGTGCTCAACCTGAAAAATATGCCGGATAAGACACTCTGGATCGATTGCGATGTTCTACGAGCCGACGGAGGAACCCGTACCGCATCCATCACCGGTGCTTGGCTCGCCACCCGAATTGCCATTAATGATCTCTTGGAGAGAGGAAAACTTGAAAACGATCCAATTACGGATCATTTGGCCGCGATCAGCGTTGGAATCTACAGGGATCAATCCATCCTGGATTTGGATTACCCTGAGGATCGTGATGCCACCGTGGATGCCAATGTGGTCATGACCGGCTCCGGTCAATTCGTCGAGGTGCAATCCTCCGGGGAGGAAGCAACCTACTCCCGCTCCCAATTCGATGAATTACTTGCCTTGTCCGAAAAAGGAATTAACGAGCTGGTCGAACTGCAAAAGCAGGAACTTGGCAAGAAAGACTAAAAATCGTACCCCAGTCGCAACCCCGCAAAATGAGGAAAGGATTAGTAGGTACGAATTGGACAAAATTGCAGGCATAAAAGATCCTTCATCAACATGATAATTAAATAAATATTCAAGATAAAAATTACTGTCTTTGGTTAAAGACTCTGGATGACTTATAAAAAAGAGCGCTTTCATCCTTGTCCTTTTTAAGTCCCATTGTAGGCGTATTATATGCACCTGCTTGAGGAAATTACCTTAATCGCCACCATCAGCGTATTGGTCACGCTAATTTTGGGCAGATTAAAATTACCCGTCATTGCAGGATTAGTACTATCGGGTGCATTAGTTGGACCAAAAGGATTTTCCCTCGCCCATGATCCCGAAGCGATCGAGATCATTGCCGAAGTCGGGGTGGTCTTTCTTCTTTTTACCATTGGTTTGGAGTTTTCCCTCTCCCGGCTTCGCCACATTTTTCGCCAAGTCGCTCTGGGTGGTCTTTTACAGGTAAGCGTAACTGCTGCCGTGACCACCGGGATCGCCCTCTGGCTTGGTTGCTCACTGCCCGAGTCGATTACTTACGGTTTCGTATTTGCCTTGTCCAGCACCGCACTGGTACTTCGCACCTTGAGCGAACGAAATGAATTGGATGCCCCCCACGGCCGGTTCATTGTTGGCACCTTGATCTTTCAGGATTTATGCATTGTTCCGATGGTGCTGATCATTCCCTTACTCGGTCAGGGCCTGGATAATCCGGAAACCTGGAAATCCTTGGGAGTGGCAATGGGAAAGGCAACCTTGATGGTGGTCGCTCTGTTTGCCTGCTCGCGAAAACTTGTACCCTGGCTCTTTCGGGCAGTTGATGCAAGTCGAAGCAATGAAGTCTTTATCCTTACGGTTCTTTGTCTTTGTATCGGCACCGCCTACCTGACCTCCCTGACTGGTTTATCTCTAGCCTTGGGGGCTTTTCTGGCGGGAATGATTGTGGCAGATACCGATTTCCGCCACCGGGCAATGGGAGATATCCTACCCCTACGCGATGTATTTGTGAGCTTTTTCTTTGTCTCACTCGGGATGTTTTTTGATTTTGAAGTCCTGATGGAAAAACCCGATCAAGTGGGTTGGTTGCTTCTGGCCTTCATCGGAGGAAAAGGCATTTTGGCAATTTTAGCCGCCTCCCTAATGCGCTTTCCACCCCGAGCTGCCTGGCTGGCCGGGGTAGGCCTGGCTCAATTTGGAGAATTCGGATTTGTTTTGCTCCAACTGGCAACTCAAGAGGGCGTGGTTTCCGATTCCGAAATTGCACCCCTTCTCAATGCTGGAATTCTCAGCATGTTTCTTACCCCCCTTTTAGTTTATAAAGCCCCTCACTTTACCGCAGGTGAACGGGCACTCGATCCACTTGCAAAGTTGCTCCGTGCTAGAAGTGCAGAAGAGTTGGAGGAATCCACGGTTGGACATTCCGATCATGTCGTGGTGATCGGTTATGGTTTGGCCGGTCAATTTTTAACTTCCAGCTTGAAGGAATTGGAAATCGAAGTCGTTGCCCTGGAAATGAATTCCGATAATGTCAGGACCGGCAAAAATCATGGAGATCCTGTTTATTATGCGGATGCAACCAGTGAAGAAGCTTTAGGCCACGCACATGTTCATGATTGCCGAGCCATTGTGGTTATGATTAATGACCACCAAGCCACAGAGCGGGTGCTTTCTACCATTGAAAGAATGAAAGTGAAAGCTCCGGTTTTTGTCCGTACACAATTCATGAGAGGCTCTGAACAACTCATGCATGATGGAAGAAATGAAGTGGTTGCCTGCGAAGTGGAAGGTGGATTGGAAATCCTTTCCCGAGTTCTCAGAAAACTAGAAATTCCTCGGAATCTGATATCCAGAGAAATTAGCAGGGCAAGGGAAAAGACCATGCATTCGGACAGGGAATTTTCAACTCCTCCACTACCCCTGCACAAACACACCCGCTTGCAGGAATTAAAAGTAGAGACGCTCGCCTTATCAAATGAAAGTCCAGTGCTGGGAAAAACCCCGAAGGATTTGAACCTGGGAGGTAAAACCGGCATACTAATCGTGGCAATCGGCAGAGATGAGGAATTAATTGCCCACCGCCTCGGAGAGGTCGAACTTCTTGCGGATGACATTATCTATTGTATCGGTAAAGAAACGGATTTTATCAATTCATCAAAGTTGATCACCGGTTGAAGGACCGAAGTTTGTGTTTTTGCCCTTTCTGATTGAACTGAAATATAGATAATTTTTATGAATACAATTCCAGCATACGCCGCCCAAAAAGCCAAAAGCGAAGTTAGTCCTTTTTCAATCGAACGCAGGAAACTTGGACCCAGTGATGTAAACATTGAAATCGATTACTGTGGCGTCTGTCATACCGACCTGCATTTCGTAAACAACGACTGGGGGAGAAGTATGTATCCAATCGTTCCCGGTCATGAAATTGTGGGCCGAATCTCTGCAACTGGAGAGGAAGTTGAGAAGTTCAAAACCGGTGATTTGGCGGCAATTGGCTGTATGGTTGATGCGTGTGGAAAATGCCGGAGTTGTACCGAGGGAAATGAACAATACTGCCTGAGTGGATTCACAGCCACCTACAACAGTCCCACAAAGGATCCTGGAGGATTGACTTATGGGGGATACTCCAAGTGTATCGTTGCCGATGAAAAATTTGTTCTCCGAATGCCGGACACTCTGGAGACTTCTGCAACTGCACCTCTGCTATGTGCCGGAATAACCACATACTCTCCACTCCGGCATTGGGAAGTTCAAAAGGGAATGAAAGTCGGTGTAATTGGCCTTGGTGGGCTTGGACATATGGGGGTTAAATTTTCCAGTGCCCTGGGAGCCCACACCGTGATGATCACCAATTCACCAAGTAAGGTGGAAGATGCGAAATTATTAGGGGCCGATGAAGTATTGATCTCCAGTAACCCCGATCAAATGGCAAAAGAAGCGGGTGAGTTTGATTTTTTACTTAACACCATTCCAGTCAATCATTCGGTAGATCCATATCTGGACTTGTTGAAAGTAGGCGGATCAATGTGCGTGGTCGGGGCAATTGAACCTCTGGATAAAGTAGATGCTGCCCAACTAATGTTTGGCAGAAAAAGCTTAGCAGGTTCCCTGATTGGTGGAATTCGGCAAACTCAGGAGATGCTCGACTTTTGCGCAGAACATTCAATCGTATCCGAAGTGGAAATCATTCGAATAGATCAAATCAACCAGGCCTTTGAGAGATTGGTTCGCAGCGATGTAAAGTATCGCTTCGTGATCGACATGAATACTTTAAATTAACAATCAGCAGAATGAGTAAGCGTTCCCAAAAAATCCCTCAAACCAGGGTCAAAAAACCGGAACCTCCGCTGGGGACCGAAGATTGGATCATTTGGGCGGCATGGGCGGACCGAATCACCTTTGAAGAGATCAGAAAAAAAAGTGGCCTAAGGGAGTCTCAGGTTATTGAAATAATGAGAAAAAGGTTGAAACCAAGAAGCTTCAAATTGTGGCGTGCCCGGGCCAGTCAGACTAGCCACAAACATCAAAAACTGTTTAAAAGAAGAAGAGAAATGGATTCATTGAACTAGGCACAAATCACACAGGTTTGAACCTCCGGGAAGGCATCCAAACGGTCCGCGGATATTTGATTTCCACAAAACATACAGTTCCCGTATTGATCTTGCTCCAATCGAGCTATCGCGTTGAGAACATCCGCTTTTCTTCTCTTATGCCTTCTTCGAACCTCCAACACTAATTGTTGGTCCTGCATGGCTTCCATTCTCGAAAGTCTACCAAGGCTCTTATCCGGCGAAACCGCCTCCGCTGCATCTTCGCTTTTGGAAAGATAATCTTCAATTTCAGCAAGTGCCTCCTCTAATTTCGAACGGTATTCCTCTTTCAATGACGCTTCCATTTTCAGTTAATTTCGATTTCCATGACCACTAATCCATGAGAAATCGTCAATCCTGTAAAGAAGAAGCCCAAAGAATTATCTTCATGTTTTTTTCGTGAAAGTCTTGAAAAATTCTCAATATCAAGGCATTTATAAGAATTATGAAACATATTCTAATTACCTTTTTATTTCTATTTTCCATATGCAAGGCATTTTCGGCAGCCGAAGAGTGTGCCATTATGAAAGGCGATGAAATCGATCCCGAGGAATATTCCGAACTACTCGGTAAAAAAGTTTACTTTTGTTGTGGGACTTGTGTAAAGGCTTTCGACAAAGCCGCTGCGTACTACATCAAGGCAGTTCCGGAACTTGCAAAACTTTTTTCCGATGCGGAACAAAAACAACTCGGGGTGGATAAAGTCAAGCTACTGGATCAGCGATTCTGCCCGATCTATCCTGAACGAATAGTTAACCCGGAAAGTAAGTCCATCGATTACAAAGGAAAGAAAATTTATTTCTGGTCATCCAGTGCAGAAAGAAGATGGAAAAGAGATCCGGATAAATACTTCAAGGAAGCAATGGATAAAGGACTCCTTCCCCAATATAAGTAACTTCTATATTCAACTACCTTTTAAAGACCACTCGTCGAGTGGTCTTTTTTTTATCTAAATTAGTGTTTGGATAAAAAAACCATGAGGCAACCCTCCCCACACCTGATTTCCACTTCATCAGAAGTACAGAGATTGCTTTGACTGATTCGTCCACCGGGAGAAAGTGATGCATTATTCAACTCCCATTTCAAACCCTTCGAATCGACCCCTGAGCAGGAAACTAAAGGTAAAATACTTACGACCGAACCTTTCCGACCTCTAATATCTAACGGAGAAGCTGGGGTAACTCTGGATATCCATTCATGATTGTCATCAAACACTACTGACCAATCTTCTTTGATACACATTGAAATTAGCAAATTAGACAAAAAATGATCGGACCTTTTTCCAAGTCCACCAAGAATAATCAATTTCTTAGTCCTTGTGTTAGTCTCCACCCATCGAATCGCTTTTTCCAGATCGGTGGTGTCCTGGTCTGTAGAATGCACAATTTCCAAATCTGGATAATTAGACTTTATTTGTTCCAATTCCTTACAGGAGTCAAAATCGCCAATGATAACTGTAGGAAGTAGATCAGCTTTTTTTAAGGCATACCAACCACCATCTACTGCAACAATATGGTTCGCCTCATCAAGTCTCCAGACCAAAAGTTCTTCCGAGGGCGGATTCCCGTTCAAAATCAGCAATGTTTCTTCCACAAACTACACCAATCAGGAATTGAAAAAAGCTCTTTGGCGATCGGAAATATTCATCTCAAGCTTTTCCATAACCAGTAACATATCTTCCCAGACTTTTCGTTTACTGGTTTTGCTCGGATTATGAAGCAAATAAGAGGGGTGATAGGTAACCATCATTGGAATATCCATAACTTGGCCCCACTTTCCTCGGAAGTCGGACAATCTTCTTTTGGGATCGTGCCCGAGCAAGCCATCGGTGGCAGTTTTTCCAAGAGCTACCAGAACTTTTGGTTTCACGATTTCGATCTGTGCCTTTAGGTAAGGCAGACAAAAAGACATTTCCTGCACGCTAGGCGGACGGTTTCCATAAGACTGGTTGTGCCTAGGTCTCCAATTGAGAATATTTCCGATATAAACCTTTTCACGATCAATTCCCATCGCCTCAATAATTCGGGTAAGCAAATCCCCTGCTGGTCCGACAAATGGAATTCCTTCCTTTTCTTCTTCTGCTCCTGGTGCTTCTCCACAAAAAAAGATTTCGGCATCCAAATTACCAACTCCGAAAACCACTTTCCCCTGCGGATTAAGTTCTCGATTGCAGATTTCGCACTGTAAAACCTTTTCCTTCAGCCAGTTCCACTGAGTCGATTTGTTTCCATCCGGCAGGGAAATCGATGGAGGAGTAGGAAAATCTCTCTCTTTTTCTTGATCACTGGATATAACGACTTCGGATTCTTCCCGTCTCATTTTGGGATCTCCAGGTTCTTCAACTTTTAGATCAGTGGAAGGAAGATCATCTTTGCTTATCTCCTGTTCCAGAACTGAAGAATTCCCACTAAGATGCTCAGCAAGAACGGACAGACTTTCATCTTCCAAAAAAATCTGTCTTCTACCCTCTACTCTTTGCCGTTTAAGCTCCTCCAAAACAGCAACCGTTGCATCGCTCAAGTTCATCGGTTTAATTTCTCCAGCACTGGATCAACCAACTTCTCCACATATTTTGCAAGCATATCAAATTCCAGATTTAGAGATTCTCCCTCCTTAAGGGATGAAAGATTTGTTTTGATCAGAGTGTGAGGGATTAACCAGACAGCAAAGGATTCCTGCATCACATCGCAAACAGTTAAAGAACAGCCATTTACAGCAATCGAGCCTTTATCCACCAGATATTTAGCTTTTTCTTTGGGTACCTGAACTTGAAGATAGAGATTTTTGCCCTGTTCTTCAAAAACTTGCACCTTGCCGGTTGAATCAATGTGACCGGTTACAAAGTGTCCACCCAATCTTCCTTTTGCTGGCATTGCCCTCTCCAAGTTTACCAAGCTCTGTGAAGAAAGACGTCCAATATTTGTCTTTTTCAGTGTTTCCTCAAGCAGTTCGAAAATCATCCATTCCGAAGCCATCTCACATAGAGTCAGGCAACAACCGTTAACAGAAATACTCGCCCCCTGCTCCAGTCCATCTGACTCAGCAAATGGATTTTTGACGATCAATTCCCAGGCATTCTTTTTTTCTTTAAAAGATTCAATGTGCCCAACTTCTTCAACAATACCGGTAAACATAAGCAATTAGTCTCGCATAGAGTAAGATTTTATTGTTGGAAAGATAATTTGTAACATTGGCTGAGTAAGTTAGCCTGAATTTCATAACATGACAAATTTCTTATCCATTCGCGTTTCCATTCTCCTTCTGCTTACTGGTTTCGGGTCTATAATTTTTGCAAAGAAGACTCAACTTTCTCCATCTTTTCACCGGATTCCTTCGGATTCCTTCTTTGTTCTATCGGTCCAAGCCCAAACCCTTCTTAAGAAATCCAACATACTGGAAAGTTCGAGTTGGAAACCCATACTTGAACAATTTAGGTTATCCAATCCGAGCCTTCAAGATTCACTGGATGACCCAAGAGACAGCGGATTAAATCTCAATGATCCCATCCGGTTATTTATCAGATTACAAGGGAATCCATTTCCCACTCCTGTCTGGGGAATTCTGGTTTCGTTGAAAAATCCCCCAAAAGCGGATTCTACACTTTCAGAAATTGGGGAGAATTTCTCGCTTGTTCCCAAGGGAGGTAAAAACCTGCGCCTCGGAAATCCAAAACTACCCTTTGAGATAGGTAGAAACGGAAAACTTGCCTATGCGATTGGCATATTACCAAACCCCAGAAACCCTCCCTCTTCTGACTATGAACTTCAACTCGATCAACTCATTCAGGAGTTTTTTAGAAAAACAAAAAACATGACCTTCCCTGAATCTTTAAAATCTCATTTCAGCCAAGAGGCTCAATCATCCCTATATCTGGAAGGCACCGGTGTTTCGAGACTGTTTGAAGATTTCTTTGTGCAGGAAAACTTGAAGCGATTCCTTCCAATGTTGGATTATCTAACCCACCGTCCTTGGGGTGTTCACTTCAATTCCAGAAACGGAATGATTGAATTTTCAATTTTGGACTATTCTGAACTTTATCCAGAATCCAAAGATTTATCAGAGAACAATTCCTCCAAGAAAGTTTGGAATGTACTAAAAAAAATTCCGGGCGATGTCCCATTTGTTGGAAATCTCAATTTCTCGGGCGATTCCTTTCAAACTTCAACAACTCAAATTCTGGAAAAAGCCTTAAACTTCCTGACTGGAGGAAACTTCGATTCCTCCAACAAACTTCCCGGATTTGATGCCTCGTTACCCGAATTGATAAACTCTCTTAACGGTAATTTTGTCTTTGGTGGAGGTGAACTCATTAGGAAAGCTGGAAATCAACAGACAAAAGACTTTTCTCTCTTTGGCGGATATAAAAGTTCATTTTTTTTAGGTGCAGAAATTGGAAATCCGTTGTCCATGAAACAATTACTTGCTGGGATTCGCTCATCACAAGCGTTGATGGCTTGGTTTGACTCACAAGGCATTCGTTTTATCGAAAAGAATGATACTCTTTGGATTTCCACCAATGCATACAGAAAAGAATTGGCATCCGAAAGAACCATCTACCCGATGCCGGAAGTAAGAAAAGAAAAATTAAAAAGAGATAAATTCTCTTTGGACCTGAACATTTCATCCTTCACACAATCTGCTAGGAAAGAGTCTGGCTTTTCATTCAACGAACATCAAAGACTTCAATTACTGGATCATTTTACCCGTTTTCGAATTTTCACGAGACCCAAAGCGGTTCATGGAAAGCTTTTTTTAAAGGATAAAACAAAAGATGGTCTGAGCGTGGTAACCGAATTAATTGGTCAGGAGATCGTGGAAAGAAAAAACGAAAGTCTCTACCGGGCAATCTCTCAAAATAATTTTGATGGTTTAGTAAAAGCGGTTAGCCAGGGTGCCCTGATTAATGCGAACGATCGTTTTGGTCATACACCGCTTCATTATTCCGCTTTTAAAGGGAATACCCGATTCTTGGATTATCTTCTTCAGAATGGTGGCGACCCGAATGCACGGGGAAAGCATTTGTCCACTCCCTTACATTCCGCTGCATGGGGAAGAAATATGGAAGTATTTGAACTTCTTTTAGAAGACGGTGCCAATGTTGACGCCCGTACGGATGAGGGAGAAACTCCATGTATGACTGCAGCCCTAAGGGGAGAAAAAGAAATGCTTGAAGTTCTCTTTGCACTATCTGCTGACCCTCATGCGGTTGACTCTCATGGCTCCAATCTAATAGATTTGGCAGCTGCTGGAGGTCACAGTGAAATCGTTAAATTGCTTTCTGAAATGGGTGTACAGGAAAACAACCCTCTACATGTAGCCGCTGGCACTGGTAACCTTCTCCGACTCAAACAATTGCTCAAAGATGGTCATAAGGTTAATGCTAGGGATGGCTTTGGGGCGACTCCATTACTAATTGCGATCGTTTCTGGAAACATGGAAGTCGTTCAATTCCTGCTCTCCAAAGGGGCGGATCCGATGATCGAAGCAAAGGATGGATATACCTTAATGCATGGTGCCGCTTTTTCCGGTTCTAAGCAAATGGTTAGACTTGCCCTCTCCTTTGGTTTGGAAATCAACCCTCGATATGGCAAAGATGGAATTACTCCCGTCGATGTAGCTGAGGATGAAAAGGAAGCCCTTCCTTATCTTCGTTCATTTGGGGGAAAAGCATCATGGGAACTTCCCTTGCTCATTCCCTAACTTTATTGATTCCAAGCGAGATTATGCCCTATGAAAATAATCTCCTTACCTACAGAATTCAATTGTTTATCTACTTTCTTGGCTTCTGGAATGAATCTTTCAAGAGCTTCCCAGAAACGCACTGAGTGATTCATCTGCTCTAAATGAGCGAGCTCGTGATAGAGGACATACTCACCAAGCTCAAAAGGTAGCAGTAAAATTCTCCAATTTAATGAAATCGTTCCTTTACCTGAACAGGAACCCCATCTGGACCGTTGATTTCCAATCCGACATTTTTTTGATCTAAGACCACTTTTTTCTTCGCAATTTTCAAGACGTATAGGAAGAAATCTCCTACCCATTTGCATGAATTCCTTGAGCAAATGAAGTTCAGGATCGAAATCTATGGGAAATTCGATCCTGATCTGATCCCGGTCAATTTCTCTAATTGTATGCTTATTTTTTTCGTTTACCGACCAAATAAACTCCCGGGGAGTTGAATCAAGCCAAACTTCCCTTGGTTGATCAAAGTATTGCTTCAAAGTTTTGACTGGTTGAAGGGCGGATGATTTTTTTCGGATCCAATCTCTACTCTTATATAAAAATTCTCGCCCTTTTGCCTCCGATGCCCATCGAGGGATGGTAAGAATCACTTTTCCTGGTTCCGGGACTTTTAAACTGATTTTTTTCGCCTTTGCAGATCGTCGGAAAAAACATTGGGCATCGAAAATTTCGTCTTCAAACATCCATGAAATTTTTTCAACCATTTCAATCATTCAGACGATTGAAATTCTAATTTTGCAATTTGCTTAGAAGCAAATTTTCTCAGAGCGGATTCTGGATCAACTCCCGCTTTTCTACAAGCTCCAACCCATTCAAAAAAGACTCGACCGGCCGTCTCTTCATCTAATTCTTCAGTAAACTCCTGAATCTTTCCTTCGCTCCAATCCCCTCTATCAGCCAGGTCCGCTTTTTCCGCTCGCTTGTAAATATCCATTGCAAAAAGTAAGGCTGGAAGCCGTGGTGGTAGATTCTTAAAAACCTTTGATTCGTCGGTGATGATCCCTTTGGCCTTTTTTTCTTCCGCTTTTATCTTTTCCCAGCGAGATAAAACTTCATCGGCTGTCTTCATCTTACCCTCATCATCTCCAAATACATGAGGATGCCTTCGAATTAATTTTTCATTGATCCCTCTTGCCACATCCTCCAAATCAAATTCAGATTTTTCCTCTGCTAGCAATGCATGAAAAACAACTTGAAGAAGTAGGTCCCCGAGTTCCTCTTCCAAGAGGGGGTAATTTTCATCATCAATTGCCTCTAGGGTCTCGGAAACCTCTTCGATCAAACACCGAACCAAGGAATGATGAGTCTGAGCCTGATCCCATGGACAACCATCCGGTGCCCTTAATTTTCTAACTATTTCTCTTAGTCGTTGTATTTCGCTCACTCTAGCGCATTGTGTTAGATTGAAATAATTGTGGCAAATCATTCTCCTTCATTCGATCATTATTACAAATATACATGGATAAATTAGCGGAAATTATGAACTGGAAACGCTCGGAGGTAGCAGAGCGTGAAAGACCAGTCAGCGAGAGTGAACTAAGACAGCTTTCCCAACGATTTGATCGAGGAATTTCATTTTACGATGCCTTGGCAAATCCGGAAGAATTATCGGTCATTGCGGAAATAAAAAGAAAATCTCCCTCCGCAGGTACGATTGCAGAGGAAATCTCAGCTATGGAGCAGGCTAGAACCTACTACAATGGAAATGCGGACGCACTCTCCGTATTGACCGACGAAAAATTTTTTGGTGGCAAGCTGGAAGATCTTTGGGAAGTAAACGATTTTTTGAGTCAACACCAACGTTTCATTCCCACCATCCGAAAAGATTTCATGGTTCACCCCATCCAGGTCCTTGAGGCTTTGGAGGCAGGAGCTCGTGCGATTCTTTTGATTGTTCGGGCTTTGAATGACGAAGAACTAAAAACCTTACGTGGATACGCAGATGCTGCAGGCTTGGATTGCCTCTATGAAATTCATGAAGAGCAGGAACTCGAGAAAGCCCTTATGCACGATCCACGTTTATTAGGTGTGAACAACCGGGATCTGACTCGATTCGTGACCGATTTGAGTACAACAGAACGCCTTTTTCCACAAATCCCGGAAGGAATCGTAAAAATCAGTGAAAGCGGAATTTTTGAACCCGAAGACGCTTGGAGAGTTCGGGATGCAGGTGCGGATGCAATCCTTTGTGGTGAAGCTTTGATGAAAGCGGACGATGTGGAAGGATTTATTCAAGAAATGAAAAGCGAATAAAAAGACCCACATAGGTTTGCTTTAATCCTCAATGCCACTTACTCCGTCTGAAACCCGAAAAGTCCTCAACTTACTTGGACACCGGCCGAAAAAAAAACTAGGTCAGAATTTTCTGATAGATGGAAATATCGTTCAAAAATCCATTGATCTGTCGAATCTTGAGGCTCCCTCTGAGGTTCTTGAAATTGGACCTGGCTTAGGTACCCTTACAGAAGGCTTATTAAAGCAGGGTCATCGGGTTCATGCAGTGGAAGTGGACAAAAGACTTGCGGGCTATTTGGAAGAAAAATTTTCCGACTGGATTAAAAACAATCTTCTTACTTTAACAGTGGCCGATGCGGTTAAGTTTCCAACTGGTCCGTTCATGGAATCAGGACGGGATTTTGAGGTAGTCGCTAATCTTCCATATGCAATTTCATCGAATTGGTTGGAAGGTGTTCTGGGTGGAAAAAATCTACCACAAAGAATGACTTTAATGCTGCAAAAAGAAGCCTCGGATCGGATGTGGTCATCTCCGGGATCCAAGAATTACAATGCTCTTAGTATTTTCTTAAGTGCCACTTTTGAACTGATTTCAAGTCATCCTGTCTCTCGGAATTGTTTTTATCCTGTACCGGCCATTGACTCTGTTTTGATCCACATGGAAAAGGTGAATCAACCATTTCTGTTTTCCGAAAGATCCAGGCATTTGATCCGTAAGATTTTTACCAAGCGAAGAAAACAAATGGGGAAAATTATCAAACAGGAAGATGATTCGGATCAACAAAGCTTAAATCAGTGGATTAAGGAAGCAAACCTTTGTACAAGTTTACGACCTGAAGAGATTGAAGCGGACAAGTGGAAAAAATTAGCTGATTTGATTTAAAGCTTCTAACAACTCAGGCACCACAGCATTTCTTGTATTTTTTTCCACTACCGCAGGGACAAGGATCATTTCTTCCAACTTTTGGTGCGTCTCTAACCACCGGAGCTGCAACTTTGGGGATTTCAGGAGCCTCACTGGGTTCAGACTGATCGGAGGAAGATGGAGGTCCACTAAAACGATCAAATCCGCTGCCACCTGTTTGATCCGGACCGGAAGTTTTCGCGACTCCGGAAAGGGAACTCAACATATTCTCAAAAGCAGCTAGGTTGGTGGAGGATCTGAACATGCCGTTACAAATGTCTGATCTCATTGCCTGCATCATCTCTTCGAAGGCACGAAATGCCTCGCTCTTGTATTCACTAAGCGGGTCTTTCTGACCGTATCCTCTTAACCCTACACTTCTGCGCAATTCTTCCATCTCGGTCAAATGGTCCTGCCAATGCAGATCAACCGCATGAACCACAACATATCTTTCGAGACTTTGAATTTGTTCCGGATCTTCTAATTTTCTTTTAGCCTCATATGAATTGTTAATCTTTTCCAAAAGAAGTTTCTTCACTTCCGCTTCTTCCTTCCCAAACAAATCTTCTGCCTGAAAGGATAAAGGAAAGGTAACATTAAGCCAGGTTGCGACCAAGGACTCCATTTCCGGCATATCCTCCAGACTTTTTACCTTGAATTCATTCTCTGGAATGGCAGAAAGACGGGCATCCAATTCTTCCTCTACCAATTCCAATAAAATCTTACTCGGATCATTCTCCTCCAGAGTATCATTTCGAATGGAATAAACGATTTCTCTTTGTCGGTTTAAGACATCATCATATTGAAGGAGTCGTTTACGGATGGAATAATTCTGCTGTTCTACTTTCTTTTGAGCATTTTGAATCGACCAATCCAAGCTTCCGTGCTCCAGGATTTCATTGTCATCGAAGGATTTCTCCAACATTTTTGACATCACACCCTGGTTGGCAAATAACCGCATGAGGTCGTCTTCCATCGAGACATAAAATCTGGAGACACCGGGATCTCCCTGTCTGGCGCATCGACCCCTTAATTGTCGGTCAATTCTTCTGGATTCATGTCTCTCCGTACCCAAAACCAATAAACCTCCCAACTCTTTGACCCCGTCGCCCAACTTGATATCCGTACCACGGCCAGCCATATTTGTTGCAATCGTGACCGCTCCCCGCCTTCCCGCCTCGGAAACGATTTCCGCTTCTCTTTCATGGAACTTTGCATTCAACACGGTGTGTCGGATATTAGCCCGCTTCAACATTCGACTGAACACTTCTGAGGATTCAACGGATGCCGTACCGACCAGTACAGGCTGTCCTTTCTTATTGGCTTCGACCAAATCTTCCAAAACCTTATTGAATTTTTGCCTTCGACCCTTGAACATCAGATCATTCCAATCCTTTCTTACACAAGGTCTATGGGTTGGAATAACCATAACTCCTAATCGGTAAATATCGTGAAATTCACCGGCTTCGGTCTCCGCGGTACCTGTCATGCCCGCCAACTTTTCGTACATTCTGAAATAATTCTGAATGGTGATCGTTGCATAGGTCTTGGTTTCCTTTTCGATCGTCACTCCCTCTTTGGCTTCGACCGCCTGATGCAAACCATTGCTCCACCTACGGCCCGGCATTAGACGACCCGTGTTTTCATCGACAATCATAACCTTTGAATTTTGCACTACATACTGCTTGTCTTTCTCGTACAGACCGTATGCTCTCAAAAGCTGGGAAACGGTATGAATTCGCTCGCTCTTCACCTGGAATTCTCGCTCCGCATCCTCCCGCTCTCTTCTCTTATCATCCTCAGAGAGTTCATTCTTTCGATCGATTTCCACATAGAGGGTAGCTAAATCAGGGATCACAAAACCCTCCGGATCATTTGGGCTTATCAATGCCCTTCCCTTCTCTGTCAAATCCGCCTGCTGATTTTTTTCGTCAATTACGAAGTTAAGATCTTCTTTCAGCTTGTGAGCTCTCTCTTTGTTGTAATCCGAATTCATGTCCAAGTCGAACTTTTCGAATCTTTTACGAATCGCAGCATCTTCCATCATTCGAAGAAATTGGCGGTGAGTGGGCATTCCCCTCTTCACTTGATAAAGTTTTGCCGTCGCATCATCTGCTTGCTCCTCGTCTGTATCTTCTTGGGAAAGGACTTTTTTCGCCTCCTCCGCCAAACGATTGCATTGCTTGAGTTGAGCATCAAAAACCTTCATCACCAAAGGTTTCATTTCTTTAAATGGCAAGGGATGGTCTTCCCGCATCGGACCGGAAATGATCAAAGGAGTACGGGCTTCGTCAATTAATATGGAGTCTGCCTCATCAATGATACAAAAATAATGATCTCTTTGAACCTGATCATCGATGCAAGTTGCCATCCCGTTATCCCTAAGATAATCAAAGCCAAACTCAGAAGCCGTACCGTAGGTAATATTCTTCTTGTACATCTCTCGTCGTTCCGCTGGTGGCATATTATTCTGAATACATCCGACTGAAAGCCCAAGATATTCGAAAAGTGCCCCCATCCAATGGGAGTCCCTTCGGGCGAGGTAATCGTTCACGGTTACCAATTGACAATTCTTACCACTTAATGCGTTCAAATAAAGTGGACAGGTGGAGACCAGGGTCTTTCCTTCACCGGTCGCCATTTCCGCAATATGCCTTTCATGCAAGGCAATCCCCCCAATCAATTGGACATCGTAATGAATCATTTCCCATTGAATTGGATGATCGCAGACCGAAATTGTGGTTCCGCACATTCTACGGGCTGCATTCTTTACCACCGCAAATGCTTCGGGCAACATATCTTCAAGCGATTCCCCCTTCTTGAACCGCTCCATAAAATCCTCGGTCTTTGACTTTAACTGTTCCTCGCTAAGGCTCTGAAATTCTTTCTCGTATTCATTGATCTTGCGAACCAGAGGTGCACATTTTTTCAGATATTTTCGATGGTGCCGGCCTTTCATCGATTGAAAGATGGACTTAATTGGAGAAAGGGGATTCATGTTAAGTTTAATTTATTAGGCGTCCAGACACTCTTTGAAATAAGGAATGGTTCGATCCAGCCCTTCGCTCAGTTCAATTTTGGGAGTCCAATCCAGTACCTCTTTAGCTAATGTAATGTCAGGTTTTCTTTGGGTTGGATCATCTGCGGGTAAAGGCTCCTCCACGATTTTCGAAGCCGTTCCAATCTTTGCAAGAACTTGATCAGCAAGCTGCCTAATCGTAAATTCAACCGGATTTCCGATATTGACCGGTCCCACGGTTTCATCTTGCTCCATTGTGCGGATCATCGCTTCAATCAGGTCATCCACATAACAAAAGGAACGGGTTTGCGAACCATCTCCGTAAAGAGTCAGGTCCTCCCCTTTTAAGGCTTGAACAATAAAATTAGAAACCACCCTTCCGTCATCGGGCAACATCCTCGGTCCGTAGGTGTTAAAAATACGAACGACCCGAATATCCACCTTATTTTCTCGGTGATAGTCAAAAAACAGAGTCTCAGCACATCTTTTTCCTTCATCATAACATGCCCGCAGACCAATCGGGTTAACATTTCCTCTATAACTCTCCGGCTGTGGATGTAGTTCCGGATCACCATAGACTTCTGAGGTGGATGCCTGTAAGATTCGGGCACCGACTCGCTTGGCCAAGCCCAAACAATTAATTGCACCCATTACTGAGGTCTTAACTGTCTTGATCGGATTATACTGATAATGAACCGGAGACGCCGGACATGCCAAATTGTAAATTCGATCAACTTCAGCTTTAAGGGGGTCCACCACATCATGTCGAATTAACTCAAAATTTGGATGATCCAGAAGATGGGCGACATTTCTGCGTCGACCGGTAAAAAAATTATCAAGACAAATAACCTCCTCATCTTTTTCCAGCAATCGCTCGCATAGATGACTTCCTAAAAAACCTGCTCCTCCTGTTACTAATGTGGCCATAATTGTACTAAAAGAAACAATTCTATCACTTAAGAGAAATTTTGAAACCTTCTTTTATCACCTATCAGATCGTTTTTGATTGGTTGATCGTAAGACTTGAAGCAAGGCTTGGGTTCCTTTGTTCTCCAAACCTTTCCTTTGAGCAATTTCGTAAAATTGAATCGCTAACTCCAATCCCGGCAAGCTCAATCCCATTCGAGAAGCATCTTCCAGTGCGATTCCCATGTCCTTTATAAAATGCTTGATGTAAAAACCCGGGCTCCAATCCTCATTGAGCATTCGTGGTCCAAGGTTCGAAAGGGTCCAGCATCCCGCGGCTCCTTTGCTCAGGACTCTAATAAGAAGGGACAAATCAAGCTTTGCCTGTTCCGCATACAGCAACGATTCCACCACTCCAATCATTGTGGATGCGATAAGAATCTGATTCGACATTTTTGCCTGTTGTCCGGACCCTGCAGGTCCAAACCAGGCAATTTCCTTTCCAAGGATTTGTAAAAGGGGAAGTACCCTTTGAAAAACCTCATGGTTTCCTCCGCACATTATCGACAATGTTGCATTCCGTGCACCGATGTCTCCTCCACTTACCGGTGCATCGAGGGAAACTGCATCTTTTTTGCTCACTTCCAGTTCGATTTTTTTAGCTAATTCCGGACTGGAAGTAGTCATATCAATCAGCATCGTGTCGCCTTGAATTCCTTCGATCACTCCATTTTTTCCAAGCAGTACAGATTCCACATCCGATGGATATCCTAGCATCGAGAAGATCATTTTCACATCTTGAGCGAGCTGGGCTGGGCTATCTTTCCAGATTGCCCCATTTTCTTCCAATGACTCCGCCTTTGAACGGGTCCTGCTGAAAATCGAAACTTCAAAACCTGCATCCAAAAAGTGCTTAATCATTGGGGTGCCCATTACACCGGTACCTAGCCAACCGATTTTGATGTCTTTCATTTTTTGTAAACTCAAAATAAAAACTGGTCGGGCCGGCGAGATTTGAACTCGCGACCCCTACACCCCCAGCGTAGTGCGCTACCAGACTGCGCTACGGCCCGACCTAAATGCAATAATTGCAAAGGTTTACCATGCTCTATGGCCATCAGCTAGTCAAGACAAAGCCCCTTTCCTCGAAGCTACATTTGTTGGATTTTGCTTGGAAATTGATTGCGAAACCAAAAGTTCGATACTAGATAAATTCATTATGAAAATATCTTCTTTGATCAAAGTCACTCTTTCATCCCTCGCTATGTTTGCAACCGTAGTACTTGCAGATAAGGTAGAACCTGCCAAAGACGCGGTTCCATTTAACGGAAATCATTACAAAGCATTTCTGGATACCAACAGTACTTGGTGGGAAGCTAAATTTGCCTGCGATGATATTGGTGGAGAGCTTGTGGTCATCAGTTCTGACAAAGAAAACGAGTTTGTTCGTAAACTTGCCAAGGAGAATATCATCTGGTTGGGCGGAACGGACGAATTCGAGGAAGGTACTTGGACCTGGGATAACGGAGAGGACTTCAAATTCATAAACTGGGACGAAAATCAACCTTCCGGTTCATCTGGTCATAATTTCCTCACCCTGAACGGTAAAAACGGCAAATGGGCCGACACCACTGATTTTTCCGGGAAGGTTAAGGGTTATGTTTGCGAATGGAAGGGAACTGCCCCGAAATCCGGAACATCAAAAGACTCTAAATAACTTTGATTCTCAAATCAATCGCTTGATTCGTATCGAGCGATCCATTCTTCGGACCAAGATTGAAACTGGTCGCACTCGATCATTGACCGAGCAGTTTCCATCAAGCCTACAAAAAATCTCAGGTTATGAAGGGTTAAAAGTACCCCGGCGAGAGACTCCTTTGCCTGGATTAGATGCCGCAAGTAGGATTTACTAAACTTCCTAGATGCAAAACAGTCGGTTTCCTCGTCCAGTGGGGAATAATCATTTTGATATTTTTGATTCCGTAAATTCAAGGTCCCTTTCGATGTGTATGCCATTCCATGACGTGCGGCTCGACTGGGCATGACACAATCAAACATATCCGCTCCCATTCCAACCATTTTCAGCAGTTGAGTTGGGGTCCCTACTCCCATAACATACCTTGGTTTTCTGACTGGTAAAATCTTTGCAGTCAACGAGACCTGCTCGAGCATTTCCTTTTCGGTTTCCCCAACACTGACTCCACCAATCGCATAACCTGGAAAATTCAACTTTATCAATTCTTCCGCCGATCGAGTCCGCAAATCCTCAAACCTACCACCCTGTACGATACCGAACAGATTTCTTCCATCCTCAACAGCTTTTTTCCGGGTCCACTCCTCCAGGCATTGTCCAGCCCATAAGCTTGTGCGGGAAACCGCCATTTCCATTTGGTCGCGTGTAGCATCGGCAGGAGGACACTCATCGAGGCACATTGCTATATCAGACTTCAAGCCATCCTGGATTCCAATGGCTTCCTTCGGACCAAGAAAAATCTCCCGTCCATCCAAATGGGATCGAAAACGAACTCCTTCATCAGAAATTTTTCTCAATTTTGAAAGGCTGAATACTTGAAAGCCTCCGCTATCGGTCAATACCGGGCCTTCCCAATTCATAAATTTCGCCAATCCTCCAGCCGCAGCAATGATTTCTACCCCCGGCCGAAGATTGAGGTGATAGGTATTTCCTAAAATAATTGGACATCGAACCGTTTCAGTTAAGTCCCTCGGCAGGATTCCCTTGACCGTAGCCTGGGTGCCAACTGGCATAAAAACCGGTGTTGGAACCTCACCTCCGGGCAGGGATAATTTTCCGGAGCGGGGACCGTCTGCACTCCCCTTACCCATAGTAAAACTTGGGCTAGTATTTTCTCCATTTGAATCGTTCATAAATCTTAATCTAATACTCGAAATCTTTCCTTGGGTAAACCAGAGAAAACTTGAATTTTAATCTGGAACTGGAATGATCCATGGAGTGGTTGAAAGAATCAACAATGGCTTCGATCTGATCGGGGATGTTCATGGACATAGTGAGCAATTAATTGGCATACTGGAACACTTGGGCTATCAAAAGGGAAAGAACGGCTTTTCCCACCCGGATCAAAGAGTGGCAGTTTTTGTGGGCGACTTGATCAATCGGGGCCCAGACACGGAGGGAGTTTTGCATCTCGTACGGGAAATGTATGAACAGAACCAATCCCTAGTCGCTATTGGCAATCATGAATTCAGGGCGGTTCAGGAATCAGTTCGCTTCGGCAAATTGCAAAACAAACAGCTCAACCAGTTCATTCCTTGGATCAGAACCTGGCCCCTTTTTCTTGATTTAAAAGAAATAAGAGTTGTTCACGCAGTCTGGCACTTCTCTTCGATATCGAAACTTGCTACTGCCAATTTAGAGGATGATTCTTTTATTGAAAGCACTTGGCAGAAAAAATCGGAATCAAAAAAAGCAGTTCAAAATATTCTGTCTGGACTAAGAGTCAGCCTGCCCGAGGAACCACAAATGCGTGACCGGTTCGGAATCATTAGAAAGAAAGGAAGAATAAAATGGTGGAGTGATCCTGAAAACAAGACCTTCTCTGAATACTTGCTATCTCCGATGTATCCCTCACCAGACAATCTCTTTCCCATTCCCGAAGAAGTAAAAAATGTCGAACCCTACTCCATCAATGATAAACCGGTTTTTTTCGGACACTATTGTTTGCCACCCGAAATTCCAAAAATTAACGGAAGCACAGTTTGTCTGGATGGATGCGTTACATGCGACAAAAAGCTCTGGGCTTATCAATGGCAGGGAGAAAAAACCCCGGTCTCCAAACACTTGATATCTTTTCCCAAAGAGTAATATCAGGAAAAAACTGCAGTTCATTTCAATCTGCTTGCTTTGCAAGCTTAAGGGCAAATACTTTTTTTATGATTCAAAGCCGACGCTCTTTTACCAATCTCGGAATCAATTCCATTTTATTTTCCGGGACCACTACGACTCAGGCAGGCCTAAAGACCAACAACAACTTGCTCTTGGGTTTTGATAATTTTTCGATTCGTGCCCTGGGGTGGAAGGCACCAAGATTATTAGATTATGCCTCCAAACAAAGATTGGATGCGATTTTGCTCTCAGATCTGGATGTTTATGATTCTCATGACCAGGGCTATCTCAGAGAGCTTGGAGAAGAGGCAAAAAATCAAAAAATCATTCTTCATGCAGGAACCGGTGGTATTTGCCCGACTTCATTCAGTTTCAAGAAAAAACATGGTTCCGCAGAGGAGCATCTAAAATTGCTTATTCGGGTTGCCAAATCGATTGGTTCCCCAGTTGCTCGCTGTTATCTTGGTTCTTCGAAGGATAGAAAGACAGAAGGGGGAATTCGTAAACACATGGTCAGCACGATTGAAATCCTCAAAAAAGTTCGCCCGGTAGCCATGGATGCTGGAATTAAAATTGCGGTGGAAAATCATGCCGGAGATATGCATAGCCGGGAATTAGTTGAACTGATCGAGAAGGCAGGACCGGAATTTGTCGGAGCCACTATCGATACTGGTAATTCAACCTGGACATTAGAGGATCCTGTGGAAACTTTTCGTAACCTTGCTGATCATGCAGTATGCAGTGGAATCCGTGATTCAATGGTATGGCGAAGCGAAAAAGGTGCAAAGGTGCAATGGACCGCAATGGGGGATGGATGCGTCGATCTTAAAACTTTGTTTAAAGAGTGGAGTGAACAGTGCCCAGAAACTCCGGTACAAATCGAAACTATTTCCGGGTTTGCTAGGGAATTCCCCTATTTAGAAAAAGAATTTTGGCCGCCCTATTCAACTATCCGTGCGGATGATTATTCTCGCTTTCTCGCTCTTTCAAGAAAAGGGAAAGCAATGTTACCCTTTTCCGTGGTCGATGGGGAAGATCCCCAAAAAGCAAAGCAGAACTATCAACTCAAAGAATTGGAAAAAAGTTTGGCTTACTGCCGGGAACATTTGGGAATGGGCAGAAAGTCCGCTTAGGCATCATCCAGCGAATCCATGCCATCCAAATGGGCAACATCACCCCAGCTTACCAATTCCCACCCCTTATCCGTTCGATTTAGACGATTGATTGAGCAGTTCAAAAGTACGAAATTTCTCTTTGCTTCTAATGGAATATCCAAGACAAATCTGAATATCGCACCCAAAAATCCTCCGTGCGTGACCACTCCGATCGACTTTCCGGAATGTCGGTCTGCAATTTGGTTCAAGGCACTTGAGCATCGATCGAAGAATTGTTGAAAGCTTTCTCCTCCCGGCAACTGATAATCCGGTCCGAGAGTTAGAAAAGATTCAAACTCTTTTGGATGATCTTTTTTCATTTCATCGGTAGTCAGACCTTCAAGAACCCCAAGATCACGCTCCCTCAAGCCTTCCATGAGTTGTACTTCCCAACCGGATGAAGCCCCGACTAAACGGGCCGTATGTTGGGCTCTTTCGAGGTCACTCGAATAGATGTAATCCAAGGGTTCATTCTTCATTCTTTTTCCCAAAGCTTCGGCCTGAGCAATACCTCTCGGGCTCAATGCTGAATCCGCATGCCCTTGCCAGCGTCCGCTTAAATTCCATTCGGTTTCTCCGTGTCGGATCAATATGATTTTCGTGGGATTACTCATTTCCTTGCTTTATAACCACCTTACACAGTCAGGTCAGCCGAAATCCAAAAAGTTTGCTAAAATGATTAAAAACATTGCTATGGGATTTTATTCAGCCCTTTTTAATCCAAATTTGCCATGAAAAGACTCCTTTTGTTTCTTTTATCTCTCTCTCCATCACTTTGCATTTTGGGATCGGTGGAAGTTTTCGAGATCTCGCCTCGTAATCTGGATCAACTAACAGGAGGAAAAGAGGCGGATGGAATCATTGGGGATTTCATTCTCCGGAATGACAGAATTGAAGTCCTGATAGGCGGCGGAGCACCGGACCGAAAAGCAAATATGGGAGCTTTTTGGGGACCGAACGGAATGACCCCCGGTTGTCTCTATGATTTAACCCTGCGGGACCAGGATAATGATCAACTGACGATTTTTTCCCCCAGTAAACAACAAGGTCCGGTTTCCTATGTGCGAATTGGGGACGACCGGAAATCAGTCATAACTTATGTTTCCCCAGCCCTGTCCGGAGGTTTGACCAAGACACACACTTATTCCCTGGAAAAGGGTGCATCTGGGATAAGTATAATCTCGAAACTGATCAATCAGACCGGGAAAAAGATTTCCGGTCCGGTAAATGACAGTTGGACCCGTTTCCGTGAATCGGGAAAATTCGATTCGGTTGAATGGGCCGATGCAGTGGACCCTGCCCATAAATGTGGTTATGCTTACCTTTGGCTTCCGAACCAAGATGGGAAGCTTCCCCCGAAGACAAAGACTTTTGCTCCAGGAGAAGAGCTGGTCATCCGCCGTTTTCTCACTGTAGGAACCTCCCCTGCACAAGCTTACGGTCAAGCAATGTCAAAATTAGGCGAGGTGGGAAAATTATCCCTCTTGATCAAAGATCCAACTGGTAACCCAATTTCAACCGCCAGAGTGGATTTTAGTATGAATGGTAAATCGGAAAAACCGATTCCGGCTTATCCAGATGCAGATGGTCTGGTCGAACTGCTTCTCCCAACCGGTGAGTGGAAATTTTCCATTAAGGATAACGGGCGTGAATCTACCGGATCCACCCTGCATGTTAAAAAAGAAGGAATTGCTCAAAAAGAAATCTCCATGGGTGTTCAAGCTGGAATTCATTTCAATGTTACTAAGGAAGACGGATCCCCTTCGCCCTGCAAAGCTCAGGTCATTGGAGTCGAAGGCACTCAAAGTCCAAGGCTTGGACCAGTTGACCGGGCTCATGGCTGTGTCGATCAATTTCATTCAGAAAATGGTAGCTTTTCCATCGGATTACCACCCGGTAAATACAAAATTGTTATTACCAGGGGAATCGAGCATGACCATTTTGAGAAATTGATTGAAATCAAAAAAGGAAAATTTGAGACAATCAAAACCGCACTGAAGCGATCCGTTCAAACAATCGGATGGGTGAGTACCGATTTCCACAACCATTCGACCCCTAGCGGAGACAATGTATGCGGTACTCCGGACCGCCTGATAAATTTGGCTGCCGAACATATTGAGTTCGCTCCAACCACCGAGCACAACCGGATAATGGATTGGACTCCAACCATCAAATCACTTGGCCTGGCAAATGAAATCTCCACCATTCCGGGAATGGAACTTACCGGATCCGGTCCTCACTTAAACGCATTCCCGCTTGATCCCGCCCATCATCACCAAGACGGAGGGGCACCAAAATGGAACAGGGATCCAAGAGTCAATGCCTTGAATCTAAAAAATCATTCCGGGCATCATCCAAGTGGTTGGATTCACATTAATCATCCTGACATGATTGAAAACTTCATCGACCGAAACAGGGACGGTAAAGCCGATGGAGGATTCCGGGGAATTCTTTCCCTAATTGATGCAATTGAAACCGAAAATTATCGGGCTGCTGAAATCCTTCACCCCGCACCTTATAAGATTACCCGTCGGGCAGGACGGGAGCAGGTCAGCATCATCCGGGAATTCGTTTGGCTACAAATGCTCAACCGAGGACTAAAAACTTGGGGAATTGCAGTAAGTGACGCTCATACCGTTTATGGAAATGGAGTCGGGGGGTGGCGCACTTATGTTCGTTGCTCGACCGATGACCCCGCAAAAATTGATTGGAGAGAAATCAGCAGAAGAGCGAAAGGTGGACAAATGATCCTGACCACCGGGCCCTATCTGGAGGTGGAAACCACCGAGGGAATCCTGCCCGGAGGACTGGCACGAAGCAATGACTCCATCGATTTGAAGGTAAAGATCCAATGTGCTTCTTGGATCGATATTGACCGGGTTCAAGTACTGGTTAATGGAAGAGCGGTTAAAGCACTGAATTTTACCCGGAAATCTCATCCTGAATGGTTTACGGGTGGAGTGGTCAAATTCGACCGTATTCTTCCCATTTCCCTGAGTGAAGATGCCCATTTGATCGTGGTTGCCTACGGTTCGGATTCGGACTTAAAGACTGGCTATGGAACCAGCAGTCAATCTGGTATTCGACCTTGTGCCTACAATAATCCAATCTTTATTGACCTCGACGGGGATGGATTTACTCCAAACGGAGACACCTTGGGTTTTGAGCTACCAACGGGTAGGATTTCGGTCGAGGATGCAAAAAAACAATTATCCAGTGCAGGTATTGAGATGGACTAGATCTCTTTTGAGAAAATCTTTCTCTAAATTCCGGTTGTCGACGGCTTCTTCTTTGCTCATCTTATTTACCTTGCTCCTGGCTGGCTGTCAAAGCAGCAACCTGCAAAGCAAGAGCCCTTTGGAAAAAGCTAAAATCTATGAACAAAGAGCAAAGACCTTTCAAACCCTTTCAGACTTACAGCGCTTGAGTTCTCCTTATTCCATTTCGAATGGCAGGAACCGACACGGCTCGCTCCATAATGAAAATCTTCGAATGGCCTACCACCGGGAGGCAAAAAGATACCGAAAACTGGCTGAACAGATTCGCTCCGAGTACGCGTCGGAATCCAACGCATCGAAAGCCCCCTGAAGAATTTTATTTACTTGGAGGAAAGTCGCGGTACTTCCACTCCGGAGAACCTTTCGGTTCCGGTGCAGCCGGACTTTTACCCAATCCATAATCCTTTGGTTGCATGTTTAAGGATGGCCAGTGTTCCTTCTCCCTTATGAAGCCGTAAAAAGAGGGATAAAACGGATCCACATAAGAAACATCCGCATTCTCAGGCACCTTTTGACCGGTCAGAAAGTAGGCTGCGTTCACCAGCATTCTTCGGAGGTCCTCACTCACCAAGTCAACGGAGGACCCCATTGTTGTGCAGAAAGTGGTTCCCACCTTACCGTTAGGTGCGGTGTAAGGGTGCAACCAGGCAAGGGGTTGCATCGGGTCATTCTTTGCATCAACAAAGGCAGAGTCGGGTGCCAGAGTTTCAGTAACCGCCCCACGCATTAAAATGGTATCCTTATCAGTCAGGCGCTTGACCCCGTAGACATCTGATGGTGCAAATACATCGGTAACCCCCTTTAGAATTGGATGAGCGGCATTTTTCGCTTCAATAATTCCCCTTGCACCTTCTTTTTTATGCTTTCCATGGTGACTGACCCAACCTTCTCCGATGACCAAGGGACCAAATTGTCCGTAACTGATTTTCTCCCCAAAATTCCCGTTCCCGGTAAACGCATGGGTTGAAGTACGAATCCCAATGACCGGTTTTCCTTCGTTTAGGAAATTGGTGACATGCTTAGCATCTTCCGGGATGGGTTGCCGAAATCGGGTTCCAATGATCATCAAATCAGCACCATTCAAATGATGCCATCCACGAACCCCCTTTTGGTTATTGGGGTCAATGTATTTCCCTTCGGGATCCCAAGAAAACAAGACTTTGCATTCGAAACCATGCTTTTGAGACAAAATCTTTGCCAGCATCGGCATGCTTTCTTCAGAGCGGTATTCTTCATCTCCGGAGACAAGCACAATAGTCTTACCGGATCCGGGTTCGTCATTACCGGGCAAATGCAAAATATCATGATGCCCGGCAAAAACGAAGGAACCGAAAAGAATTGGGAGAAGGGAGAAAAACTTCATTACTTCTTTTTCTTGTTGGACTTCTTCTTGTCGTCCTTGTCGAATCCAAGAGCAGATTTTGTCGCAGAATAGGCGTCCTTACTTTTATCAACCACATAATTTCCAGCTTTTGTTACAAAGCATCCGGAGGAAAGCAGCAGGCAACTTACAACAAGAAGAGAAGATAGAATTTTTAAGATTTTCATGTTTGTGTTTGGGTTAATTTTAACGGGTTTGTTTCTTATCTTTTAAATATCATCCAATTCTTCCATTTCCGACAAGAGAAAACGAACATAAGTCCATAAAAAGAGTCCGTAATTAAATTAATTTAAAGCTCGCCACCAACCTGATTTTCAAATATGAACATTTCATGTTCAAAAACATACCTTTTAATCGTGTGGAATGGGTGACGAGTACTTTTCTCATCTCTACGGCAATCTTAACTGTCACCGCGGTGCCGTGGTATTTCTGGTCTTACGGATGGGACTGGTTTATATTTGGTGTATTCCTTTTCTTCTATTTGGCAACCGGGATGAGTATAACCGTTGGTTATCACCGCTTGTTTTCCCATCAGGCATTCAAGGCAAAATGGCCGGTGAAACTCTTTGTTTTATTATTTGGTGCCGCTGCCTTTGAAAACGCCGCACTCTGGTGGAGCTCTGAGCATCGCAAGCATCACAAGCATGTGGATACCGATGATGATCCATATGATATTACTAAGGGCTTCTTTTGGGCCCATATGGGTTGGTTGATGTTTAAACTGAAACCGGAACCTCCACTGGACAATGTTTCCGACCTCAGAAAGGACAAATTGGTCATGTGGCAGTACAAATGGGTCCATCTGATCTCCTTTGTGGTCAGCTTTGGAGTTCCTGCTTTGATTGGATATCTCTACGCAGTTAGTACAGGTAATCTTTCTCCAAAAGCTGGTGCTCTGGGTGGTTTATTGATTCCCGGTGTTGCCCGGGTCGTTATGGTTCAACACGCCACTTTCTGCATCAATTCCCTTTGTCACATGATTGGACAACGGCCCTACTCCACCAGTCACAGTGCTCGGGACAGTTGGATTGCCGCCATTTTCACCATGGGGGAAGGCTATCATAATTATCATCACGAATTTCAATGGGATTATCGAAACGGGGTAAAACCCTGGCAATTGGATCCTTCCAAATGGATCATTTGGACCCTTTCCAAACTGGGCCTAACCAGCGATTTAAAGCGTGTACCAAGCGAACGCATCCTTTTGGCCGAGACCAAGGAAACCAAGCGACAAGTGAATGATCAAATCTCGATTTTTCAGGAAAGTCTTGCTAACTCCGCCAGTGAAATGGTTGAGCAAACCCTCGCCTCGTTGGAAGAGCTCAGGGATCGTCTGAACGAAATAACCGGTGAACTGCAAAGTGCAGCCCAGGAAAAAATCAATCTTTCAAAGGCAAAATTGAATGACTTAAGCAGCGAAGTTCGTAAAATGATTCCAGAGATCGAATCCTTCGCCAAGCTCTCCCCATCTGTTGCTTAAAATTCTTTTGACATTTAATTCCGAGCGATAATTTAAATCGCTCGGGCCTAATGGTTTTGTTTCTTTATGTGAACGAATTAGTTGTCGGATTCACCAACCGATACCTTATCCCAGAAGCAAACCAGAAAAAGCACTGAAATCACACCCGCCATAATCGCGGGAAACATCCAGTACTCTTTCCATTCGGACATGGTTGATGCCAGTAGTTCAGAAGATATACTGCCAGGCAAATCAACCGAAAACATCTGTGTCAGTTGATCCAGGAAACTAAATTCCTCTTCTCCCCTGACCGTTTGAATCTCGGCATCCAGTTCACCAAAACCTCCAACTCCCCTTCCCCATCCAGAAAAATCAAAGCTTAAGCCGAATAAGTTCGATGGGACCTGATAAAAAATCCCGAAGCACACCCCATATCCAACATACATCCCGATCCCTTGAGTGAAGAAAACCAACATGCTCTGGGCCTGACTCCGAATAGTCTCCGGAGCCACCTTATCGGTGTACATAAATCCGGTAACGAAAAAGAAGTCATAACAAATTCCATGCAGGGCAACCCCGAGAAAAATCATCCATTGGATTTGCTCAGGGGCTCCAATGGCAAACAGGACATAGCGGGATACCCATGCCAGCATACCGATCAGAATCATCCACTTCACACCAAGCTTTCGAAAAAAGAAAGGAATCAGAATCATAAAGAAAATCTCCGACATCTGACCAATTGTCATAGTGGATGCCGGTTGCAGGAATCCGGTATTACCCAAATAATTGCTCATGGTGCCGTAATAATACGCTAAGGGGATGCAAATCAGCATCGAACAGAGCATAAACACCGCAAAGGCCGGATTCTTTAACAGTCCGAAAGCATCCAGCATCAGTAGATCCCGCAGATTAATCGGCTTTCCTTTTGCCGGTGCGGGCGTATTCGGCAGAAAGAAGGAAAAAATTCCCAGTAACACCGAAGAAATTCCGCCTAAATAAAACATTTCAAACTTTGCGGACCATCCAAGGATCCCCACAACCAATCCGGCTACGATCCAACCGATGGTTCCCCAAACTCTTACCTTTGGAAAGGTCAAGCGGTCCAGATTGGCAAATGCAATTGAATTTGCCAGACCCAGCGTAGGCATGAAGCAGAGCATATTTAAAATCAACAGGGTAACCATCAGATCACCATTGCCCGCAGCCAAAACACTTGGAACCGCCAATAAGAGAATTCCCCCGATCAGAAATAAGACCGCCATAACAATTTGAGACGGGAAGAAACGGTCAGCAATCAACCCGAGAAACAAGGGAGCAATCATTGCCCCAAGTGGAGCGGATCCATAGGCACCTCCGGTAAAGTCACCAAACTGATTACTTCCTAGGCATAATCCCAGCGTGGCAAACCAAGCACCCCAGGTAAAAAACTGCAGGAACATCAAAAAACAAAACCGAAAAAGGGAACTTTTCATATTCTGAATGGTATTTTTCTTTGCTCAGTTCTAGCAAACAGAAAAATAAAAACATTCAAAGCGGAATGGATATTGGCATTTAATATCCATCCTCAATTTCCAACTCCTGCCCCTCATAAAATACGATCTTTTCCAAAACCCGGCCGATTTCCGAATAATACATCCATACCCCATGCTCCTTTCCCATATTGAACCCGCCCTTTTCCGATCGGAATCCATTCTCATACCACCAGGTAAACTCTCCCACCTCAAATCCATCCAGGAATTGACCCTCACTTGCCCGTTTCCCACTCTCATACCACTTTTTAAAAGATCCATGTAATTTTCCACTCTTGTAGGCACACTTGCGGTTCAAATTTCCATTATCAAAGAATTTCTCATATGGACCATGCTTCAATCCCTTATCAACCAGATATCTCTCCTTCATTTTTCCATTTTCATAGTTTGCCACCACTCCGCCAGAAAATGGATTCCCCGTTCCCTTTTCAATGATGCTTCCATTCTCCTTAATTTCTAAATCCTCAATTTTCACCAACTCGATTTCGTCCATATTCGCGGTGACTTCTTCAATCTCCACTTTTTCCGGCTCCACTTCTTCCGGATTGATCGAGCTCAAATCAATTGTATCAGCCTCTTCTTCGTTCAGTTGATTGGCATCCATCGATTCCTCCTGTGGAGGGGCTTGACATCCAAATACGAAAAGAAAGCAAATAAGGGCTGAGTATCGCATCCAACAGATGCAAGGCAAACTCAGCGGTTAAGTCAAGCCAAGCTATAATTCAAAGGTTGGATTTCTTGTCGAAGATCAAAAAAATCTAACTCTTGGAGCATTAGAAACTCCCGGTATCCCTTTAAGCGGTAAAGAGAGGGGGAAGTGAGTTCATAGGTTTTGAAGACTTTCAATGAGATCTAAACCGGTAATGCTGTAAATCAAAGAGATTCCACAAACCGTTAGGAAAATAAGTCCTTTATCATTGGACAATATCCTTAATTAAACCCGACCACACACTACGATATCAGTGAACATTTATTTCGTGAGATAAATCACTTTTCGGCTACCGCTAACCCTTACTTGGTAGGACAACCAGAAACTTTATCGAAAACTAAAAGATTCGGATAATTAGGATTTCGACCCGATTTACCACATCCCAATCGAATGCTTAATTTTCACAGAAAATCTACTTTGAATGAAAATTATTTGCCAAATAGTCTCAAAAGCAGACTGATCCCAACGCTCAAAAGAATCATCGTGGTTACCGGAAAAAAGAATTTAAAATTTCCTTTTTCATATCGGATATCCCCGGGTAATTTCCCAAACCATGAAGCAGCCTGCGGAGCGAACTGCATCACTAGTCCGACAAGCACGGTTAATAAGCCAAAAACTATCAAAATTTTTCCCATATGATCCTGTAGAGTTTAAAACTTACATTTTTCAAAGTCAAAAAAGTTGGCTTCCCGACCTTCATCCCTACGCTAAAACAATTATGAGACATTATATTGCCATGAACCGCTTTCGCATTGTGAAAGGCCAGGAATCTGAATTTGAAGAGATCTGGAAAACCCGCAACACCTACTTGGAAAACGAGCCCGGCTTCATAAAATTCAACCTTCTGAAAGGTCCAGAACGGGAAGATCATCTGCTCTATGCTTCCCATACTCTCTGGGAATCAGAAGATCATTTTGTGGCCTGGACCAAATCTGAAGCCTTTCGAAAGGCACACGCGGGAGCCGGCAACCGTGGCCATCTTTATCTTGGCCACCCGGAATTTGAGGGGTTTGAAACTGTGGAAGGAGCCTCCGTTGGATAAGATTTTTTGTAAGAGCTAAATCCAGTTAATCAACCGGCAATTGATCTTTGTTATAAGATAAACGAAGCGAAGGTCATAACCATCCAACTCTTTGTAAATTGAACTTTCGGTTCCACTCGGTTTAATGCTGAATTTCTCCTTCTCGTCATTGATGTGCTTCAAAGGAGGAACCTCTCGCTTCTTGCATTACTGGCTATTTTGGAAACCGACACGGAAACCATGGTAATTGTCCCTGTGGCTATGGAAGTTGGGGGCACGCTTAGCGGAACGCAAACCGCTCCCCGGGGAACTCCAGCCTCCACCCCGCCGGACCCCATTCGAGCCCGATGCTGGTCCGGTAGGATCAACCACAGGATTGTCGTTCGGGTAGGCAGCCTGGTACCTGTCCGCGGTCCATTCCCATACATTTCCATGCATATCAAAAAAGCCCCATGGATTCGCAGCATACAACCCCACATCACGAGTTTGCGAATATCCGCTGACATTATAATTAGCATTTGTCGTGGAAATGCTATCACCCCATGAGTATACCGTGGTCGTTCCCGCACGACAGGCATATTCCCATTGCGACTCGGTGGGCAGGACATAACTCCAGCCAGCAGGCAGATTACCCACCTGTTGGGCATTCAGGCGGGTTAGGAAAACTTGGGCGTCATCCCAGGATACTTTTTCCACAGGGCGGTCCGGGTTGCCGTGCCAGTTACTGGGCGTGGCATTTCGGTCACCGGTTACTCCGGTCATCACCGCTTCGTACT
>JAYYRA010000040.1:0-83349 GCA_036127675.1 Verrucomicrobiota bacterium
TGCAACAATCAAATATGAAGGTGGCAATTACCTAGGAAATTTCGAGTTTCTAGATGAGGTGACTAATCCAATAAGTACACTTAGTTATGCAATCAATGAAAATGGCTATCTTGCACATACAGAATCTCTTGGTCAGCAGTACTTTCAAATTTTATCAGTAGAGGAAGGAAGGATTGGAACGATTGGATTCATGAATGATCTTTCCTTAGCAAATCATTCAAGCGAACCAACCGAATTTTTCTTTACCACTCGTGCAGCGGCGGAGGAGTATTATTATTCCAAGGTAAACCCAAAAGATTGGATGTGGTTCGACCAGTACCCATGGGTATATTCCAACGAGCTACAGGAATGGCTTTATTTTTACCCCTCTGGCAGCAAGCTCTTGTATTGGAGCAATCAGGCGCAAGCATGGCGGGAATTTAGCCAATAGTAACTCTGCAGAAGGGAATAGATTTCCCGCTGGATTTGCGATTTTTTTCGCTTGTCCTTGGAGTTCGATTACCAATAATTTTGGAAAATTAGTTATCTATATACCCCCTTTAGGTATGAAAAAAATATCCCTTCTTTCTATTATCACAACCTTTTTGTGTGCTACATTATCTGTTCTTGCACAATCCGTAACTTTTGAGGATTCAGTAATTGAAAATTCTGCCCGTGCAGCCCTCGGTTTTTCTGCTGACCAGAACCTTACGGAGTCAAATCTGCAAAGTATTACAACTCTAAGTTTAGTAGATGATGGCCAACCGAATTCTCTCAGCGATTTGTCAAAATTCTCCAATCTTCAATACCTGTATTTGGACCACATCGGAGATCTCGACTTATCTTCAGTCTGGAGCTTGAGCACAAATTTAAGAATCCTAGAAATCAGCGGTTCCAATCCCGACCGATTGGCAGATATTCCTGATATGCCGAATCTTCAAAGTCTAGGCCTTGAAAACAACAAATTGACCAATGTGGATTTTTTAAAAGACAATGAATTTCCTATTCTTAGCTATCTTGATTTTGAGGAAAATTACTTTGATCTAAATAACAGCCAACTTTTATCCGATCTGGAAGGCTTGAAGTCTTCCATTACATCAACCGTCTTGTATATTGATGCGGAAGCGATGTTGCCTAAGGGTTTCCAAGATTTAACCGCTGAAAAATCCAGAGTGAATGCGTCATCAGATGCAAAGTCCTTTCTGCTAAGTGGAATATATGAACTGCTGGAAATCTTTGAAAGTACGGGTGCAAACAGCTTACAGGAATTTGCCGTGAGTATAGGAGTGGAAGATTCCGTTCGTGGATTTTTACTGAGTGATCTATCGGCCGTTGAATCATACGAAACGGAGTTGAACGAGAATCTTCAATCCAGAGAACTAGCGGAATATTTCCAGTATTCCTTTATTCCGGCTTTGGAAAGGGCAGATGCGGCTTTCTCAAAGGCTTCGATAAATGAAGTGGTTGATTTGGAGCAAAGTCTAACTGGTTCGGATGTAGTCATAAGCGTAGATCAAGCCGATGTTTATGTGTTGCGTTCGATTGCCAACTTGGCTGCGGCATTCGCATCCATTCAGTCAGGATACGACTGGGACTTGAAAGCTGATGAAGTCGACCAATTGGATAATGATGATAATGTTTCGGCCGAATCTATACGAAAAATCAACGCCAATTTTGCGGGTATTCGAAGTGCATCTCAACTCGCAAAGGCCAAGCAGTTTCTGACCAATACAATCAATCAATACGAATTGGCTTCTCCACTATTGCGGGACCAAGACCGTTCGGACAACCGCCTTTTTACCCTTTCTGTCGATGACTTAGAAGATGAAGCGGATTTTATGGAATCTCTTTTGGAGATGGAAGAGGCAATGAGCGGAATGATGGAAATGGACGAGGGAGAATATCTAAATCTGGAAAAATTATTTGCCGGACAAGTTGACTTTGCGAACCTCTTGCCTGCAAATGATGGTGATAAGTTTGAAACCTATGTGGTAACCGACCCAACGATGGGTGGCTTATTGCCTAATTGGGACCAAAGGAGAATTAAGGAAGAGATGATGGACGCTAGTTTGTTAGTCGATCCTGAAATCGTCTTCCGTAATCCTGTGGGCGGACAAGCACTGATCGTTCGGTATGGGGACGAATATTTTTGGTCAGACGGATTGGATGAGCCAGGAACGGGTTTGACCTTATGGACGGTTGGAAAAGAGGATGGAGTCCTAACTCAAAGCACGATCTTCATCAATGGTGATAAGGGACAAACAAGGGACGGATTGCAGGATTCAGCAGGCTCTGCCTCTGAAGAAGATAGTGGGGGGTATGAACAGGCGGTAGTCTATGTGGAATCAAATTTTACCGTGAATGCTTTTGGTAATCTTGAACTTGAGAATGCCGATCAAACCGAATCCATAACAGTGGTTTCATGGGATGAAAATGGGACCTGGATCGAAAGTAGTTTTTCTGGAACAACCAGTATTTTACGAAAGATTTTTCTGACAAAGGAAGATGCGGAAGCTTACTATTTGTCGGAGCTTGGAAAAAGTTCGGAGGAAATCCTCGAAGGATGGTTGTGGTTTGACGAATACCCTTGGGTTTGGTCTTCGAAATATGAAAATTGGTACTACTTCAAAGTGATGGAAATTGGTGAGGAGGAACTGGGCCTCCAGCATTACAACGCTAAGACGAAAAGCTGGAATCGTTTTTACGGCCCTGAATCATATCTTACAGATTACTCGCCTTCCGACTTAATGGGATGGAAACTCACTCTAAATTTAGTAGGAGAGGCCTCAGCCCAGCTCAATTTTAACGAGCAAAATCAATCTGTGGATTTTGTCAGTACAGGCAATTCTGAAGAGTGGGGATATGAATTACAGACCAGTAATCAGAGAAATGAAATTTATGTTCAAATGTATGGTCCCGAGATGGAGTTTTATGAGGACCTCTATCAGTTTAATAACTCTACAGAAGGAACGATCACTAGAATAATAGAGAGGAACTCCACGGATAACTCGGTAATCACTCAAAAAACTGGAACCTTTACGGTAACGGAAAAGCCAGAAGTTCCCTATGAGGATTATATATTGGAAGTTTACGATGATTTTAACGGTTCCGAGCTTAATTCAACCAGATGGATTACTGCATGGTGGTCAGGAGCACAGCCGGCAACGATATCGTCCGGGAATCTGAAACTTTCTGGCTCCGGTTCCACTTATGACCCAGAGAGTCTCAATCCACGCGGATCCGATGCAGTCATTAGTGCAAAAGAAGAAGCCCCAATGATGCATAGCTTTGCTGAGATAAATGCATCCGGAATTTATGGATTTGAAGCGAAGGTAATGATCCCAACAGACGCACCGACTTCAACTGGAGTGGGAATTGTAGGGTTTAAATTTAATCCAAATGGTACCAAGCATTCCATGGGGATAGAGCTTGGGCATTGGGAAAATGCTTCGAATTTGCAATTCGAGTATGAAAACGAAGATCCGCCCATTGGAGAAGGTAGTGAAAAGTCTACTTATGACGGAGTACTTGGAAGCTGGTATAAATTAGCCCTTATTCATACCCCAACCAAGGGATATCTACTGCGCGATGACGAGATAATATTGGATTTTGATACAACCTATGAGCCTAACTGGTATGGCTTGATTTCTTTCAATGACGAAGGAAAAGCATACGAGGTTTTTGTGGATGAGATACGGATTTATCGAAAACATTCATCTCCGAAGGGGTGGATGTGGTCAGATCATTTCCCATGGGTCTATTCAAACGAAGAGCTGAATTGGCTGTATTTTGGTTTGGCTCCGGATAAGTTTGGCCAGCCCGGTATGATCTATTGGAATTCCAACAAGCAAGATTGGAAAAATTATTCCTCTGATTAAAAAACCAGTATTTGCATCCATAATTATTAGAATTTCTCTCGGTAAAGCTTTGCAAAAAACAGGTTCAATCGAAGAGTTTCCGTTTGCCTGAATTTAGGCAAAGGTAAATATTGATAGGCATGCACTATTTACATTTTGCACTTTTAACTGTTGTTTGCTGGGGAACTTACGGGGTATGCATGCATATCGGGTCCAGCAACATGGGCGACAAGGAAAACGGACGAATCATGGCATTCTTATGGGTTGGTTTGGCTTACTTCCTGACCGCGGTCGTCGCACCATTAATTATTCTCAAGCTGAAAGGAGGAAATATTGCCTTCTGGACCTTTCCTGCAAAGGGCTGGCAATGGTCTCTAATTGCTGGAACCTTGGGAGCGATTGGTGCACTGGGTGTGCTACTTGCATTTGGAAAGATGCCTTCCCCTGCGTTTGTACCAGTAATTATGTCGGTGATTTTTGCTGGTGCTCCAATTGTAAACGCCATTGTAAGTACAACGAAGGAAGGGAATTGGCCGCATGTAAAATGGCCTTTTGTTTTAGGAATCGCAATGGCAGCAATTGGGGGGTACTTAGCAACCAAGCACGCACCTAAACCCCCAAAGGCACCGCCTCCTGTAGAAGCGTCGAATTCTTAATCTGGAATTAAAGATTGGAAATGAAGAACTCCCCCGGTGGCCCGGAAGTAGCCGAAAGTTGGGAGCGTACACGATGGGCAGAATTCAAGAAAAATCTTTCGAGGGTTGCAAAAACAAATCCGTTTCAGCGGCAACATTTTCAAGGACTTGAATCTTTTGAAAAATGGAATGGATTTGAAGACTTTATTGATGCCTGCCCGTTCACAGAGAAAAAGGACTTGGTTCAAGATCGATTGGATCATCCACCTCATGGTAGGAATCTTACCTTCCCGATAGAAGAATATAGCAAATTCAATCAAACCAGTGGCACTCAGGGTAAGGCCATGACTTGGCTGGATACAGTTGAGGATTGGAAATGGATGCTTGGAAACTGGAACCGTGTATTGGAAGCCGTTGGAGTGGAAGTTGGAGCACGTTGTTTTTTTGCCTTTTCTTTTGGTCCATTTCTTGGTTTTTGGACGGCTTATGAGTCGGCAACCCAGAGAGGTTGCGTATGTATCCCTGCGGGTGGACAAAGCACGGAGCAAAGACTAAATGGGATTTTAAATCAAGAAGCCGAGCATTTGTTTTGTACCCCGACCTATGCGATGCGCCTGACGAGTTTTGCCAAGGATCGAGGCTTTGACCTATCAGGTCATAGATTAAAGTCCATTATTGTAGCCGGTGAAACCGGTGGTAGCTTGCTTGCGGTAAGAAATCGAATCACTTCGATTTGGGGTAAGGATTTGGCAATTCATGATCATTATGGAATGACGGAAGTCGGACCAGTTGCATATGAGAAACCGGGAGGGCAGGGTGGGCTCCGAATTATTCTTGATTCTTATTATCCCGAGGTGATTGACCCCAATACTTTACAACCAGTTAAAGATGGAGAGAAAGGGGAGTTAGTTATAACCACTCTTGGCAGAACGGGTTGTCCGGTCTTTCGATACCGAACGGGTGATTTAGTTGTGGCCTCATGCGGTTTGGATAATGCAGGTTTGCCGATGTTCGATCTTGAGGGAGGGATTTTGGGACGGGTAGACGACATGGTGGTAGTCAGAGGGGTAAACCTTTACCCATCAGCAGTTGATTCCGTGGTAAATCGATTTCCGCAAATCAAGGAATATCAGGTCCTTTTTGAAAACCATGATTCCATGCTGGAGGCAAAGTTACTAGTTGAATGCGAAAAAAACATTGCTGAGGAATTAGAGCATTCCTTGCAGGATTCCTTTTCTCTGCGTATACCGGTGGAGGTTGTTGATCTTGGTTCGTTACCTAGAAATGAAATGAAGGCGAATCGATGGATAAGAAATGACCGAACTTAATTTCTAAAATGAATATGATGATTGAAATTTCGAATCTTTCCAAATCCTTTCCTTCTCCGGATGGAGAAGAGTTAGTTCATGTATTTAGCGGGATTGATCTTGTTGTTGAAGAGGGCGATTCAGTGGCAATAGTAGGTCCATCCGGCTCCGGCAAAAGTACTTTGCTGAATGTGATCGGCCTGCTCGACAAGCCTAGTAACGGGAAACTTGTAGTGGATCAAAAAGATCTCTGCCGCTTATCTGAAGAAGAGGTTTCCAACTACCGTAACCAGACCGTAGGATTTGTTTTTCAAGCACACCATCTGCTTCCATCCTGTACAGTACTGGAAAATGTTATGATTCCCGGATTGGCCGGTTTTGGTGGTAAGGTGGGAAGAGAATTGACTGATCGAGCAAATCAACTGCTTGAGGAGGTTGGTCTAGGGCATCGAACATCTCATTTACCGAGTCAGATTTCCGGAGGGGAAAGACAGCGAGTGGCAGTTGCCCGCTCGCTAATCAACCAGCCATCCGTACTACTGGCTGATGAGCCAACTGGAGCGTTGGACAAGAAGAATTCCGAGCATCTGATCGATTTGCTTAAAAAATTGAATGAAGATAAATCCCTGACATTGGTCATGGTCACTCACTCGATTGACAGTGCAAACCAGATGAAGCAATCCTTCTATCTGGACGAGGGTCGATTGAGGCAGGAGCGGTAATGAGTCCCTGGAAGTTAGTTGGAAGAAATCTACTTTTCTTCCGCAGACATAATATGGGCATTATTCTTGCCGCGGCGATGTGTTCCCTTGTGTTGACGGGTGCGTTGACCGTTGGGGATTCTGTTCGTACGACCCTTAGTAATTTAGCAGAAAGAAGAATCGGAAATGGAGATATCGCAATGCTCTCCCCGGATGGATTTTTTGAGGAGGACTTAGCCACCCGAATACAGTCCAAACTAAAGGACGATAAAGCGGTGGTTGCCCCCATTGCCTTATCCAGAGGAATGATGACTTCTCCAGACGGGTCGGTAAGGGTAGCGAATGTTCAAGTTCTTGGAGTGGATGAGAGATTTTGGAAACTTGCCCCGGACTTTTCTCATACCCCCATGGGTACATTGTCGATGAAAAGTGATTTTCGAGAGTGGGGGTCCGGAGTGTTTTTCGTAAATGAAAGATTGAACAAACTTTTAAATAAACAAGTTGGAGACCGCCTTATCTTGAGGATGGAGGAACCAAGTTTGTTTTCAAGAGACGCACCTCTTTCAGGAGAGCGAGACAACAAGTTTGTTACCATGAATGAAGAGCTTGGAGGTGTGGTTTCCCCAGACGGATTTGGTAATTTTGGATTGCAGGGCAATCAACGTGAACCGTTAACCGTTTTTGTATCATTGAAAGCCTTGCAAAAAAAATTGTTTCGATCCTTGGACGAAGTTTCTGGAAAGATCAAATATGCCAATTTCTTACTAATGGGAGGAAGCGAAGAGAACGAAATTAAATTGATTACTGCCAGGAAGGCAATGGATGAAGCTTGGAAATTGGAAGATGCAGGTATTGAGATAAAGGATTTGGTGGATTCAAATCAATGGAGCATTCGTACCCGGCAGGTTTTTCTTTCTGATAGTTTGGTCAGAAAATCGAACACCTTGAGCCCTAACATGACCGGAGTGCTAACCTATCTAGTCAATGGAATCGAAAATAAATCGGAAAATAATCAAAATGAATTGATTCCATACTCAATGATCAGTGCCATTGAACCAGGGAAGGTAAAATTTTTAGATAAGGGATGGAAGGATGACCAGATTGCCCTCAACCAATGGGCGGCGAATGATTTGAATGCCTCATTGGGTGATTCCATTATGGTCAGCTTTTACACGGTTGGCGAAAGAAGGAAGCTAATTGAATCATCAAGGGAATTTGTCTTGGGTAAAATCTTACCGTTGCCCACTCCAGTTCCGGATAATCAGGAAAGCGAATGGACGCCTCGGTTTCCCGGTCTATCAGAAGCTGAGTCTTGCGGAGAATGGGATACCGGGATTCCAATCGTTCATGAAGTGAGAGATCAGGATGAGGACTATTGGGATAAATACAGAGGAACCCCAAAGGGTTTTATTTCACTGAATGCTGGTCAGGAAATGTGGGGCAATCGATGGGGTTCACTTACTGGTTTACGAGTGGATAAAGAGGAGTTCTCAAGAGAAGAACTTATAACTCGACTGCGTAAAGAATTACAGGCAGAAGACGCCGGTCTTATTCTTCGGGGTTTACGCTCTGATGCGAGAAAATCAGCTGAATCACCAGTTGACTTCGGGCAGCTTTTCATGGGCTTTAGTTTTTTTGTGATCGCCGCGGTTCTTGCCATTACCGGTATGCTGTTCACTTTTTCCCTGGAACAAAGAAGCAAACAAATTGGATTATTAAGGGCATTGGGTTGGAAAGCTCGTAGAATAAAAATTGTTTTCTGGGGGGAAGGATTATCTGTTGCAATTGTGGGTTCTGCTGTTGGGGTATGGATGGCATCGATCTATGGGAAAATAATCTTGAGTCTTCTCAGTGGTGAATGGAGTGGAGCGGTCTCTGGTGCAAGCTTCACATATGATGCATCCGCAGGATCAATGTTTGTAGGAGGGGTGGCTTCCTCTATAGTTTGTTTTCTTTCGATGATTTGGTCTACTAGAAAGCTGTTGGATAGAGAACCCAGAGAACTCTTGCAGTCTGGCAATGAAGGAACTAATAATGAAATTTATCCATCGCTCTCTAAAGCTTGGCATCCGTGGTTGGGAGTAGTCTGTATTGCGGGTTCGATAGCTTTGGCTTGGACTGTGGGGCTCAAGAGTCATTTGGCATCAATGAGTTTTTTTGGAGCTGGAAGTCTGCTGTTGATTGGTGGTCTTTTTTTGTTTCGCACAACATTAGGAAGAACAAGTATCAATCAAAATACTATTACGAAAATATCCCAACTTCATCGAAGAAATCAAAGTCGGAGGATGGGAAGGGGTCTAGTTACCGTTGGCTCGATGGCAGCAGGTGCCTTTCTAGTAGTCAGCACAGGTGCCTTCCGGCAATCTCCACCTTCCAATTTAGAAGACCCAACTTCCGGTACGGGGGGCTTTGCGTTTTGGGGAGAATCCGCGTCCCCAATCTACGACGACTTGAATGGAGAGGAAGCTATGGAGCTCTTTGATTTGAATGAAAGCCTTTTTACAAAGTCCCAAGTGATTCCCCTCCGTCTAAGAGCAGGGGATGATGCGAGTTGTTTGAATTTGAACAAAGCCCTCCGACCAAAAATTTATGGTGTTAAAGAAAGTGATTTTTCTGGCAGGTTTCAATTTGCTGAAGGAAACTGGACGAGTTTAGAAAAAATCTTGGAGGATGATGCGGTGCCTGCTTTAGTTGACAAGAATACTATGGATTGGGCATTGAAAATGGGATTAGGTGATCGTATTCAGTTTACTGATGGAGAGGGTAATCTTTTTGATATTGAATTGGTCGGAGCACTTAAGGGGTCGATGCTACAAGGTGCCTTATTTATCAATGAGCAGGATTTCTTGAACAAGTTTAAACAGCAGGGCGGATATCGTAGTTTTTTGCTCTCTGGAAAATTTGAAGATGCCAAAAGATTATCCGATCATCTTCAGGAACGGATGTATCAGCATGGAATGGAATTTAGGGAATCAGGAAAGAGACTTGCTGAATTGCAGACTGTGGAAAATACCTATCTATCAATTTTTCAAGCATTGGGCGGATTGGGTATGTTAATTGGCACTTGCGGGTTAGGTTTGGTGGTTGCTCGGAACCTTGTTGAAAGAAGTCAAGAAACAGCTCTTTTAGAGGCAGTGGGCTTCCGTCTAGGAAAGATTCGAAAACTTTCTTTTTTTGAGCATGCCAAAATGGCATGTTGGGGAATCCTGATCGGTTCGATTTCAGCAGTTCTAGGAATTGCACCAGCATTGTTTGGTGCAATCAGGGATAAACCTGAAACGGGTTTTGTTTGGTTTTTTCTAACACTCGCATTCCTGTCATTTTCATGGGTTTGGATTGCGGTTTCCTTGACCCTGAGAAAGAGCCAGATTCAATGGTTGAAGAATGAATAATATCTCCCAAAAAAACTTCAAATTTTATTTCGTACCTATCGTATGGAATCTGATTTTAATGATGGGTTTATGCTGTTGCGTACAGCAACCTGTTTGGAATACGGGTTTGCAAAACAAGTCGATTGAGAAAAAGGATGAAGCACACAGCACTGTCGAAAAGAAAGCGGAAGGGCATGAAGACTGGAATCTTGAATTCAGTGAGGATTTTTCCCAGTTAGAAATTGGTTCTGAACCCGACAGCATTTTTGTACTGGACGGACTGTACACAGTACAGAAACAAGGCGAAGATGAAAGGAGTCTATTGTTGCCCGGGACACCTATGGGAGATTTCGGCTTACTTTTCGGACCAAGAATAAAGGAAAAATCCCTTGAATTAAGCTTTTCTTTTTTTGCGAGTAAAAAAGGACGAAGGATGCCTTCGATTGCAGCGGGAATCGGGGGTGTGCGAGGATATCGGCTGAGGCTAAATCCTGCTTCCCGAAACATTGTATTCTCTCTGGATGAAGAAGAGATCTGGCAACTTCCCCTTTCATGGCAAGGTGATAAGTGGTGGAGCATTCGTTTTCGGGCAATGCCGGGCGAGTCGAATCAAGCAACTCGGTTGAGCTTCAAGCTTTGGCCACGAGATCAACAGGAACCAACGGATTGGGTTGTGAGTGAAGAGTTAGGTTTTGTATACGAAGGTGGTAAGTGTGCTTTATGGGGTTTTCCCTATTCCAGTACGCCAATACTTTTCGACGACATACGCATATTTTCTAAGGAGCCTTGATTTTTATCAGGATTACGGAGTGTTTTCTTAAAGAAAAAGTCACAAAAAAAGATTCAACAACTGGGTATTTGAGACGGGCTGTAGAATTAATTGCTTCCAACCGAGAGCATAATTTTATAAAGGGATATTTTGCCCGTGTTTAGCTTGACCAGAGTATTCTTCCTGTCCTTTGGAATCTTAAGTGTAATGTTGATTCCATTTTTTTGGTGGGCCATCAAATATGACTACATCGCATTAGAGAATTTTATAATACATCTCTCGATGTCCGAGTTGGTTGGTTATCCAATACCGGAGCTTCTAGGAGCATCTAAAGAGCAAACTTTATCGCAAAGAATTTCCTTGTTGGAGAATCTATTCGGAATTGTTCTGTTTTGCTACGGTATTTTCTTTATCTCCCTTAGCTTTTTTCAGTCAGATGCCAAACGTTGGAAATGGGTTTTTCTTTCAGTTGGGATACCTTCATTTATTGTACTTGTTTTATTTTGGTTAAAATTCAATCAAGACGATCACATCGTTGGGGGTTTTGAGAAAAGGCAACTTTTTGAATTTACTTTCAGCCTGATCATAGTCACATCGATTTGTACGTTTTTTGGACTGAAGAAGCCTAGGATTAAGAAAAGAAAGAAGCTAGCCGCAAAGCACATAAAAGTTGGAAAAGTGGATACCATGCCAGAAACTTCAATCTCTCCAAAAAATCCAGATACGGAACAAAGTGAAAAAATTGGAGAAACTGAAAAAGTTTCCCAAGAATTGGAATCCGGCTTAGCTACTACTGAAGGGGACTCCTCAAAATTAGTGGAGGAGGACCAGATTAATCCAAGTGAAGAGGAGCAATCGGCAGCCGATGTGCCAGAACTAAAGTCGAGAGAATCGGAGCATGATTCATTGAATGACGAACTGGAAACGGAAGATACGGGAAAGGACATGAATGTGCAGATTGACCCAAATGATTCAGAGGGTGCAGAAGAAAAAGCGGAACCTTCTCCAATGGAAGAAATCGCCGATTTAGATGAGTCTCAAGAAATGGAAGAAAAAACAGAAAAAGAAAGTCAGCCAGACCAATTAACAGATCAAGGAATGAATGAAGATCGAAATCCAGAAGCAGGGAATCAACCTGAGGAGCCTGCAGAAATTGAAAATACCTTGAATCCTTAATATTAAAATGAAGGCTTTCTTATCTTCAGTTTGTGTAATTTTTCTTGTAATTCTATCGCTTTTTATATTGGAGGGTGCCTGCTTTCGCCTTGTTGAAGACTACGCTCAAAAAAGATTGGAGTTAGCATGGGGTCAGGCTGGCAGTGGACAATTTCATCCAATTCTAAAAAAACTCCCACTAGATCATTATGTTTTACCCCCTCGGGCTTCTGATCTTACTAGTTCGCGCATACCTTTGGAAAATGAATATGCTGCAAAGGTTATGAGTTTTGGTCGTCCGATTCGTGATCGATTGAAGGAGCAAGTTGAAACCGATATCAACCCCCTCGAGGATTTTGAGATTAAAGACTTAAACGGTGTCGAAAGTGTTTTGTTACCTGGTTTGCAAAAACCTGCCACTTTAAACGATGTAAGGCGGAAATTGGCCCGCAGGATCGACGACCCTCTGGAGTTCGCCAAGGGTTTGGTTATCCGAGTGGTCCAGACTGATGAAAATCACATATTGCAGGAAGAGTTTAATCGTCTGACCTCTGTCTTCAAATTATTGCTTGAAAATGGATTTGCATGTACCGTAATGCCCTCAACTTCTGGGTCTCAACTATTGGGGAAGTCGAAAAGGTTGAGATCGGAAAACCCAATGATTGCGGATAATTTATACTTATGGGGTGACGGATTGGCTGCTGATTTTATTCTTGAAACAGCCACGGAGAATCCGTCTATTTTTAAATCCATTGTTGTTTCAAAACCGCACTCAATCGGAGAAGCACCAATGATTAAAGGAATGCCTTGGATGCTTTTTGGAATATCGCCCGATTTACAGGAAGAGAGACAACTATCTAATTTACTTACCTGGATTGATCGTGGGCGAGACGCCGATCGTTTATATCCCTCCAGGCTTGGGGGACTGATGAAATTTACTTCACAGGGAGATGAGTTTGGATCCTTTGCCGCGGTCTACTTTTTACAAGTATTGAAATATGTGGAAAGTATAGGAGCTAATTGGCCCACTCCCACTCCCTTGCTTAAGGGAATAGCAACGGAGCAGGAAACAACGCTTTCAAATGGCAATCCCCTTCAAACATCAAGAGATTCGAAAAAAGGGTTTGATCTGTTAAATGTTGAACGAAAAATCGAGCAAATCCAGAAGTCAGAGAATGCAAACCCATCAATAACCGACACTTTTGATTGTGAAATCGTTCGGGTTTATCGAGAGACTCACACGGATGACCTAAACCTAAGAAGAGTTTCCAACCGTGATCTTGTTCTCAAGCTGGGAATGAGTTTTGAGCAGATGGGAGAGGAAGTCCTTGAAAGCATGGGTGAAAAAGACCCCCTGTTTCTTAGGTTTTATAAATCATTGAGGGAAGTACGAAGCTCTCCTCTGAATTAAATTTTAACTCTTAAAACCTAACGAATTAGGCAAATCTGGTGACTCCAGGAACGGGTGGTCTGGGCACCGGCAGTTCCTTGTCCCAATCAAGATGGGGTGGGGTTAAGTCCTCTTTAGAAGCGAGAGCTTTTTCGTAAGTAATCTTTTGGCCGGTGTAGGATGCCATCCTACCCATTATAGCGACCATTGTACTGTGAGCAGACTTTTCGCCATCGTTGAACGGTTCACCCTTTCGAATCGAAGAAAACAAAGTGTCGTGTTCGGTCTGATACATGTCGTTGTTTTCACCGCGGTATCTCCATGAATTATCACCCGCAAAAATAGCATGTCGATTTTTTTCGGAACAGGTTACATTTGTGCCCGATAGTTAAACCACAAAACAAACAAAAGTACCCGTTTTTTGAAGGGAAAAGTGATAGCCTTTCGTTCCATTATCCCATTGATAAACGCATGCGAAGTGATCGTAGATGTTTCCATATTTGTCCGGATCGTTATACACTTGCCTACCGCCTGAACCCTCTGCATGAAGTGGAAGTTGATCACCCATAGCCCATTGCATCATGTCTATACAGTGAACCGCCTGCTCCACAATTGAGTCTCCTGAAAGCCAAAGATGTGCGTTCCAGTTTCTCACTTGGGCTTCCAGATCGCCCCATCCATCTTCCCTTTTTTTCTTCCAAACTTCCCCACCATTGTAGGTACTGTACATCGCATTTACCTCACCAATTCCCCCATCTTGGATTCGCTTGAAGATTTCTTGTTTTGGGTAATGATGCCTCCAGCAGAAACCGGACATAAACCCAAGATTCTTTTCCTTTGCCTTTTTGGCCAAGTCAATCACCTTTCGAACTCCCGGGGCATCTACGGCTACAGGCTTTTCGAAAAAACAATGAACGCCTTTTTCAACTGCGTATTCTAAATGTTGGGGTCGAAAATTTGGCGGGGAAGTTAAAATCACCACATCCACTCCGGAATCAATCACTTTTTTATAAGCATCAAATCCAGAAAAAGTAGTTTCGGGGGTAACCTGATATTTGTCTCTTCCTCTGGCCTTGAGGATTCGACTGCGAAGTTTTATCCGATCTTCAAATAAATCTCCGATTGCGGTCAAAGCGACATTTTCATCTGCGCTCATCGCTTGAGCAGCAGCGCCACTTCCTCGACCGCCTATGCCGATCAACCCAACTTTCAACACTTTTTCTTTAGTTGAAGCTTTAGAAATATATGGAGTCGACAATAAAGATCCTGCAGTAAAAACCGAACTGTTTCTTACAAAATGACGACGAGTAAAAATATCCTTTTTCATATACGAATTGTTACTTTTATTTAATGGATTTGCAAAGAGTATAATCAAAAAAAAGCAAATTTTTGTTATGATACTATTCGAATTTGTAACTTAAAGTTTTTCACTATCGCTCTTCCTAGAAGTTGCTAGAGAAGAGGTTGGTTTAATTTGTTGAAAAACCAAGAATATGATTACATAAGATAGATATTACCCTTTTAATTATCCCCGGCGTCTAATAATGAACAACAAAATCCTTTGCGTAGACGACGAAGAGTCGATCCTTCGTGGTTTTCAACTAAATTTAAGAAAAGATTTTGAACTGCACTTAGCCAGTAATGGCAAAGAGGGACTGGAAGTGTTCGAAAAAGAAAAGGGTTTTGCTCTGGTATTGTCCGACATGCGGATGCCGGAAATGGATGGAGCCACCATGCTGAGCAAGATCAAGGAAATCGATAGTGAAGTTGTAACCGTTTTGCTTACCGGGCATACAGACTTTGAATCTGCGATAGCCGCCGTAAACGAGGGAAATGTTTTTCGTATGCTTTCTAAACCTTGTCCGCCCGAAACTTTAATCAAGGTTTTGAAGGATGGTTTGGACCAACACGACTTGATTGTAAGCAAAAGAGTTTTATTGGATCAAACCCTTCGTGGAGCCGTTGATGCACTTGCCCAATCTCTTTCCACAGCAAAACCGCTTTTCTTTGGTAGAGCACAAAGGGTTCGCAGGATGGCAAAGGAAATTGGGGATATCATGCAGCTTCCAAACACCTGGAGGTTGGATGTAGCAGCTGTTTTTTCTCAACTTGCTTACATATCGATTCCCGAATCAATCAGTGAGGATGTTTATCATAACCGTGAAATCTCTCCAGAAGTTAAAGAAATCGTAAAAAAGCTTCCGGATGACACCCAGAAAATAATTGAAAAGATTCCTGGCTTGGAAGAGGTGGGGAAGATACTTGAAAAAATAGATGTTCAATATCGTTTCGAATCCGATGATGAAAGTGGAGTAAGGCTGGCAGCTTCCATCATTAAAGTTGCCCTTGACTTTGATTATTATCAGCAACAGGGACATGACAAGAGTCTGATCATCCAGACGCTTTGTAGTAGAAAAAATGATTATGATCCGAAAGTTACAGATGTCTTGTCCCAACTTCTTCTGGTAGCGGAGCAATCTTTTAGACTGGAGGAGGTTTCCATTAAGAAATTAGACGCAGGTATGAGATTGGCACAAGACCTGAGATTAAATGATGGTTTTCTTGTCGCTTCATCAGGTGCAGATATCGACATGCAACTTTTAAAAGTCATACGAAATTACAATTCATGTTATGACGAAAACCCTTTCCCCAAAAAAATCCAAGTGACAGTGCCATTACAGGCAAGTTGACAATTAAAATTTGAAGGTTCGTTCATACATCGCACTTTTAACCGCTGGTAGCCTTGGAGGTGCAGTGTTAATCGCTTTGTTAGGTTGGTACACATTTTCGAGTCTTAGTGAAGCGACTGCTGAATTAGAAAGGGAGTCTAAGCAAGCGGGTGATTCATCCGAGGAGTATTCGGATGTGCAGGCTTTTTTGCAAACCACTCGAAGTATCTTCGAGTCGCTCGAAATCTATCCGAAGAATTATCCCGGCATTTTTAATGTGACCAAGAAAAACCTAGCTTTTTCAAAAGAAGGATTGAACCAGATTGCGGAATATCCCAATTATGGAAAAAAGTTACTTGAACCAATCAAGCAAGATCTCGATAAAATAGAGGCAAATATCTTGGCATTGGAGAAACAATCTCCGTGGAAAGAGGACTTCACATGGGATAAAAGAAGCAAGAAAGCCCGGGCAGATTACGAAGATACTCGAGACAATCTGAAAAGATCATTGGATGATTTGGAGTATGCTGCGGAGGGAAACAAAGTTAAATCACTACGTGAAATGGGAAAAAAATGGTCCGATCTTCAGGCAAGTGAGGAAAGTGGTAATATTATTCTGCTAGTATCAGCTTTGCTCTATTTCTCATTCGTTGGCTTTTTAGCTTTTTTCACCTATTCAAGTTTTGCCAGTCCGATCAAAAAATTAGAGGAAGCAGCCAAAAAATCGATTGAACAACAGATGCCTTTTACCCACAGAGAGTCGGGTCCCTATGAAGTTCGGTCAGTGACTCGGCAACTACAAGGCCTGATCATTGGTCTAGAGAGTACGGTTAAACAAAGGACAGCTGCTTTGGAGACTAGCAACAAAAAGCTTCAACATGAAATACTTCAAAGGAAAGAGTTGGAAACCCAACTTGTTCATGCACAGAAAATGGAGGCAGTCGGTCAATTAGCCTCTGGAATTGCACATGAAATTAACTCCCCTTCCCAATTTGCCAATGATAACATATTATTCTTAAAAGATGCAGTTGAAGGATTTATTGCAAAAATCGATAATTCCCAGGCAGCTCCAGATGAAAAAGAAATTTCTTTTCTTAAAGAGAATGCACCAGAGGCAGTAGCCCAAGCAAAAGAGGGGATTTCTCGTATAACAACCATCGTAAAGTCGATGAAGAATTTTGCTTATCGGGATGCCGAATCCGAAAAAAAACCAAACGACCTTAATCAAGCAATACAATCCACCACTGTGGTAGCAACCAACGAATGGAAGTATCATGCTGAATTAAAACTCGAACTGGATGAGAATTTACCCCTAGTCCCTTGCAATGTTGGCGAAATTAATCAAGTGGTGCTGAATTTAATCGTTAATGGGGCTCATGCGATTCGAGATCGTTTTGAAAATGGTCAGAAAGGTACCTTAATCGTTAAGAGTCAGCATTACCCGGATGCAAAGTGTGTTATCATATCTATTGCAGACAACGGTGGTGGAATTCCGGAAAAAGTTAAGACCCGAATCTTTGAACCCTTTTTCACAACTAAGGAAGTTGGAGTGGGAACCGGCCAAGGATTGGCCATTGCCCATAATGTAGTAGTCAAGTCACACAAGGGAGAACTTTGGTTTGATACAAAGGATGGTCATGGGACGGTTTTCTATATCAAATTACCAATGGAACAAGAAGCAGCGGGTTGAATCTAGATGGTAAGGTCTCTTTTTAAGAAAACATTGATACTGTCTTTCTGTTTCTTTTGTTACGCTTGTTCAGATAATCAGGAAGAGAAAAAAGTTATCGAATCATACCTTCCTTTTCCTCCTAAATCACAGGAACGCCTCTCGAATAAGGATTTAAAGAGGATTGATTTAAAATACTTTTCAAAGATTGAACCAGGCGAGTTTTTAATGGGAAGCCCGCTGGATGAACCTGGCAGGGGGAAGAACGAGAAGCAGCACAAAGTGAAAATCTCCAACCCTTATTTTATGGGAAAATTTGAAGTTACCGTCAAAGAATGGAATCAGGTACTTGGTGATTTTGCGAAAAAGGAAATCAGGTTCATCGCACCGAAAGAACATGAAAAACTTCTGAACTGGTTTTATGAAAAACGAGAAAATCCAGAATTCAAGAGATTATCCAGGTTTGCCAATATCGAAAAGTTAAACGACTTCTTTTCCGTCATTGAGAATTTTCGTTCGAAGCCTAAAACTGTTTTTTCAATCACCTCCGCTCAATTAGGTTCGGTTCTAGCAATTCTCACCAGACTTAAGCCCGAACAAAAATTGATTCAAGGCATTACTCCTGAAGATGTTGATTTAAAGATCGGGGGATTACGCTCTCTTTGGTCAGAAAAAATGAATTTACCAGTTACGGATGTGTCATATTCTCAAGCTTTACAGTTTTGTTTTACCAAGACTACTGAATCGCATGAAACTGGGGCGTTACCAAAAGGAATGATTTTTCGCCTTCCTACGGAAGCAGAGTGGGAATTCGCCTGTCGTGCAGGCACTAATGGCGTTTGCGGATTAGATGATGGAAATGATCTTTCCGGGGTGAATGCCAATATTAATGGAGGCTCAAGGGGAAATATTATTGGTAAGCCAAATCTACTGATTTACCGAAAAAAATTAACTTCGGTCTCGCGAGACCAACCGAGTTTGAAAGGCAATGAGTGGGGTTTGCATAATATGCATGGAAATGTAATGGAATGGTGCTATGATTTTTATGGAGAGTACCCGGATGTATCGATTTCCATTGATCCAATAGGACCGATCAGGGGAGCGAAGAGAGTTCTTAGAGGTGGAAGTTTTTTAAGACCAGCTCAAAGTGCAAGATCGGCGGCGAGGGAAAGCTTGGAACCATCTTGGAGGGGATCAGAAATCGGATTCAGAATAGTTTTGGCCTATCCCTTGCGGTAATTCAGATTTCTAATTAATTTTTTCAGGAACCCATTCTTCAACATATGTTCTAACCGTCTCGGCAGGAAGAGTGAATACCGTAACCCGATCGACTCGAGCTATATTTACTCCTAAAAAATTACCCTTGATGTCGAAAAGTGGACCTCCCATGGCCTCCTTAGGTAAGGGCAAGTCATGTTGAAGAATCAAAGGGAAATTATCCTTCCTTTTGGATACGGGTCCGCTCATTTGTAGGTTTCGATTAAAAAGATCAAATGTAACGGAACGATGGCCGAGAGTTACCTTAATTGATTTATTAAGTTTTTTTCTTTTGATTTCTAAATTAACCAGATCACCTGGATCTTTGGCTCCGACAATCTTGATGACCTGATCTCGTCTGGTGACTTTCCGAGTATCTACCCTGACAATCAAATCATTGGGCAACAGTCCCGCTCGGTATGCTGCCGCTTGGGGAACGACTTCTGAAATCTCCACCCCTCCAAGCTTTTTACCTTCTCGTCCAAGTAGCACTCCCATGACGCCGCCTTCTCTACCTATCGGTCGCGGGCTACCACTGGCTACACCAAGGCGAATTTCTTCTAATTCGGTAAAAGCAGAAAAAACCAATGACTCTTCCGATATAGATCTAGTTTTATCCCAACGAACATGATTGAATTCTAAACCTTCTCCTTGCAGTTGATAGAGGGCCAAATCAACCTCTTCAAATCGCTTTTTGATTTTTAGTGGATAAGTTTTTCCATTCGTAAGAATGGCTTCTCTCGCTCCGACACATGAGCTTGCTTTGGTAATTAAATAACCCTCTGGATTAATCAAGGTCCCTAGAGCGATTAGCTTCTGGTTACGAAGGAGTCGAACGGTCGTATCAAGTGCCTGGCTTTTTCCAGCCCCGAGTGCTTCTTGAGTCGTAATCCCATTTAGGCGCAAATTTTCTTCCAGAGAAGTGGAGCTATTTTCTTCAAAAAATTCTGCTCCATTAATTCTGGATAGCAAGCACAGCAATATTGATACTTTTAGAAAGTAAAGCTTCATCGAACTATTCAAGCCGGGATCCTAAGTGTAAAGATAAGTCATGGACTTTACTTTCCCTCTTATATCGTATGACAACTTTTTCCGACACATCTTTGGTGGAGATCAGAATAGTTAGCTTTTCACGATTCACGATTGGTTGGTTGTTTATCCGAAGCAAGATATCACCCTGTCTCAAACCGGCCTGATCTGCAGCTGAGTTGGGTACGACTGACTGGATAACAAGACCTTCTTCCCTTTCTTCACAAGACACACCAAGAAAGCCACCTCTTTCAATTTTTTCAATAGTGAGTAACTTTTCTTTCCGGAAGAAATCCCAGTTTGCCCGAAAGGATTCAATTGGAACATGAAAGTTCTGATCAGGTCTTTTGGAAATTCTGCTATGGATTGCGATCACCTTACCATCGAAGTCAAAAAGTGGCCCTCCGGAATCGCCCCCTAGCAAGCGACTATCTGTTTGCATGGTTTCATCCTTTTTTTCAATGATCCTACCTATGCGGACAACGATACCTCTCTCTGAATCAAAGCCACCCGGGTGACCAATACCAAAGCACCAGTCACCAATTTTAGAATTTTTATTTTTTGCGATTTCGACAAAAGGCCATGGCCCTTTGTCGAGAATCTGAAGCATCCCAGCGTCAGAAATTTCCGAGCCACCTAAGCTTATTGCAGAAGCTGTTTTCCCGTCCGGAAATCGCACCTTCATTTTTTTTCCAGTCTTTCCGATAACATGTGCAGCTGTTAAAATTAACCCATCAGAAGACACAACAACACCGCTACCGGCTCCATCCATAGCCTCGATTCCAACTAATCCCTTTTTCGCTCCTGGCAGTAACTCTTTCAAACGTTTCTGAATCGCGAGTAGATCATCAGTATTTTCTGGTGATCGCTTTTCCCAGGCTTGGGTGTCTACGACTTCTGCCTGAACTCTAAACAGAGTGATCAGAAGGAAAGAAACTAAATGAAGGCAGCGAATCATAGTGAAATTTAAGCTTTCAATTGAAAAAGTCGCAAATTTTAAAGGAAAACAAAGAAGAATTAATCCAACATATCAATGTTGGTCACGGATAAATATGAAATGAGTCGCTTACAGGTTTGTTTGTACTTACCTCCCATAAAAAGGTAGGAATTGAATGTTTCAGTTGAGAGGGGTGATAATTGGTAAATAACAGGATCCAAATTTAAGATTTTACCAGAAACAATAAGGTCTGGGAGATATTCCTTTGCCTTGCTCATGGTTACAATCTTCATGGTATGTTCGATTTGTTCGGTATCCTTGAACTCGGTTTCTTCATAGATTCCTTCTCTCTGATGAAAGGAAAGTAATCTCGTACGAATCAAGCTTTGAATCTTGAGATCACAAAGGACTTTAATTTTTGGAGATGCTGCCCATATGTCTCCATCCACACCGACCCAATTTTTTTGCGAGAGATAAAATTGGCCTCGACTAGGTGCAGCAAGAAAACGAGCGAAACGAATTGCTTTTTCAGGTTGGCTAGACTTTTTCCAAACGGAAGCTTTCACCAATCGTTGGGTTTTAGATTGGCTTAATCCTGGGGAAACCGGTTTGAAGGCAACGGCAATCTTTTCGCCGACGCTTCTTTCAACCAAATTCGGTTCGGAGAAATTGAATTCGGAACCGATAATTAAATCGATGGGTTTTTCCAATAGGAAATTAAGACTCGTCTGGTCATTGTTGGAGAAGAAACGCAAATCTACTTCCTCATGTATTTCATTTTCATATCCGTTTTTGATCATTTGCAAGGTTGGCTTGAGGGAATCCTCCGCCCAAACCACGATAGGATCAATGGAGGACACGGAGTTGACCTGAGAGACCTTTTCCCAGACGACCAACATTGAAGCCAGTACAAAAAGAGAGAGGAGAGAAAGGCTAACCCCGGTATATCTCGGTGTCTTAAACGCCTTTTTGAAATCAGTTGGCATTATGTGCTACTAATTATCATTGCAAATAATGCGAAGATTAAAGTACGAGATTTTAAATTTCAGCATTTTGTTGGAAATCCCAAAACCGATTGATAGAGGAACTTTCAAGTTGATACAGCCAACCGCCATCGGAGTGCCTGAAAAAGTAACCAGCTAGGTTTTTCGATGAATAAAGCCAGCCAAGTGATTCGTCAAAAAACCAGAAGGAATCTTGACCATCCGGTTGAGCATATAGCCATCCAAGTCGCGAGTGGAAGATCCAATTCCCGGAATTGGGAATATACATTACTCCAAACCATGCCTGGTACCAATTGTTCCCTAAATCTGATATTTCTTCAAAATTATCTATTAACTCGTCACCTGAACCGATTGTGCCCTCAGGTTCGGTAACAGTAATTGCCAGAGAAAAAGCAGGAGTTACTGACCCGGTTTGGTTTCCTCCTCGATAGCCGGTTATTTCGACATTGTAGCTTCCTGTTTCCGATATTGCTCCAGTTATGGAATTGCTTCCGTCATAATTCAATCCATTTGGTAATCCAGAAATGCGGTAACTTCCAGCCGTGTATCGGGAAGTAAAAAACTGAAAGTTCACATCTTCACCCTTTTCTACACTGATTGAATTTCCTTGATATGACCTTACTTCAGTTGTCGCTCCAGATAGGGCATGGGTTGTTACTACACTTGCGGTTGCCGGCAGCCACGCATAAATCGACTTAATCATCTCTGGTACGGGTTTACGGAGTATTTGACCAGTTAATAGAATCAATTTTGGAGCGATCGATCGAGCCTGGATAAGAAGGGCTAAAGAAAGAAGAAGGCGAAATTTATTCATTGTATTAATTACATCCACACCCACCGCCACCGATACTTTTTCCTCCCCTTGAAGCTTCTCTCGAAAAGTAAGCATGATCATTCATTTTCATACCTAGAGAATCACGGTCTGGTTTCATTAGTGAGTCGGCAAGATAATATCTATCCATAGGGTTAACCGTTACCCTAGGTGAACAACCAAAACAAAAAATAGAAAGAATGAAACTACAGTAAATTTTCATGTACAATATGTTTGTAAAATTTATCTGTTAATTGAGATGAATCAAATGACTGGATGCAACCTTCCACATTCCACTCGGAATTAAGCAACTGGAGTGCTTCCTGTTTTCCAATCATTAAACTGGAAGTTGAAAGCACCCCGGATTTCAGGCAACTTGGACTAATTACCGAGGCAGATCGTTCCGAATAAATCGTCGGATATCCCGTTCGACAGTCAATGGTATGCCCATACCTTCTACCTCTAAAGTCGAAAAACTTTCTGTAATTTCCGGAGGTTGCAAGAGCATGATCTTTTAAGAAAATTACAAAAGCGGGTCTTTCACTGCCACCCGTTCTTTCGATGCCGACCTTCCACGAGCAATCTTCGGAAGCAGACCCAGATGCGAAAAGATCTCCACCGAAATCGACAAGAAAATTTTCGCATGAAATGGATTTTAGAATTTCCGCAACCTTGTCGACAGCGAATTCCTTTCCAAAACCTCCAAAATCAAGTCCCATTCCTTGGAGTGGAAGAAAAATCTCATCTTTCGAAAATTGAACTTTTTCCCAACTTACCAATTCTACAGCATGCTGAATTTTTGATTCTTCTGGAATTTGCCCGATTCGTTTTGCTTCTTGCCAAAGCTTGGTCAAAGGAAGACAGGATGGGTCTATTACTCCCTGGCTATGAAAGTTAGAAAAGGTTGCCGCTTGCAGAAGTTGAAAGTCTTCAGGCGTACATTTTAAAGAATATTTACCTGCTGCCTCGTTGATTTTTGATAACCAGCTTTCAGGCAAATATCTTGAGTATCGCTCTTCAAAGCAATGAACCCATGAGACAATTTTTTGACTTGCAGATTCGTGATTAATTGAATCCAAGGGCGAAAATTTAACTTTGCAGGCGGTACCGAATGCTTCAAAGCAAAGTACTACCAGTTCTTGTTCTTTGAATAGGCTAAAATTCTTCGGCGGTTGAACCTTTAATACTCCCATTGTAAACCTACGGTAAATACATTTGCTTCCGGATAAACCTTTTGGTTAGTTTTGCCATCTCTGCCTTTTGTGAGATAGCGGTCGATCCCAGCATCGAGTTTTAGATCATCCACTACAAGATAAGTAAATTTCAAACCTAACGTGTGGGAATCAAAATCAGACAATCTGTAATCAGCGGAATAAAATGGTCCATTGAAGCGATTGGGGGAATCCATGAAGGACTCATATTTTCGTGTAAGAGATGAGTAAAAAGAGCTTTGGTTTTGTGTGTAATAACGATATCGAGGAGACCAAATCCACCGATCACCAATTCTGCGGTTAAATTCGAATTCCAAAGTATGACCACTTAAATCATGGTCATCCTGGAAGTAGCGGTAGGAAAAATGAGTCCCAAGTTCCAGACTCTCTAAGTAGCGAGAGATCTCAGTGTAAAAAACTATGATTTCCCTTTCTTCCGGTCTATTTTCTTCAAAGAGGAAAATTTCATCGGGTGCCCAAGCAAATCTTTCATCTACCGGAATTGCTTTATAGGGATCACTCAGGTACCCGCTTGGATAAGAATAGGTAAAGTTTATGGAAATCGAAGTGAACTTATCTAAAATGCGGGTTAATCCAACGGCAATGGAAGGAGTTTTCTTCGTCTCAAAATCACCATTAAAATTTTTGACAGAATCATCTTGAAAAGAAAAACCTGAGCTTAGAAGAAGGGTGTCAGCTGCTAATTTATGGGAATATTTAATCGCATAGCTTTTTGAAAGATAGTCGGGTTCATCACTAATGCCATACTCAAGGCCAAAAAGGTATTCTGAAGACTCTTTTCCAATGTTGAACAGTCCAGCCTTTCGAATTTCCTCGGGAACTAAATTCAACCACTCGTTGGGATTAGATAGAGTAGCTTTATTTGGCGGTAATCCATTGGGAGTAGCACCAGACCATGCATCAATCGTCCCAAGAAATTCAAATGTCCAATCTTGCTGAAGAGAAACTTCAGTCTCGGCATACCACGACCTTACTTCGACGCGGTCATTATCCTCGATCCATTCACGATATTTTCCCCGTAATGAATTTTGCCCATTACCTTTACTCGAGATCAAATTGAAACAGATCAGGAATTGAAGAAATAGTCGGTTCATGGAATCAATACTTAATAGGAGTCTGGAATCGTCAACTCTTTCAACAATGTTTTACGATGGAAAAAAATTTATTTTCAAAAATTCATCTGTACACTTGTCATCTGATCCCCGTTGAATAACGATTCATGACTTTAAAAAATGCTTCAAATAAACAATTTAAACAAGTGCTTTCGAAATCATGACGGTAAACGCATTCAAGTTGTGGATGTGGAAGATTTCTACATGGAGAAAGGAAGCATGGTTGCCATCCATGGGGAAAGCGGATCGGGAAAAAGCACATTTTTGAATTTGATTGCAGGAATTGTCCAGCCTGATGGGGGGGAAATTAAGTTAAATGGTCTTACACTAAACGGGCTTACGGAAAACCAGAGAGACCAGCTACGAGCTTCTTCCATTGGTTATATCTTTCAATCATTTCATTTGCTTCAGGGATATTCTGCCTTGGAAAACCTTGAGATTTCCATGGCTTGGGGGGGCAAAGTAGATCCTGCAAAAGCTAGAAGACTGCTAGATGCAGTTGGCTTATCCGACCGCATACATCACTTGCCAAATCAGTTGTCGCTTGGGCAACAACAGCGAGTCGCTCTGGCACGTGCTTTGGTAAATGAACCACAACTAATACTAGCAGATGAGCCAACGGGTAATCTTGATTCCCATAATGCCGAGGTATCCATGGAGATGATCAAGGAGTTGTCGTCTGCCAATCAAGCCAGTCTTTTGGTGGTGAGTCATGATCCCAAAATCATTTCATCTTTTGATCATAATTTGAATTGGGAGTCTCTAAATGCCGCATCTGGTAAGTATGTATAATGATGATTAGACCAGGTCTTAAAATTATTTTCTTTTTGGCCCTTCGCGGAATACGAAAGCATGGCTTTTCTTCGTTTGTCGCAGTATTTACCATTTCGATGGCCGCTGGACTTTTTTTGAGTACCTGGCAAATTAATCAGGAGACAAGGCGAGCTTTTAATAATTCAGCAAATGGGTTTGACGCTGTATTGGGTGCCCGAGGCTCGAAATTGCAAATTATTTTGAATTCACTCTTTCACTTGGAGGAATCTCCGGGAAATCTTCCCTGGGAACAATATGAGTTGATTAAAAATACCTCTGGAGTCAGAAGAGCATTCCCAATTGCAGTTGGCGACAATTATCACGGTTACCGACTTGTGGGAACAGAGCCAGAAATGTTTTTTGAGCACGAATGGAAGCCTGGTCAGAAATTTATTGTTAAATCAGGTGGTCGTATTTTTTCGGCTCTGGCCAAAGAAGCACTGGTGGGTGCTTTCGTAGCCAAAAAACTTGGGCTTAATATAGGGGATAAATTTCATCCATATCATGGTCTTGACTTCAAGGAGGAAAATAAACACCAAGACATATATGTGGTGGTTGGGGTGCTTGAATCGACTGGCACACCTGCAGATCGGGTTATTTGGGTCCCAATAAAAGGAATTCAATTGATGGAAGGACACGATAAATCCATGGCTCAAACCATTAGTGCCGTTCTCCTAAAGCTGAATGGGTCCGCCGGTATTTCCCTTCATACGAAATACAACCGTCAAGGAGATGTTGCTACTCTTGCTTGGCCGGTTGCTTCGGTATTGAGTAGTTTTTTCGATAAATTTAGTTGGTTTCAAAAGGTCTTGGAAATAATCGCAGCTATGGTGGCAATTATTAGCTGTATGATTATTTTGTTAACCCTAAGATCGTCAATGAATGAAAGAAAGAGAGAATTTGCAATCCTGCGATGCTTGGGTGCACCAAGAAAGGCAGTTACAGCGGTGATAATTTGGCAATCTTTGATCTTGGCAGTTGCAGGTGGATTAGCTGGAATAGCAATGAATTTACTGATTAATCTAACCGTTTTTCAAGTAATACGTGATAAAACGGGCGTGGTTTTAGAAGTATTTAACCCAGATGTTTCGGTTCTTTTTGTTATTGGGATCATTTTAATTGTCGGTTTAATCAGCGGTGCCCTGCCAGCGATTCAAGCGTATAAAAATGAGCTTTCCGAAAACTTGAAATTAAATAGCTGAATGAACATCTTTCTTACTTCCACTGTTAATAAGCGTGCTTCAGTACAGATACAAAAGCTTTCAATGCTATGTTTCCTGCTCATTTCTTTTAGTTGCGGAGAAAAAAAGGAAGTTACTCATATTATAGACTCAAACCAAATTGTCGGAGAGCCAATTTTGGTACCAGAGGATGAGCCAAAAGCTGAGGATGATATAAAACCGCAACCAAAAGATGTTCTATCAGTGAACTTAGATCACTCCACGATCGAAAAGAATGTAACCAAAACTTTGGAAGGTACAGTAGTTCAAGGAAAGATCAGAACTGATGACCAAAACGCAACTGATATTGAAAACATTGAACGCTTGCCCCCTCTGCCGAAAGGAAGTCACTACAAGTCGGTTGATTTTCGTGACTTAACTGATTTCGAATACGAAGTGGAATGGGAGAGAGATGGTATCGAATTTGATTACCCAGCGTTTGCTGAAAGGGTACCTGAAAAACTCAGGAAAATTTCAAATACAAAAGTTGCAATCGAAGGATTTATGATTCCGACGGTTGTGGATGAGAACAATGAAGTAAAAGAATTTCTTCTTCTGCCCGATCAGATGAGTTGCTGCTTCGGCCAGACTCCAGAAGCAAATGGATGGGTGGTTGTGAACGCTGATGATGGGGTAGAAGTTATGATGGACCGCATCATTCGCGTGACAGGAGAATTAGTGGTTGAAGAAAGGTGGGACGAAGAGTTTTTCGTTGGACTATATCATATGACTTGCCGTGAAATCACGGGGCCATCTCTTTAAAGAAATTGGGGATTTATTTCTTCTTATTAGTCTTTGCTTTTGCAGATGACTTAGCTTTGCCAACGGAAACTTTAACCATAAAATCGGGATCTTTTACCGATCCGTTGTTCCCGGATGAACCAAGCTTTATTTTATCCACAAATTCCATACCATCTATCACCTGACCCCAAACAGTATATTGGCGGTCTAGGAAAGGGGCTGGTTCGAAACAAATAAAGAACTGACTGTTTGCACTGTTTGGGCTAGAAGAGCGAGCCATAGAACAAGTGCCTCGGACATGTTTTACATCATTGAATTCTTCCTTTAGGTCGGGTAAATCCGATCCTCCGGTACCAACCCTTCCGGAATTAAATCCCTTTTTTTTACCATGTTCAACATCTCCAGTTTGAGCCATGAAACCTTCGATAACCCGATGAAAAGCTACTCCGTCATACTTTCCCTCGGAAGCTAGCTTTTTAATTCTTTCCACATGCTTTGGAGCCTTATCTGGAAAAAGCTCAATTAGAACCGGACCATGTTTAAGTTCGATGGTGAGTGTGTTTTCAGGTTTAGGGGACTTAGCTTCAGTCATAACGAATGGAAGCATGAGCAGTGCGTACGCAAAATACTTCATCATAAGGTGGGGTTAGAATTGAGTTTTATTTATCGTAGATTTAACGATTTGAGTCGACAAAAAACTTAAGCTGCAGTCGAGCCAATAGGTTTTAAAGTAGTTCTACCAATGGGTTCCCTTTATCGGAAAGGGTGAAAGGTCGACGGGTAGGGGAGTAGACGATCTCATCCAATGGTAGTCCTAGAGAGTAGGCAATAGTGGCATTGAAATCAGGAATCTCGACTTTATTTTCAATGACTTCCCGTCCTTCTTCATCGGTTTTCCCCCAAATTTGTCCACCACGAATTCCACCGCCTGCAAGCATACAGGAGAAAGCTTTTGGGTAATGATCCCGTCCTTCATTAACATTAATGGTGGGCGTTCTTCCGAATTCGGTCGCTAGAACCACCAGTGTTTCTTCAAGTAAGCCACGCTTTGTGAGATCGTCTAAGAGAGCTGATAGTGCTTGATCTAAAATGGCACACCTTTCAGGTACCCGCGAAAAGTTATTTTGATGAGTATCCCACCCACCTAATTGTACTTCCACAAAGCGAACTTGCCTTTCAACTAATCTTCTGGCTAGAAGAACGCCCTGACCAAAATTATCTGATCCGTAAGAGTCTCGGGTGGTTTGGGATTCCTGATTGAGGTCGAACGCCTTAAGGTCCTTGCTTTTCATCAGGCGAACCGCGTCATCATACATATCACTGTAGGCGTTCACCTTATCCAAATTATACTTTTCAGTAAAAGAACGATCTAGCCTTTGTGATAAGTCGAGTCCCTGTTCGAACTTTTCTTCGGTCATGCCCCAAAGCTTTTTTACATTTTTTAGTCCTTCATTTGGATTTCCGACAGCAAGTGGTTGATGGGACGTGGAAAGGAAGCCAGAAAGAGGGTGTCTGCTTCCACCACCTACTACAACTGCTCCGGGAAGAGTGGGATTAAAACGACCGTCTAGGCGAGTCATCCATGCACCCATACTCGGATGAACGATGGTAGCTCTTTGGGCATAGCTGGTGTGCATGAAATAATTACCCTGTTGATGAGCCCCTTTTGTTGAAGTCATTCCTCTTACCACTGCAATCTTGTCAGCATGGTTAGCTAGTAAGGGAAGATTCTCGGCCAATTGGACACCATCAGCATTCGTCTTAATTGTCTGAGTGGGTCCACCGGTTTCAGTTCCCGACTTAGGATCGAATGTGTCCAAGTGAGTCATTCCTCCTGACATGTAAAGATATATTACATTCTTTGCCTTGGGAGCGTGATTGAGTGGTCGATTTAAGCCAAGGCCAGCACCTCTGAGTGAACGATGGGATGCCCAAGGTAAGATGCTCACACCGAGAAAACTTTTGGCAGCCAAAGAAACAAACCTTCTACGATTAAGTTCGTCAGAAAAAGGGAAGGAATTCATATTCATAATAATTTGGTTTAGAATTTACTGCACGAATGAAAACTGACGAGTATTGATCAAGGACCAAGCGATGGCAAAATACTCACGATTACGATTAAAGTTAGCCCAAGCGACCTTTTTTTCCATGTGTTTTTTCCATGCCTTCTTTTTCTCTTTCGATAAATGTTCAGGGATTTCCTGATTATCGAGAGATGATTGAAAAGCTACTGGCGAGAGCTCTTCCATGCACATCTTTATTTCTTCAGTTGTAGGTTCCCGATTCAAAATTGAGAGAAATAAGACCTTAATTTTTTCCGTTGGTTCGGTAGCTTCAGATAGATTTTTCATTAGTGGAGACTCCTTATTAAACAAAGCCCCATAAAATGTGCCGTTTAGTAAAGTAAGAGCCTGAGTTACAGATGCTTGCCGGTTTGCATTGTCTGCAATTTCTCGATCGGACTGGCCAAATACTTGGAGAAAATGACCGGGTTGAGCAGGGGTTTGTAATTCCGAGGCTCTGTATATCTGGCTGCTGAATCCTTTCCACTGATCATTTTTCTTGTAGATATTTCCGCTATTTCCATAGAGAGACTTGACTTCAAAGTCTGGACCCATAATCAATTTGGCAAATACGGTACGCTGTTGATTTCTAGCCACGCCGTACTCTCTTCTAAGTCGAGAAACGGCTTCTCGGTCATCCGCCTCTTGTGCCTCTCTCAGCTTATCTTGAATTTTTTCCATTTGATCATTGATTTCCTTACTAGCCTTGGCTCCTTTTTTTGCCAGTTTGGCAAGTTTGTCTCCATCTAAGGATTCAATTTCTTCCTGATATTGCTGAAAGCGTTCCAATCTTTGGTCTATTATCTGTGCATTCTGACTTCTGTCATCTGAGTCGGGTATGGACAATGCAACCAGCGAGTCCCAAATTTGTTCTGCCGCCATTCTTTCAAGAATAGGTCCTTCGAAATAATAAGGCGTTTCAATATTTGGAATAAATTCAGGGGCAGCATGCTCGAATGCGTTAACTCGGAGCAGAATTCTTTGAAATTCTTTCAAGTCAAAGTTCACACGAACCATCAGATTTTCTAAATGATTCAAAAGTTCCGGAATAGATGCAACGGTGTCATCCCGCCAATCATCGACGGGCTCAACCAGACCACGCCCAAAAACTTTTTTCCACATACGATTGGCAATCACTTTGGTAAAACGTGGATTTTCTGGGTTAGTTAACCATTCCCCATACGCGTGAACCTTCGATTCTCCATCTTTTTGTGAAATAGCAGAGTCAAAGATCGGAGATGGAGTGACTAATGACTTGGGTGCCCCGTCATCATACTGGTAGTCATGTGGTAGTGAAAGTTTACGGTTTGTATGAGTCGCACCATATCTGAGTGGGCGAAGCATTTCCTGAACAGACCTGCGTAAAGCTTGTGCTTCTTTTGAGTTTTGTTTCTTTTTTCTGTCTTTGTAAGAGAGTCCTTTCGCTTGGTTTTCAAAATGTTTCTTGATTTTGTTTTGGATATTTCCTCCTTTTGACGAGGAGATACCGTAAGTGTATGATGCCATTTGGTAGTATTCCATTTGTGTCCAGCGATCAAAGGGATGATTGTGGCACTGGGCACAAACCATTTGTGTACCAAGGAAAATTTGGGTTGTATTCGACATGTTATCGAGGGGCATGCCGGCATCCCGGAGGTAATAGCCGACAGCACCGTTTTCCCAAGGATATCCTTCGGCAGTTATTAATTTGTAAGCCATTTCATTGAAAGGAACATTGTTATTAGCCTGTTCTTTTACCCAATGAACATAAAGTTGACCTGCACCGATTTGGTTTCCTCCACGCATCCGAGTTTGGAGCCTTAGCAAATCAGCCCACCAATTAAACATCTGACTATCAAAAGCAGAAGACTCCACTAGCTGATCAATTAATTGGTCTTTTTTGTTTTTGGACGGGTTGGCAAGATAGGAAGTCAACTCGTCATGCGTGGCTATTCGACCTGCGGCTTTTAAGTAAAGTCTTCTTGCCAAAAGGGCATCATCGATCTTTGGGGTAAGATTGACACCATGTTCTTCGTAAGCGGCCTCCAAGATCTGATTGATTGCTTGTACTTCGATGAGAGTTTCCTTTTTTGAAAGTTTTTTTCCCGAAACAAAAGCAAGGGGTATTAGAATAATGGGCAATACAACGAATAACTTCATATAATACAATACTAGTGAATTGTGATTAAAGTTACAGAAGAATATAGATTTTTTCGTTATTTTTATTAGGCAACCCCACCGGGATTTTGCCTTTTAAAATACCATCGAACAGGACAGGATAAAGTTTCTACCCGCACCATTCAGTCCAGAACCATGAACCCGATAATCAACATCGCCAATATTCTCGACGGCGAGGGAGACTGAACTGTTTTCTGAAATATCGTATTTACCGTAAAAATTAGTAAGAAAGTAACCAGGAGTGCCATTGGCAGGTATCCGTGTAATATCTGTCTCATCTTTCAAGGAAAGATCATCCGCTTTGCCAACCGCAAGGAAAGAAAATTCCGAGGACCACCTAGAACTCGCGGGATTGAATTTTGTGGCAAACTTACCTTGGGTCGGCATGAGTCGAGTGGTTGCCCGTTTCACTAAGGAATAATTTCGTCCATTTACAAGGATCGTACCTGAGGCATTGTTGTCTAGCATCTGCTCGACCTCTCCCTTTATCCAAGAAAAAGAAAGTTCTGATTTCCAAGATGGAGACCATTGATAACCCAGTTCAATCTCTACACCCTGAATAAAACCATCGCCGTTTGATTTTAGTACATCAGATTTACCGGATTCAACTGGTGAACGAATGATCATATCCCTAATCCAACTGTAGTAGTATGCCATCTGCCAATCCAATGCCCCAGACTTCCCTCGCATGCCTAATTCCATTTGAAGAAATCGTTCAGATTCAAGCGTGGTGTTGGGTTTTTCTACTGCACTTGTCTCATCCGTTGAAGTAAGATCATAGAGGGTAGGGGGTCTAAATCCTTGCGAAAATCCACCAAAGAAAAAGAGTTCGTCGTGAAACCGTTTAGTTGCCCGTAAACTGCAAATAATTTCTTGATACTTTTTTTCTTTCGGATCAAACAGGGTAGAAGCATCGTTGTTCTTTTCATAAAATCTTCTTAGATCGGCTTTGGTTGCAGAATGGCGTATGCCAGGCTGTAAAGACCATCCGGAGTTGAATTCGTGAGTGTAATGCAAGTATGTTGCAAAACGATCATAACGTGCGTCAGCCGCTAGTGGCCCCTGAAGCAGATCGGTTGTGAGGTTTGCACTTGCATCAAATAGGTATCCCCCGGAAGAAAGGTTTTCATGATGTAATTCTGTTCCATAAGCCAGAATACCTCCGAAAAAGTGTTCTTTTTCAAATCGTGCTACGAGTCCAATATCATTGAGATCAAAAGTTTGTAGATCTCCTCCAATCGGAACACCCGCACTGCCTTTCATGCGATTTCTTTCTTGATAGTGAGAATGAAGACTAAGGATCAATTGCCCTGAATTAGCGAATCCTTCAATATCCTCCCAGTCGATCCTGCCATAATAAAGATTCCTCTTTTGATCAAGTCGACGCCATATTTCACTTCCTTTCGACAAACCCTCCCAGTCCAATCCATCAGTTGTTTTATGAGTTCTAGGAACATCATCCATAAAAGTTTCTTGAAGTCCGATGACTAGGTTTGAATCATCCGAAAGCTTTCTGGACAGTCGTAAACGAGTGCCTCTTCCGTCATAGCCGGTATTGTTCTGTTGGCCGATATTTTTTCCTCCTTCTAGGTCACCAAAAGAACGTTCTATATGTGAAATTTCGGCAAACCATTTTGGAGAGGAGAATACGGTTGAAAATCCTGTACTCCAAGAGTGCTCTGCGGATGAAATCCGACCTAAAATATCAACCATCTGTATTTTTTTTGAATCAGAAAAATAAGGATCTGATGACAGCGAATTTACGATTCCACCGACTGCATCGGCTCCATATAAAACACCATTTGCTCCTCTTAATACTTCTGTACGATCTGAGCCAAAAAACTCGACTGTACTCCAGTATTGGTTTGGACCAGACCGCATTGCCGAATGATTTAAGCGAATGCCATCGACAAGTAATAAGTTATGATATCCGGTTAGCCCACGAATGTATGGCGAGGATTGACCGAGTGCTGTTTTTTGAATCAAGATTGATGGAATACCAGATAATGCTTCGGGTAAGGATCGTGCAGTTCCTTCGTTTGATTTCGTTTCCAAAGAAGTAATTGACCAAGCGGTTGAATTATAAGGTTCGGAGAATCCGCCCTTTGCGGTAACGACGAGTGGAGTAAGCTCGTTATTTGCCGGGCTTGTTTCACCAGAGAAAGCAACCATCGGGTAATAACTGATCATCAGTGCAAAAGCCAAAGAAGCGAAATAGCAAAAAAAACTCATTGAGAACTTCTTTATAAAAACATGTGACAATTTTCTTTCAATATAGGATTCATCAATCTCTCTATTTAAGAATTGTTTGCTTTTAATCTTTTATCGGCTGAAAGTTTGAAGAAGATTATGCAACTTAAAAGAATAAGTGTGGCTGATGTCCAAGAAACCTGATTTGGGCCGAGATTCGTTAGAATCCAGTAACCGAGAAACGGAGCTGGAACTCCCCTCAAACCAGTAAAGAATGAATGTACGCTCATATAACTTGATTCCGTGCCTTTGGGTGCGACTTTTGTAACCCAAAGTGCCCAAGCCATTGTGCCGCCACCGGTAGCCGTTCCAATTAAGGCGGAAGCGATGCTTAAATGGAGTAAGTCTTTGGTTTGAAAATATAGAAAGAGACCGAAAAGAAAAAATAGATTTATGGAAATTCTTACGAAAGCTAAGTTGAATTTATCAAAAGCCCAGCCCCAAAAGGGTGTGCTACCAACCCTGCAAACAAGGGGGATTATCATGGTAATACAAAGCACGCCAATGTTACTTAGATCAATGCCGTGGACAGGGTTTGCAAGATACTCGACACGCAATGGAATTGTCACCAAATTACCAATCCCCATGAGCATCCATCCAGTTAGCATCCAGAAGAAAAGACGATCTTTCATCGCGTAGACAAGATCTTTGGATAAGCCTCCGGAATCAGCTTTTAGAGGCTTGGAGGGAATTTTCAGATGAAAATAGGATGTAATTAGGCAAATCAGGGCGGTGACTACGGCGATGATTCTAAAGTAGCCAAGTTCTCTATCGAGAAGTAAACCTGTAAGAAGTGCTGTTAGACTTCCAACCACCGCTGAGATCATTAAGTTACCTGATATTTTCTGACCTCTTTCATCCGAGCGATAATTTTCCGAATAAATATGGACCATTAAAGATGGTACTTGAACCGCAAGGATACAGGCCACTAACACCCAGCCCACATAAAAAGAGACTGTAGAGGCGGTAGCGGAGATTAAAATACAAAAAGCAGCCAAAAGCATAAGGGTGGAGCAGATACGACTTACCGGTAATTTACTTTTTCCAATAAAAAGAAGAAAAATCGGGGTGATTAAAAAACCAGTGTAACCACCTCCAGCCAATAATGATTTTGCTGTGTCGGATGCTCCGAAATATCGAATAGCCACAAGTAGGCATGTGGAGGCAAAACTTGCCTCCACGATGCCATTGAAAGTATTTCGCCAGAAATCGAATTTTTGAGTATTTAAGGCGACCTTACTAGATTGGATTTTAGTTTCGCCGTTCATTTTTACTCTTTTCGATCTCTTAAACTTTTAAAACATATTTTGGTAAATTTAGTCTCAACAACCTGGGAGAATTGACTCTAAAACTTTAAAATTACCATGCGTACTGCCAACCGAGCGTCCAAACAGAATCGAGCTCCAATTGAACTCCGTTAACCTTTTGGTCGACAGGTGTTTCCCATTCAGCCGCCAAACGATGTCCGCTGAGATCGCCATTCTTAAAATAGTAATTCAAGCCAAGACCAACTGTTGTAAGATCGCGCCCTTGGGAGGTAGCTTGTTTCGCGGGCGTCATATTAATCATGGTCAATCCTCTGTGAAGACCATCAACCTGATTCTCAGAAGAGTAATCTAATTTTACTGAGGCACTCAATGAATCAGTAATTTTGCGTGCACCCCACAGGGTTGTGACAAACTTATTTCCCAGAGAGTAATTCTGATCGTTCTCATCGATTCGGAGAGTCGCTCCCAATTGTGCACCATAAGAATAATTTTCGCTTTGTCCCAAGTAGGTAATTGCAGGATGAAAATCAAAGGTTCCTGAACCAAGCTGCATGCCATATCCCAAAGTGGTTCCATCGGTGTGTTTCTCATCAATCGAGCCAACGGGTAAGGATAAGCTTAATGTAAGATGCATTCTTCTGCCATGTTCCCACTGGGCAAGATCGTAGAGTCCGCCCAATTTTAAATCGCCTAGACCGCTTGATTCCATTTTATTTCCATTTTGCATGGACATTTCATTATCCAAATAATTAAGCATTCCAAGTAGTGTCCATTTATTGGAAATGGCATACATTGTACCTAACATGTGCATGTCCATAATCATGTCTTTTGGGAGCATATTCCCCATCATGCTCGCTGGGTAAAGGGCTGCCCCTTCAGCTTTTGTAATGCTAGAAGATTCTTTCATTAGCCCCTCCATTTCCATTGTCATGTAACGGTAAGAGAGCATCCATTCACCCATTTTGTGCATATGATCCCCCATCACCGAAATAGGTGCATGACCATCAGGTCGGGCAGCAGTCCATGGCTCCTCATGGGCAGATAAAAAAGAAAATACTGTAGTGGATATAAGTGTAATTGTTTTATAAAGTTTCATAATAAATAAGGAATTTGCTCGAAGAAAAATTCTTCGAGAATAGGCAGAAAGACCCAATCTAACTGATTGGAAGATTATAAATTTCGCTCTTAAACCTTAGGCGGAGGCTTCTCCACGGATAAAAAACTATTCGTGTATGATTCTTTCAGAATAAAGAGACTTCCGAGTTGATGTGGTCGGGCAATCTGAAATTTTGAAGCTACTGGAACGGAGAGTTGATTTTCAATGGAAAGGCTGGAGGATTTGAGAGATTCTTTCGTCTTAGCCCCTAAATCCGATACCAACTGACATCCCGAACATCGGTGATCTCCGTCAAAAGTCCATTCAGCAGAAAGAAATACGGAGCGAGTTTCCTCGTAAAATTGTTCGAACATATTGGCCCAAACCCCAATTTGTAACACACCTAATGGCAAACTGGTTGAAGCAATCATGGCAATGGATGCAATAACGAGCTGAAATTTCTTAAAAAGATGATTTAACATTATTAGATCACTAAAAGAAAACTCGTTCAACCGTCCAATAAATCCCCATTATTGCGATGAATGAAGATCCCGGAATTACCGCAAATTTTCGGTAGGAATCTTCCTCCTTAAGCCAAAAAGTTGCAGTAAAAACCAATGAAATCACAGCCAACTGCCCGAGTTCAACGCCAACATTGAATCCAAGCAGTCCAATCATTAGGGAGGCTGGGTCTAATTGAAATGCGGAAAGTGCACCCGCAAAGCCAAGACCGTGTATCAATCCAAAGAAAAATACTACAAGTAGCCGAAGGTGACGGTATCCTGGAAAAAGGATATTTTCGATCGCAACGATCGCAATACTCGCAGCAATCACAGGCTCGACCACATTAGAGGGAGCACTAACAAGATCAAGGGTTGCAAGACCGAGCGTAATAGTATGAGCGAGGGTAAAAACCGAAACCTGATAAATGATAGGTTTCCACTTTCTGGACAGGAAAAAGAGTCCAATCACGAAAAGAATATGATCCAATCCCAATGGCAGCACATGAACAAAACCTTGTCTGGTAAAGGAAAAGAAAGTACTTCTCGCATCTGATCTTCTTTTTTCCATATCTTCTTTGGTTTCTTGCGGCAGATTAGATTGGTTCAGTTCAGGGACTTTCTTTTGGAGCGGCTGACCATCGATAAAAGAAAGATCGAGTTGAAAACTTTCCTCGTTTGGAAAAAGAACATTTACTCTGCGTTGTGGTTTACCTTGGATGAGGTTGGTAAAGACAATGTCATATGCAGCGTCTTCCAGTGAACGAATCTGATAGAAACTAGAATTCGAATCCAGATAGCTTTCATAAGTTCCCTGAACAACCAAAATATTTTCTTCAGCTAAATCTCCCGCGTCTTTTTCTAAAAAGGTGAAAGAAAAATTAGGCAGGAACCAATCTTGCATGCCAAATCTTACTTCCATTGCTTCGGACACCATTGCCTTTGCCTTTTGTATAAGTTGGTCTTTTTCATTGTTCGTCAAAGAATCAAAGTTACTTTTTAACAAAAAAGGGACTTCCTCGGGATCATCAGCAAAGCATCTTGGATCGATTTCTACCGTAATGACAGAATTGCCGTCGGTTTCGAAACTACCGATAACGGGAATATCAGGAATGGGGTGACCATTTACAGATAACCAAATCAAAAATGGGAGTAAAATGGACTGGTATTTTTTCAATTTTGAGTTGTCGGAACAAAACGAACCGATAAATAAATATTTAATTCTAAGAGAGTTTAAACTTGTGAAAGCTGAATTTGACTATTGATTGTATGATCTGATTACAAACCCTAATATTAGAAAACCATGAAAATTATCTTAACATCTATCGTTTCACTTCTTTTTGCAGCATCTGTTTTTGCTGGATGTCCATCCAAGGCCATCAACGGTAAAGTTGTCGGCTTTGATAGCGAGTCTAAGATTCTTACCGTTGCAATGGGTAAGAAAGAAAAGAAGGTAACCGTTGGAAGCAAAACCAAAATGGTTGGATTCGATTGCACTAGCAAACTGACCAAAGACACTCGAGTTTCCATCGAAGGATGCAATTGCAGTAACAAGACTGCTTCTAAAGTTTCCATCAAAAAAGGAAAGAAGGACGCAAGTTAATTATACTATAAGTATTCTTTTAATGGCCCTCCATGTGAGGGCTTTTTTTTGTCCAATTTAACCTTATTTTCCAAAAAATTCCACCATTTGGACCAAATAAGCAAGCAGGTACAAACAAAGCAGTCGCAACTACAGCAATTGAGGCAGCAATTGAACAATCGAGCCAATGAGCCAGATGAAAACCACCGATTGAATAGAGAACACCTAGTGGGATAGTTCCAACCAGAATGTATGGGAGTCTTCGCATAAAAAAAGATGCGGTTACGGAAGGAAAGACAAACATTGCAACCACCAAAATAACTCCAACAGCTTCCAAGCTAGCTACTGTCGAAAGAGCAAGGCAGATCATGAGTGCCATGTGTATTGCCCTTGCCGGTATGCCAAGAGAGTTGGCTAGAGTGCTATCGAAACTCGTAACAAGGAGTTGCTCATAAAAAAGAATCGTTCCGATAGCTACTACGCAGCATACGAACCCCATCATCCACAAAGAGCGGTTTCCAAGCTCAACATCGAAGAGATACAAACTCTCAGAAAGTGGTACCATACCAATCTCCCCATACAAGATACATTCGGGGTCCATATGAACTTCTCCTTGGATACTGATTAGCGTAACTCCAATAGCAAAAAAGGAAGTGAACACCAAACCCATGGCTGCATCTTCTTTGATTTGAGTACGGGTATGGAGCAACTCGATGCAAAAATTACAGGCAAGCCCAGCAAGGCAAGCACCGAGAAACATACTTCCCAAACCCAAAGAATTTCCAAAAATGAATGAGAGGGCAAGGCCAGGAAGAATTCCATGGCTTATCGCATCTCCCATTAATGCCATTCTACGTACCACGATAAAGGAACCGACTATTCCACAAGCCCAGCATACTAAGATTCCCATGACCACGATCTGAGCATTCCAATGGAGAAGGGAAATCGAACTCCATGGGTCTACAAATACCTGAGTAAAATTAAATTCCGGTAGAAATTTCATTAACTCAATTATTTTGTTTGAGATATGGAACCGTCTTTTTCGATCCAGCCATTCTCCATATCGCTTATGCTTGGAATCAATTTTCCGTGGGGATCTGTTCGAGGGTTTGAGAGAATTCGTTCGAGGTGCCTGATCGTTTTTTCTCCCAATAGATGCTCGATTTTTTCAGCATCTTCGTGAACATGATCGTCATCATATTCTGCTTCATTTGTAAGGTATAATTCCCACAGTCTGTGATTCCTAACAATTTTGCAGGCGTATTCCCAGCCTTCCGGAGTCAATGTAATCTCGCTAAGACCAGGCAGTGTTTCAGTAGAACTTAGTTCGCGTTGAGATGCCAACTCTGAACGGATTAAAAGTTTGATTTCTCGCTCACAATCCTCACGACCGATTCCTCTACGATGCATCAATTCAATGGAAGTTATGGAGCTTTTTTGAAAGTTTTTTTGTTCTAGAACCTGATAAATAGCTTTGAGGGTGTTTTCCATCTGTATTCGAATCGAACTCCGCCTCGAATGATTCAATTGAAAGAAGGCACCTTTTTTGGGTCTAAATAGCAGAACAATTAAGAATAGAAGCGAGGAGGACAAGACAATCAAAGGACCTGTTGGGATACCTTTTCCTAAAAATGAAATGAAAGTGCCGCATACTCCTGAGATAGCACCAAAAATCGCAGACCAAAACAGATACCGTTTCATTTGTATTGCGATTAGAGAGGCGGAAACCGCAGGAATAATCAGCAGTGCGGAAGCCAGAATTACCCCAACTATTTGCAAAGAGGTAATGATACAGAAAGCGATAAGGACCCATAAGACATAATTTAAAAGTTCGTCCTTAATTCCAACGGATCTGGCGAAGGAGGAATCGAATCCGGTAATCAATAATTCCTCGAAGAAAATCCAGATAAATATTGCGGTCAACCCTAGGGTACATCCAATCGTCCAAACATCTTCAATGGCCAGAGATGAAGCTTGGCCAAAAAGAAATGAATCAAGTCCGGATTGATTGCCAAATTCCATCTTCTGAATTCTAGTTAAGAGACAAATGCCAATCGCATAAAAAGCAGAAAGGACAATTCCCAAAGAACTATCTTCTTTTAAGTTGGTGAATTTTTTGAGGAGTCGCAGGCATGAGACTCCTAAAAAGCCGGCAAAGGTTGCTCCGATCAAAAGGGATAGATTATCCTTTGTCTGGGACCAAAGAAAGCCAACGGCTATTCCGGGAAGTACCGCATGAGATAATGTGTCACCAAACATTGAAAGCCTGCGTGTAACCACGAAACTCCCGATCATGCCGCACGAGATTCCCATTAAAATCGAGCCCAAGGTTACAATTTGAACGGAGTGGTCTTCCATAGACCAAAATCTAGAGGCTCTTTCAGCGACACTTTCCAAGCGAAGGTTCTCCACTTGTTTGGCTTCTAGCGAAATAAAGAAAAACAGGGTAAGGGCAAACCATACATAATGAGAGGTAGGAAAATTAAAATTGCACTTGGGTTTCAAATGAAGAATAGAATCATTAAAAAGATTCATCTTATCGATTTTCTCTTTCGAGCACCGTTTGTTTAGCTGCCCGAGAAGCTATTTCCGAAAAGACGGTAAGTTTTCCGCCATAAGTCTTTTGAAGTAGATCTTGAGTAAAGACCTCTTCTGTTGGGCCGTAAGCGATTTTTCTCATATTTAGGAGTAACAAGTGATCAAAGTAGTCCTTGGCTGTAGAGAGATCGTGGTGAACAACAGCCAAAGTTTTACCGGCTTTCTTCATGTTTTGTAAAATGGAGACAATCTTTCTTTCCGTTACTGCATCCACTCCTGCAAAAGGCTCATCCATTAGATATATCGAACTTTCCTGAGCAAGTGCTCTAGCCAGAAAAACCCGCTGTTGCTGACCGCCAGAAAGGTTTCCAATTTGACGGTCTACATAAGCAGTCATGTCGACTTGATCCAGACACTCCAAAGCAATCCTTCGATCTTCTTTGCCTATTCTCCTGATCCATCCCCTATGCCCATATCTGCCCATCAGAACGACATCCAAAACGGTTACAGGAAAGTCCCAATCTACGGATTCGCGCTGAGGTACATATCCAATTCTTTTGATTCCTTTTTTTCGATCACCTCCGTAAATTCGCACAAATCCCCCACTAGGCTGTATCATATCCATCATGGTTTTAATCAAGGTTGATTTACCTGCCCCATTAGGTCCGATGATACCAACGAGAGAACCCTCCTCTACTTCGAGGTCTACTCCATATAACACCGGTTTTTGTTGGTAGGAAACGGTAAGATCGTGAATCTCAATTGGTTTGAAAGGAACACTCATTTCTTTTTCCCAGCCAAACCATTACAGATGGCATGTATGTTGTAAGTCATCATACCGGACCATGTGGCAAGAGAACGATTCGTTCCGTTAGGGAGTTGTATGAACGCATCGGTTGGTCCGAGTGCGTCAGAGAAAAGTGGCTCTCCCAATTGAACACTCGCTTCCTTGGCAATTTCTCTTAATGCCTTTGGGTTGACGCTACTTTCTATGAATATGCATGGCACTTTATGTACTTTTAGGTAATCAACCAAATTCGAACGATCGGCCAGACCCGCTTCCGCAGCTGTCGAAATACCCTGTAGGGCAACCACCTCCATTTCAAAGGATTTTCCGAAATAGCGAAAAGCATCATGACTAGTTACTAAAATTCGTTGCTTCGAAGGAATTTGAGCGATTTTCCTCACTCCAAATTCATGAATTCTTGCATACTCATCAGCAAGTTCCTTTGCCCTTTGTTCGATGTAACCCTTCTTTGCCGGGATGATAGAAACTAGTTTGTCGGCCAAGCCATTCATGCAATCTGTCCAAATTTCGGGATCGAACCAAAGATGAGGATCGAAATACTTCCCTTTTTTTTCTTCAGCTGGTAAAAGTAATGCTTCATCAATCTGAGAAGAAATGGAATAGATCTTTTCTGAATTTAAACCGGTAGATTCGAAAGCAGAAGCCAGTTTTCCTTCAAGCTGCAAACCATGAAAAACGATTAAATCTGCAGTGCGTAAGGATTGTAAGTCACGAGCACTTGGTTGGTAAAGATGCGGGTCTACCCCTGGGCCCATCATTGGAAGTATTTCACAAACCTCACCTGTAAGTTGTCGAACTAAGTCGGTTATGTGAGTGGTTGTGGTAACAATTGATAATTGCCTAAGGGTATCTTTTTCATCGTCCCGAGTTTGTGGAGAATTTTGGCATCCTGTAAGAATGAAAACCGATAATATGGTGAGAATAAGTTTATGAACGGAGATATATTTCATTGGGTTTGCAAAGTATTAACTTTGATCAATCAAAATAATATCTTGGAATAACCTTGAGTCAACTTTGGATTTTTCTAAAAGTACTCAATGCCCTCATCGACTGTAGAAAATTATCTAAAACAAATTCTAATCGTCACACTTGATGAAAATTGCTCAAAGGTGCCTATGGGCAAAGTGGCTACAGAACTGTCGGTTACCCCAGGTACAGCAACCTCAATGGCAAAGAATATGGAGCGGGATGGATGGTTAACTTATTATCCCCGGCAGGGAGTTGCTTTGACCCGCAAGGGTAAGAAAGTTGCAATGAATATGTTACGAAGACATCGATTGCTTGAAACCTTTCTAGTCGAAACTCTGGATCTTGACTGGAGTGAAATTCATGCGGAGGCGGAAGAGTTGGAGCATGCGATTTCAGAAAAGGTGTTGGAAAAGTTGGACCAGTTCCTAGGCCGACCACGGTATGATCCCCATGGTCACCCGATTCCCAGTAAGGGCGGAGTGATCCAGCGCCCTAGTTCGAGAACCTTGCAAAGTTGCAAGGTTGGAATGAAAGTAAAGATCGATTCGATCCTCGATCAGGAAAGTGAATTTTTAAAATTCGCTAGAGAAAAGAAGCTCTTGCCTGGCAGAGAAGTACGCATCATGGGCAGTGAAATTCAGGCAGATGCTGTCACTCTAAAAGTAGGCCGTGATCAACCTTTTTCGCTCGGTTTTCGTTCGGCAGAGAAAATTTTGGTTCTTGAGGTCGTCTAGTTGTCTTTCTTTTTTCAATATGGACAAGATAACTTGTAAAAAGGATTGCCCTTATTGTTTTCTTTAACACAAAACTATATTTTAGCACATTACCCTTTTAACCCCTCAAAAAATATAGTCATGTCTAGATTTGTTACCTTATTCACTGGCCAATGGGCCGACTTATCCTTACCGGAACTCGCGTCCAAAGCTGCTGAAATGGGATACGATGGACTCGAATTAGCCTGCTGGGGCGACCACTTTGATGTTGATAAGGCCGCAGTCTCCAAAAAATATTGTCGGGAGCGTTGGGAGATTCTTTCGGATAATGGCTTAACTGCGTTTGCTATTTCCAGTCATCTCGTTGGTCAAGCAGTTTGTGATTTAATTGACGAGAGGCACAAATCCATTCTCCCTCCTGATGTTTGGGGAGAAGGCGATCCTGAGAAAGTACGTCGTCGGGCGGCAAAAAAATTGGCTAAGACAGCGAAAGCTTGCCGAAATTTTATCAATGAAAAACCAGGAAGAGGTAAGAAGGATGATTTTCCTGCGGTGGTAAATGGCTTTACCGGATCCAGCATATGGCATTCAATCTATGCCTTCCCTCCAACAGATCAAGCATTCTGGGATAAGGGATTTGCAGATTTCGCCAAACGGTTTGGGCCTATCCTGCAGGAGTTTGATAAGCAGAATGTAAATTTTGCTTTGGAGGTTCATCCTACCGAAATTGCTTTTGACATTGCCAGTGCAGAGAGAGCATTAGCAGCAGTTAAAGGACACAAACGATTTGGTTTCAATTATGACCCCTCCCATCTTGGTTACCAAGGGGTGGATTATGTGAAGTTCATTCGTACTTTTCCGAAGCGTATCTATCATGCACACATGAAGGATGCATGGTGGGGTCATGGTGATGGAACAGTTGGTGTTTTTGGTGGGCATACAACATTTGCTGATCCTCGTCGCCAGTGGGACTTTCGTTCGGTGGGCAGAGGTGATGTTGACTTTGAAGAGATTATTGTCGCATTGAATGATATTGGATACGGAGGCCCTCTTTCTGTTGAGTGGGAAGACAGCCGGATGGATCGATTTCATGGAGCGGAAGAATCTTGCGACTTCGTCAAGGCACTAGATTTCGAACCGAATCAAATGGCCTTTGATTCTGCGTTTGATAAAGAAAATCAATAATTAAGATTATGAAAAGAAAGTTACGCATGGGAATGGTCGGAGGGGGCAGGGGAGCCTTTATCGGCGGTGTGCATCGCAGGGCAGCTGCCTTGGATGGCAAGATAGAATTGGTAGCTGGTGCCTTTTCATCCGACCCGAAGAAATCAGCCCTTTCAGGAAAAGATTTCTTTCTCGATCCATCCAGAGTATACGGCTCCTATCATGAAATGGTTGAGAAGGAGAAAGCTCTACCTGAGGGAGAAAGAATCGACTTCGTCTCGATCGTGGTCCAAAACCATCTTCACTTCGAGGTGGCCAAGACATTTTTGGAGGCAGGGTTCAATGTCATTTGCGACAAGCCAGTAACCTATGATCTAGCTCAAGCTAGAGAACTAAGAAAGATCGTAAAAAAGTCCAAAAAAGTCTTTGCTTTGACTCATAATTACACGGGCTACCCTATGGTAAAGCTCGCTCGTCAAATGATCCGTAAAGGTGAACTTGGCAATCTGATCAAGGTGGTCTGCGAATATCCTCAGGGTTATGCGATTACCGCTCTGACTGGTGAAGAAAAGGCGATTGCCAACTGGAGGGCAAATCCCGAAATCGCTGGAATTTCTAATTGTATGGGGGACATCGGTACTCATGCTGAGAATCTGGTTCATTACATTACCGGACTTGAGATCGATAAGCTTTGTGCGGATCTTTCAGTTAATATTCCAAACCGTAAATTGGATGATGACGGAAATGTTTTGATCCGATTTAAGGGAGGAGCACGGGGAATTATTTATGCCTCTCAAGTCTCCAATGGTGATGAGAACGATCTGAACATACGGGTCTACGGAACAAAAAAGTCAATAGAGTGGCATCAAGAGGAACCAAATGACCTCATAGTAAAAGATGCCCGAACTCCCAGACAAGTCTATCGTCGTGGAAATGGTTACATTACCGGTGCCGCAGTTGAGCATACTCGTATTCCTTTTGGACACCCTGAGGGTTTTATCGAAGCTTTTGCCAATGTTTACAATTGTGCTTCGGTTGCGATTAAAGATGAAATTGCGGGAAAATTTCCTCGCAAATCAGGTTATGACTTTCCTGATATTCGGGATGGCATTATTGGAATGGCATTTATCGAAACCGTTGTGAAAAGTTCAAAATCTAAGCAAAAATGGGTTAGTTTCCCATCAATCCCTAAATAATTAAATTTTTTATGAGCCTAAAAATTGGAATCATCGGAGCAGGTGGAATGCTACAATATCACGCTGCTGGATTTAAAGATGCAGGGGCCGAGCTATTTGCCGTTTGTGATATGAATCAGACCGCGGCAAACAAGGCGGCTGAAGATTACGGGATTTCAATGGTTTTTTCGGATTCTCAGAAAATGCTGGATGAATTGAAGGAATTGGATGCGGTTAGTATCATCACTCCGAACCGAACCCATAAACCACTTGCAATTCAGGCACTTCAGGCCGGCAAACATGTGTTTTGCGAGAAGCCCCCAGCTCTTAATTCAAAAGAAGTTGCGGAAATGAAAGATGCAGCTGAGCAGGCCGATAAGACTTTGATGTTTAATTTTAACAACCGAGCACGTCCGGAATCTTATGCCTTAAGAAAATACATTGAAGCAGGCGAAGTTGGAACAATTAATTCCGCCCAAGCGAAATGGATACGACGTACTGGTATTCCGGGTTTTGGAGGCTGGTTCACTAATAAGGAGCTTTCCGGCGGAGGACCTTTAATCGATCTGCTACATATGATAGACCTTGCTATGTTCTACATGGACTATCCTAATCCCTCTTATGTATTGGCTCAAACCTTCAGCGATTTTATTGAAGATAAAAATTTTAAAGGGCCTTGGGGTATACCGGATGTCAAGGACGGCGTGACCGATGTTGAGAGTGCGGCACACGGTTTTGTTCGTTTTGAGACTGGTCAAGTTTTGAGCTTCCAAGTTTCTTGGGCTGAGATGAACAAGAGAGAGGAAGTGTCCGTAACCTTTCAAGGACAGAAAGCAGGCGGTATGATTCGTCGCTTATTTGGCACCGATGGTCTGGATGAAACCGCAATTGATGATTGCGAATTGTATGTACAGGAACATGGAAGTTCTGTAAACCGATCCATTGTTTCCGATGAGAGCGAAGATATGGGCCGGATCCGTTCTGCAGAAAACTTTGTGCGGTCGATTAAGGGTGAGGAGAAACCCTTAAACACACCAGATCAAGCTCTCAAGTTGATGAGAACTATTGATGCGACCTATGAATCAGCAGAAACCGGGCAACCTGTACAGATTGCTTGAGGCTTGCCAGAATCCATCATATAAAACATTTTAATCCTTCTTTATGGGTAAACAATACAACAAATTGATCAAAAGAAGAAGACGATCTGCTTATCTTGCTCGTCGAAAAGCCGCCTTATTAACGGAAAAGGCTTCAGGAAAGAAAAGTACCAAGTCTACTACAAACAAAACCGTGGCTCGCAAAAAAGCCGGCACGAAGGCAACTTCCAAAACATCATCTAAGAAAGTTAAGGAAGAGGTCGCGGAGAAAGCCAAGCCAAAGGATGTTCTAGGCCCTGAATCCTCCGCGGAAGAAATTCCAACCGAACAGCCTGAAAAAGATTCCGAAAGCTGAATAATCGAAGGGTTAAATCAATGATTTTTCCCAAAATTGGTTTTTTTTTCGCTAGTGTAGCCATTGTTTCTAGTGGTTGGGCTGCAATCGACTTGAAGGTCTTCTCCCAGTCTTATTGGGAGCACTACGATTTTGTCCGAGTTAGCGAGTACTTTACCAGGAAGGAAAATACCAGCAACCGAATCATTCTTAGAACCCAAGAAGAATCCAGAGCTGGATTCTACTTTTTTATTGAAATTGAATCGAACAACTTAGCCTTAAAAGCATCCGATCTATCACTGGAATTAAAGGTTTTGGATTCAGTTTCAATTGATGCTAAGAATTATCAATTCGCACTTCCAATTCAAGTTTTTCGGAAGGGTAAATTCTTGCTCGGACTAACTGGAGAAGATTGGCCCAATCGAAAGATTCAACCTTTAGCCTGGTATCTTAGAGTTTATTCCAAGGATGGAGAGACTGTAGCCAGTACGCAAAGTTTTCTTTGGTCTCATCAATAATAAATACCCCTCTCGAATCATCAGAATGGAGATTAATTGATCCCTGCGGTTTAACTGATTTGAGTCTGACCGAAACTTTGTCGGGAGGGCAATCATTCGTCTGGGATCAGAAAGAATCTGGAGAATGGGAAGGGGTTATTGCTGGCACCCGAATTTCCTTGCGTTTGAACAAGGACAGTTTGGCATGGAAAAATCAAGGACCCAAAGATTTTTCAGAGCAGGAATTAATTGATTATCTCTGGCTGGATGACTCCTACCGGGAAGCTACGGATAACTTACCCTGGAGATCAGACCCATTTCTCAAACTGTGCATGGACTTGCTCCCCGGGTTGAGAATTCTAAAACAACCCTTAGACGAAACCCTTTTTTATTTTTTACTCAGCCCGGTAAAAAGTATACCTCAGATAAAAGAGATTGGGAGTTTGATAGCAAAGAACTTTGGAGAAGGTTTGGGGCATGGAAAGTATGCTTTTCCAGGATGGAGTCGTTTGGCAGAAATCTCGGAAGGGGAGCTTCGTGAATTAAAACTTGGATATCGTGCTAAAAATGTCGCAGGTACTGCTAACTTTTTAAAGACTAGACCGAATTGGTTACCCTCCCTGAGTGGAAAAGGTTATTCGGAAGCCAAGATTGAACTAATGAAATTACCTGGAGTCGGTCCAAAAATTGCAGATTGCGTATTACTTTTTGGGGCTCGCAAATACCAGGCCTTTCCGATTGATACCTGGATCGAAAAAGTTTTGAGCAAACGTTATGGACTTTCGAAGTGGAATACAGAACAAAAGTTACAGTTTGCTGAATTACATTTCGGCTCTTTCGCAGGATTGGCTCAACAATTCTTTTTCTCAGCTGAACGCCTCGGACAATTGGATACTAAGATAAAGATTTAGAGATCAAAAAAAACTTTCGCCAATAGATGGCGCGTAATTTGCAGGATTGTCACTGTCTTAGCCAATGAACTCTAGCCCTTTTGAAAATTATCAATTAAACAATTTCTTTGATGAGATGTTTGGACTCTCCAGTGATATGCCATTGCCTCACTACCAAAAAGTCTATGCTCGGGTTTCCAAACTTACTCCATACGAAATCAGGGAAAAACGAAGGCTCGCGGATTCCTCTTTTTTAGAGCATGGAGTGACATTCACAGTTTATGGTGATGAGGATGGAACGGAAAAAATTTTCCCGTTTGATTTGATCCCGAGAATTATTCCGGATTCCGAATGGCAATTAATCGAACAAGGGCTTAGGCAACGAATTATTGCCATCAATCTCTTTCTGAATGATATCTATCATGACGGAAAAATTCTGGCGGATGGTGTTATTCCCCGTGAAGTTGTCGAATCCTCACCGAATTTTCGAAAAGAAATGGTTGGTATTGATGTGCCTAGAGACATTTATGTCCATGTCTGTGGATCTGATTTGATTCGGGATAATCAGGGGACTTACTTCGTATTAGAAGACAACGGCAGATGTCCTTCTGGCGTTTCCTATTTACTTGAGAACCGAGAAATCATGAAACGAACCTTTCCTCAGACTTTTCAGGGAATGTCGGTTCGGTCCGTTGAATCTTATCCCGACCTTTTGCTTTCCACCCTTGAATATCTGTCTCCTAGAAGTTCACAAAAACCAGTGTGTGTGGTGTTAACTCCCGGAGTTTATAATAGTGCTTATTTTGAGCATACCTTTTTAGCCCGTCAAATGGGTATTGAAATCGTCGAAGGTAAGGATTTGGTTGCGATCGACGATTATGTTTACATGCGAACCACCCATGGTTTGGTTCAAGTCGATGTAATTTACCGTCGGTTGGATGATGACTTTTTAGACCCTTCTTTCTTTCACAATGATTCCGTACTTGGAGTGAATGGTCTAATGAACGCATATTTAAAGGGTAATGTCGCATTGGCTAATGGAATAGGAACCGGGGTTGCCGATGATAAGGTTACCTATGCTTATGTGCCTGAAATGATAAAATATTATCTTGGACAAGACCCAATCTTACCAAATGTCCCCACTTATCTTTGTTGGAAAGACAGCGATCGGAAATATGTTTTGGATAACTTGGAGAATTTAGTCGTAAAACCAGCAAATGAATCAGGAGGATATGGTTTATTGGTGGGAACCGCTTCAACTCAAAAGGAAAGAGAAGAATGTAAGCAGAGAATCATGGCGAATCCACGAGATTACATTGCACAACCCATTGTTTCACTTTCTCGTCACCCGACAATTTTTGGTGAATCGGTCGAAGGTAGGCATGTCGATCTTCGACCATTTATCCTTTACGGAAAGGATGTTGAAATCATACCCGGAGGTTTAACTCGGGTGGCCCTTCGAAAGGATTCTTTAGTTGTAAATTCTTCTCAGGGAGGCGGAAGTAAAGACACTTGGGTATTGAAGGATTAATTGAATATGTTGTCACGGGTTGCAGATAATTTGTATTGGATGAACCGCTATGTTGAGCGAGCGGAGAGCGTGATTCGGTTGGTTGAGGTCAACCAAGATACTTTGCTTGAGATAGCAGGTAACAAAGCGATGGAACAGTTTTGGTTTTCCGCTCTTCAGGCTTTTTGTGCTGAGGAGTGCATGGTACAGGAAAAGGATACTTCGGTTGAAAAGTTCTTCGTCTTTTCAAATGAATGGCCAAGCTCAGTTAGAAATTGTATCTATTCCGCAAGAGAAAATGCCCGAATGGTTCGAGATCAATTATCGGAAGAAATTTGGGTCGAACTCAATAGCATTTATCACTTCTTTCGAAATTCCGATGCGGAGGGACTTTTCAAAGGAAATTCTCGACAGTTTTATCGAAGATTACTGAGGTTCTCATTGGTATTTCAGGGTTTGTCGGATTCAACCGTTCATCATGACGAGGGTTGGCGTTTTATGTCTTTGGGGAAATATCTTGAACGGGCGGATCAAACCAGTCGAGTCATCGATGCACTTACGATGAAGGGGGCGATTCCTTCCAGAAGTGATCTCATTTCCGCGTTGCGTATTTGCTCCGCACTTACCGCTTTCCGTAAACAATACAGGGGGGAACTATCTTTGAGAAATGTGGCCGAGTTCCTTCTCTTTTCCCAAGATTTTCCTCGCTCCATACGGTTTTCCATCCGCAGGATTGACTCTTATCTTCATGATTTGTCCGGTGTTCCTAGCGGGAACTTTTCTAACGAGGCCGAGAGGCTTGCGGGGAGTGCTTTAGCCACCGTAAATTTTACGAATATTGACACCATGATTGAGCGGGGATTGCATGCTTCCTTGGACGAATTGCAATTCTGTTTGAAGGATGTGGGTCAGAAGATATATGAGACCTATGTTATGTCGCCTGTTGACCTGTCCAACTCAACGGAAGAACAAGCCATTCAGTCCCAGCAATGATCCCTTTGATTTTTTAGCTAACGGTTTAATAATGCGTCTGTACATTTTTCATCAAACAAAATATCGATATCCATCTCCGGTAAAAGAAAGCTTTAATGAATTAAGGCTAAAACCTATCTCTAACGAGTGGCAGAAATGTGAGAGTTGCTTCGTTAATGTCATTCCTACTGCGCAGCTAAGACAGTACTTGGATTTAAACGGAAACCTAGTTCATCATTTCGAGATTCCCCAAGATCACTCGAAGTTGATTATTGAAAGCCGCTCCACGGTTACCACTCAATCAAGAGTTAATTTCGAAGCTTTTCCATATGGCAAAACAATGAAATCCCTGAGGGAAGTTGAGGGTCAGACAGACGCCCGTCCTTATTTACAAAGCTCATCCTATGTGGAAATTAACCCAGAAGCCTGGCGTCTGGCAGTTGATATACAAGGTGAGTCTCAGGATATATTCCAGACTGCTTACCAAATTATGGCCTTCATTTACTATAACTTTGAGTATTCGAAATCTACTACATCAGTTGATACACATGGAAACCAAGCCTTGGAGTTGCGAAAAGGGGTATGTCAGGACTTTGCCCATGCAGCTTTGGTCTTATGCAGATGCTTGGGAATTCCGGCCCGCTATGTAAGCGGATATTTTTTCGACCGTACGAGGGATCAAACCATGAGAGGTTCCGAGGCTTCTCATGCATGGATCGAAGTTTTGGTAAATGGTTTTGGGTGGTATGGATTAGATCCCACTAACAACCAGGTAGTTGATGAAAACTATATCGTTCTTGGAACAGGCTTGGATTATAAGGATGTCGCTCCGGTAACCGGTAGTTATTTTGGAAAACTCCCCAAAAGCATGGAAGTAAGCGTAACCGTAAAGAGATTGGATGGCTCAAGCAATTAAATGTTATTTGACCTGCTTGTTTGAGGGATTGAATCCAATAGTTCTTGCGTGTAAGGAGATTTGGGCTGTTGGCAGATTTCTTCGGCGTTCCCGTGTTCTTCGATTCGCCCGGATCGCATAACGACAATATCATCGGATATGTGCCTAACGACGCACAAGTCATGAGAAATGAAAAGGTAGGTTAGGTTGCGAGATTCTTTTAATTCTTGTAGCAAGTTCAGTACTTGAGCCTGAACCGAGACATCCATTGCACTTACGCATTCATCACATACAATAAATTCCGGCTGGGTAGTTAGTGCACGGGCAACGCAAATCCTTTGCCTTTGCCCACCAGAAAATTCGTGGGGGTATCTTTTCAGGTGGGCCGATTCAAGGCCAACCTCTTCAAGTAAACTAACTGCCAAGTTTGTTCGGTCGGATTGATTCGATTCAATTTTATGAACCTCCATTGGCTCGGTTAAGGTTTGCTCGATGGTCAATCTGGGGTTCAGGGAAGCATAAGGGTCCTGAAAGATGATTTGCATCTTTTTTCTGAAAGAGAGAAACTCCTTCGTTCCTATGTCGGCGATATTTCGTCCATCGATCAAGACCTCGCCAGAGGTAAACTTGACCAGCCTCAAAATAGCTCTTCCCAAAGTCGTTTTACCTGAACCCGATTCCCCGACAAGCCCAATAGTCTTACCTTTCACTAGGTTTAAATTCACTCCATCCACTGCCTTTATTATATTTTGTTGTCCAGCTTGCGGAAAATGAACTTTCAAATCTTTGATCTCCAACCAGTTTGAGCCACCTTCCGGCATGTGATTTTTCAAAGATTGCTCTTTTGATTCAGTAGCTGAAGAAGATTTTTCTTTCATGAAATCATCCACAGTTGGTAGGCGGTCCATTGTTTTGGAGAAAGTCGGTCTGCAAGCGATCAATGCCTTAACATATGGATGAGTCGGAGCAGTGAAGATTTCCCTAGTGGTATTCTCCTCTACAATTTTTCCCTTGTACATTACTACAACTCGATCTGCGATTTCTGCCACCACTCCCAAATCATGACTAACGAATAATATACTCATATCCATTTCCTTGGATAGCTTCCGCAGCAGTTTTAGAATTTTTGCCTGAACGGTTACATCTAGGGCGGTCGTTGGTTCGTCTGCAAGAAGGAGTTCTGGCTTGGTCACCAATGCCATTGCGATCATTGCTCTTTGCCGCATTCCTCCGGAGAATTCATGAGGGTATGCCTTCTGGCGGTTTCTGATGTCAACAACTCCCACCCTTTCAAGCATTTCCAAGGCTTGTTTTTTCGCCTCCTCATGAGAACTGACCAGATTATGAATAATCAGAGGCTCAGCCACTTGCTCTAAGACGCTAAGATATGGATTAAGGCAGCTCATTGGGTCTTGAAAGACCATGGAGATCGACTTTCCTCGTAAAGTGCGAATTTCGTCCCTACTGGATCTTATAAGATCTTTCCCATTAAAATAAATTTCTCCGGATTCAATTTTTGCCGGTGGGGTAGGAAGTAAGTTCAATAAAGAATGGCAGGTAACGGATTTTCCAGAACCGGACTCACCAACCAAGCCGACAATTTCTCCTTTGGAAATGGAAAAGTCGACTCCATTCACCGCTTTTACTATTCCTTCTCGAGTGTGAAAGAAAGTCTTCAATGTCTTGATTTTCAATCCCTTCATTAATCCTTGGAGCTTTTTGGATCTAATGCGTCCCGCAAGCCATCACCGATGAAATTTAAACAGAATAAGGTTAGGCAAAAAAAGAAACCGGGAAAGATTAGCAGCCAAGGGGCAACATCCATTTTTTCTGCTCCTTCCTTGATTAAGCTACCCCAAGAAGCCATCGGTGCTTGAACTCCTAGACCCAAAAAGCTCAAGACTGCTTCCAGAAGCATCACCGCTGGTACGGTTAATGTAGCATATACAATAATCGGGCCAAGGAGATTGGGTAGAATATGATAAAAGAGGATACGAGCATCTTTATAGCCTAAGGCATGGGCAGCTTCGATAAATTCGGCATTTTTTAAATGAAGGGTCTGAGCCCGTGTGATGCGGGCCATGGTTAACCACTCGACAGCACCAATAGCCAGAAAAAGAAGGTAGAAGTTTCTGCTAAAAAGAACCATTAGTAAAATTACGAATATTGTGAACGGCAAGGAATAGAGGATGTCGACAAATCGCATCATGAAGGCATCCACTTTTCCCCCGATGTATCCTGAAACCATACCATAGGTAACTCCAATAACTAGAGAAACCAAAGTTGCAAGTAGGCCTACGGCTAAAGAAATTCTTCCTCCGTAGCTTGCTCGGGCAAAGAGATCTCGGCCTAAGTTATCGGTTCCAAACCAATGTTTTTCTCCTGGAGGTAAGAACTGATTTTCTAAGTTTTGTTCATCGTATTCAAAGGAACAGAGTTCTGGACCAATAAAAGAGAAGGTTAGAATGAAAATCAAGGTACACAGACTAAAAACCGCCATACGGTTGGAGCGTAAACGCAGCCATGCGTCCTTTGTCAGGGATGATCCTTTTTCTACTTTCAACTCGACTCCCTTGCTTTCGGATCCAACCAAGCCTGAAGAAAATCTACCAGCAAGTTGAGGAGGATGATTAAGGTGGCATAGAAAAGAACCGTGCCCAGCACCATGGTATAATCTCGATTAAATGCTGCAGTTACGAAAAATTTCCCAAGACCCGGTATGAAGAAAATACTTTCGATAATAAAGGAACCGCTAACTAATCCCGCAAAGGCTGGTCCAAGAAAAGTCACAACGGGAAGAAGCCCACCTCTCAAAGCATGTTTAATTACCACTCGGGTTGGAGAGGCTCCCTTAGCCCGTGCAGTTCGTACATAATCCTGCTTGAGAGTTTCAAGCATGCCGGCTCTGGTTAATCGAGCAACATATGCGGCGTAAAAAAGGCCCAAGGTGAAAGACGGTAGAATAAGATCTGCCCAAGAGTGCCACCCTAGTGCGGGTAGGAGTTGGAGCTTTGTGGAAAAAACAAGAATGAGTATTGGGCCAAGAACGAAAGTGGGAAGGCAAATTCCTATCATGGCTAGACCCATCGGCAAGTAATCCCAGAGAGTATTTTTCCGAAGTGCTGCGATTATACCAGCCGGTAATCCAAAAGCTAGGGCAATTAGCAATGCGGCGACCCCTAGGCTGACTGATACGGGGAAGGCTATACCAATAAGTTCAGAAACTTCCCATCCGACATACTTGAAGGAGGGCCCTAGGTCTCCCCTTAGTAGATTCTTCATGTATAAAAAATATTGCTCGAAAATAGGGAGATTCAGTCCAAAATGACTTTCTATTTTAACTTTGATTTCTTCAGGGATGGCTTTTTCCGAGTCAAATGGACCTCCTGGAGCAAACCTAGTCATGAAAAAGGTCAAGGTTGCAATAATCAGCAGAGTGGGAATGGCTTGAAGCAGTCTGGATAAAAGGAAGGATTTCATTGCTCTGCTTCAGCTTCAAGGTGAATGTATTTGTAGGGATGGTGGTTCAGTAGCGTCGGGTACCAACCTTTTACCGTCGGATGACGCAAAGAAACCTGTACATAAAAATACAAAGGTAGAATCGGAACCTCATCTGCAAGCAAGTCTTCACATTTCTGGAAATGAGTGAATCTTTCCAAAGGTTCAAGTGATTGTTCTGCAAGTTGGAGGGAAAGATCATAGTCCGCATTGGACCAACCGGTTAAGTTATTTCCATCACCGGTTCTCCAAAGGTGCAGAAATGTGTTAGCGTCCACATAATCTCCAATCCAACCTGCACGAGCAATCGAGTAATCACCATTTGATATAGTTGAAAGAAAAACTTTCCATTCCATGTTTAACAATTGAATTTCAATACCAAGAGCTTTTTTCCACATTGCCTGCAGGGCCTCGGCAACTTTTTTGTGTCCTTCCGAAGTGTTGTAACTGAGTTCAAATGGAGGAAGTTCATCCATCCCTTTTTCTTTCAGATAGGAATCCAAAAGTTGCTTGGCTTTCTTTGGGTCATAACCGTAACCTTCCTTAGCAGTGAAACCACCGGTGTTGGGCGGAGTAAAGCAGTAGGCCGGAAGTTGCCCACCCTTTAGGACTTTTTCGACCAGTAAATCCCGGTTGACGGAGAGACTTAGGGCTTTTCGAACCCGAACATCGTCAAATGGTGGTTTCTCCAAATTAAAACGATAGTAGTAAGTTCCCAAGTATGGTTCGAAATGAATCCATTCCGGATGGTTTTGTTTTAGAAATTCAATTCGGTCAGAGGAAACGGTTTGGGTAACATGTAAATAGCCCGTGCGGAAAGCCCGTTCCTCGGTGTCTGCAGTTTCAATTGGATAAAATTTAATTGCCGAAAGCCGCGTTTTGTTTCTATCCCAATAAGTTTCGGCAACGCTTGCTTCTATAACTGAATTAATTTTGTGCTCGGACAGTTTGAAAGGTCCGTTTCCAATAAAATTTTCCGGCTTGGTCCACTTGGTACCGATGCGTGCAAAGGCATCAAATTTTTCTATGGTGGGTGGATGTACTGGGAACCATGCATAATGATTGAGCAATTCCAAAAAATAAGGAGTCTGGTTTTCGAGAATCAACTCAAGTGAATAATCGTTTATGGCGGTAACTCCAACATCTGCTTCTTCCCATACTTTTTCTCCCGAATGATAAATCTTGGCGTTTTTCAATACATGAAGCATGGAAGCGTATTTAGCTCCAAGATCAGGATTCAAAATCCGTTTGTAGGAATATACGAAATCATGGGCAGTAACCGAATCGCCATTGTGCCAAAGAGCATCTTTACGCAATTGAAAAAGATATCTTTTTTTATCTGAAGAAATTTGCCAACTTTCAGCAACTCCAGGTAAGGGTTGAAGAGTTTTGGGATCCTCTGAAACCAAGCCTTCCAGAAGAGCGGATAGAATATTATGGGCGGCTACACTTGTTGCTAAATGCGGATCCAGATACTGGGGTTCCGCTCCCAATCCGAAATGGAGAACCTGTTCCTCGATTGCTCGTTCAACATTGGACGGAGCGGAGCAGGAAGAAAAGATTAACTGACCGAGTATACAAATCCCTGATAAATAAAAGTGTTTTGTAAGGAAGGTCATGAGATAATAACAAACTAGAAACTGAATAGGGTGAAGATCATTGCAAGAAAAAGGATACTTGGATCGCCAAATTTCAATTTCTTTGCTTTGCTCAACAAGGGTAAGTCCCTAAATAGAACAATTTGATGCGAGATTACTTTACAAGAAGATTGCTTTTGATTCCCCCGACCTTGCTTGGAATCAGTATCTTGGTGTTTGCGATCACCCGTTTGGCACCGGGGGGCCCTTTGGAACAGGCATTGATGCAAATGCAACAGGTTTCCCAAGATGGTGGAGTAGGGCAGGGAACGGGCTCGGATCAGTCTCTTTCACGGGATCAGATGGAACAAATGAAACGTTTGTATGGATTTGATAAGCCTCACTGGGAGGCTTATTTAGTTTGGCTTGGAGTAATGCCAAGGGAAACTGAATTTAGACAAATTCGCTTTTCCAATTTTGAGTACGAAATTTCAGAGAGGGTAAGAATCCCAGGTTTTCATCTTGCTGAACTGGATTGGGATAGAGACGGCTATGTTCAGCGGGAGGAAGTTCCTAGAAAAATTTCGAGGTATGTGAAGTTCGATAAAATTGATCTGAACAGAGACGGCGAAATTGATGCTTTCGAGGCTAGTCAAATCAATTCTTTCATAGAAGGCGCAAGGGAAAGGATTGATCTGCGTAGGGATAAAGAAGGCGGAGTGGAATTACTCAATGAGACTGAATTACTTGGAAATTGGACGGTTAGGATGAGAGAAGAAAATAAAGAAGATCAAAAGTCAGCACCTACAGCCGAACTTTTTATGACCCAGTATGAAGGAGTTATTCAGGGAAACTTTGGACAGTCGGTAAGATATGGTGAATCTGTTTTGCAAGTTATAGCAGAACGATTACCAGTTTCTACATATTTTGGTCTGCTCACTTTTTTAATCACTTATTTAATTAGTATCCCTTTGGGGGTTTTTAAAGCAATTCGTCACAATCAGCTTTCGGACGATTTGACTTCGGTTTTAATTTTTGTTGGCTATGCCGTACCGGGATATGCACTTGGTTCTCTCTTGCTCCTATTTTTATCCGTGGGTTTGGACCTTTTGCCCATGGGGGGATTGGTCAGTGAGGGCTTTGAGCAGTTTAATCTTTGGGAAAAATTCACCGATCTGGCGGCTCATACGATTCAGCCTTTATGTTGTTATTTAATTGGCGGTTTTGCCTTTGTTACCATGCTTATGAAAAATCATTTGATGGACAACCTCTCTGCTGATTATGTCCGTACAGCCATGGCAAAGGGTGTTTCATTTAAAAATGCGATACGTAAGCATGCCTTGAGAAACTCATTCGTGCCACTTGCCACAAATGTGGGTCATCAAATTACACTTTTTGTCACCGGATCATTTCTAATCGAAACCATTTTTGATATCGATGGGTTTGGACTGCTTGGCTTCAATTCAGTAATAGACAGGGATTATCCAGTGGTAATGGGTATTCTAACGCTATCTGCAACTCTTATGTTGCTTGGTAATATTCTTTCAGATGCGTTGGTCGCGTTGGTCGACCCAAGAGTAAGATTTGAGTGATTAAAATGTTTCAACTCAATCCACTTACTCGCAAGAAACTTGCCCGCTTTCGTTCCATCAAGCGAGGTTACTGGTCTTTTCTGATTTTGGTATTTCTATACCTTTTGAGTTTGGCCGGGGAGTTGTTCGTTAATAACAGGGCATTGCTTGTTTCCTATAACAATGAGATTTTCTTTCCGACTTATGGTGAGCAAATGAGTGGTAAGGATTTTGGCTTGGACTATGAATACGAAGTCGATTACCGGGAACTTAAAAACAAATTTCACCAAGAGGGTTCAGGCAACTGGGTTCTTATGCCGATTGTTCCATACAGCCCTTACGAAATGGATTACGCGGATGAGGAAAACACAGGGTTCTCTCCACCCAATTTCAAAAGAGGTCATTTTTGTGGAACAGATAAAACGGAAAGGGATGTCTTGGCACGATTGCTTTTTGGTTTCCGGATAGCGATGACTTTTGCCATTGGTTATCTTGTTCTTACCTATCTCATCGCTATTGCCGCCGGGAGTCTAATGGGATACTTGGGCGGAAAGAGTGATATGCTTGGCCTGCGTTTCGTTGAGATTTGGGCAAATGTTCCATTTCTTTACATGGTCATTATCTTAGTCTCAGTAATGCCTGGAGGATGGGGGGTGGGTTGGCAGATATCTTCTCTTTTGATTATCATGGTTATGTTCTCATGGACTGGAATGACTTATTATATTCGTGCTTCTGTTTATAAGGAAAAATCTAGGGATTACATTGCTGCAGCAAGGGTAATTGGGGCGAGTCCCTTAAGGATAATTTTTAAGCACATCCTTCCAAATGTAGTTTCCACCCTGGTGACCTTTGCTCCCTTTACCATAGCAGCTGCGATTTCTTCGATTACAGCACTCGATTTTTTGGGCTATGGGTTACCGCCTCCAACTCCGAGTTGGGGAGAACTTCTAAAGCAGGGGGTCAGTAATTTGAGAACCGCACCGTGGATTGTTATTTCTACGGTTACTGCACTGGTATTTACTCTTACCCTTGTTACTTTTATCGGCGAAGCGGTGCGCGAGGCATTTGATCCTAAAAAATTTTCCACTTACGAATAAAATGAAAAAATTAAAACACTTGAATTTCTCTTTGATTATCACACTCGGCATATTTTTTTCCAGTTGTGACAATACCAAGCTCAAACCGCCGCGCGAAGATGCTAATCAGGACAATAAAGAACTTGCAGAAGGTGGTGGAATTGATCGTGAATTCGCCCGGGAGTTGGCTAGAGAATTTGGCCGGGAATTTGCCGTTGAATTTGCCCGTCAAATGAAAGATTACGCTAATCCGGCCAATTTGGATTTTGTAAGCGATATAAATGCCACACAACCAACCGAAGGACTCATGCTTGGAGGGGAAGTACACCCTTTACTTGCCCACTGTACTGAGGATGTTTTGGAATTTTATCAAAAGCATCTGGATTGCTTTTCGATTTCCTCACTTGAGGATCTGCCTCAGGATTTGGAATGGAAGGATGGAAGCGAGGAGGAGGAATTTGCTTCACCGAAAGCAAAGAAAGGTGGAACCTGGGAGGTCTACATGCGTGATTTTCCCCGTACCTTAAGAACAATCGGACCAGATGCGAATGGAGCGTTTCGGAGTTATCTTCTGGATTATAATGTAATAAGCTTGGTCCACCCTCACCCGAATTCGGATGGATATTATCCTGGACTTGCTGATTCATGGGCGGTTGGAAAGGATGGTAGAACGGTCTATTTTCGATTGGACCCAAGTGCACGATATAGTGACGGAGAAAAAGTTAAGGTTTCCGATTTCTTTTTCTTTTTTTACTTCATGAGGAGTAAGCATATACAGGCACCCTGGTACAATGATTTTTACGGCAAAGACAAATTCCAGAATGTGACGATCTATGATAAACGAACTCTTTCAATTACCTTTTACAAAGCAAAGCCTGATGTGGTTGAGAGGGTATCCATTCGGGCAAAACCCGAGCATTTCTATGAAGAGCTGGATGGCGAATTCCTAAGTAAGTACCAATGGAATCCCGAACCTACGACTGGGGCTTTTGTTGCTTTGCCTGAAAATGTTGACAAAGGAAAGTCGGTTACTCTGGTCCGGGAAAAAAATTGGTGGGCCGATCAAAAAAGATTTTTTCGATACCGTTACAATCCCGAAAAAATAAGAGTAAGCGTAGTAAGGGATTACAACAAAGCTTTTGAAATTTTTCTAAAAGGGGGTCTCGATATGTTCGGCTTGTCAAAAACCGAATTTTGGTACGACAAGTTACCTGATCAACATAAACTGGTGCAAAATGGTTATCTTTCAAAAGTAACATTTTTTAATCAAACACCACCTCCATCTTATGCCTTAAGAATCAACTCACAAAACCCTCCCTTAGATGATTTAAATATTCGGACAGGTTTTCACCACGCCATGAATTTCGATCTGGTTCTAGAGAAAATTTTTCGGGGTGATTTTGTTCGCATGAATACGGTGGCTGACGGCTATGGTGGACGTTCTCATCCGACACTAAAGGCGAGGGTGTTCTCTGTTGAAAAAGCCTTGGAACATTTTGCTAAAGCTGGTTTTAAGGAAAGGGGAAGAGATGGAATATTGGTAAACTCTCAGGGTGAAAGACTGTCCGTTGAATTGCTCACCGGTTACAGGCATTTCGAGGATGTCTTGGTTGTTCTTAAAGAGGAGGCTAAAAAAGCAGGACTGGAATTGAAGCTTAAGGTTTTGGAATCAACTGCCGCATGGAAGGCAGCAAATGAAAAAAACCATCAGGTGATTTTTTCTGCATTCAATTCGTTCGTTGAGCTTTTTCCAAGATTTTGGGAGCCGTATCACTCCGATAATGCTTATGAGGAGCCAGGAGATTCTAAATTTAGCGAAGACGGTTCACTTAAGCCAAACCTTACCACAAAGGTAAGTACCAACAATTTTACCCAGACAGCTGTTCAGGAGATTGATCATGTAATTAACAAATACAGGGACGAGGAAGATTTAAAAGAAATTACCAAAATGGCCCATCAGCTAAGTCAAATGATTCATGATCACGCGGTTTGGGTACCTGCATGGAAGAAACCATGGCTTAGATTAGGTCATTGGAATTGGATTAAATTTCCTGAAGATTGGGGGCCAAAGGAATCCCGTGACTATGAAGAATTTCAGGTTTTCTGGATAGATGAGCTCCAGAAGGATAAAATTTTTAAGGCAATGGAAAAAGGCATTACTGTGGCGGAGAAACCGACTGTGCGAGTTTATAACAAGTATAAGACTAAATAGATCGAAAAAAGGAGTAAATGACCGAAAAAGACCAGATTACTCCCTTGCTTGAGGTTCGGGATCTTTCAGTTCGGTTTAAAACCGACGAAGGCGAAGTGGAAGCATTGGATAAAGTCAGTTTTGAAATCAATTCAGGACAAACAGTTGGGGTAGTGGGTGAGTCAGGATGTGGAAAAAGTGTTACGGCTTATTCCATTATGAGACTTCTTCCAAGACCAATTGGTATGATTTCGAATGGTAGTATTCTATTTCAGGGTAAAAATCTTTTCGAACTAAGTACGGAGGAAATGCGGACCATTAGAGGCAATGAGATTGGAATGATCTTTCAGGAGCCTATGAATGCACTCAATCCAGTCCAAAAAATTGGTGTTCAGATCAAAGAGGTATTTAATTTGCATCAGCAGATTAAGGACCACCAAGCATGGTCGGAATCTGTAAAGATGCTTGAAGCTGTCGGGATTCCCTCGCCTGAGACTCGGATGCATGAATACCCTCACCAGTTATCCGGTGGAATGAGGCAACGGGTGGTCATCGCGATGGCATTGGCTTGTAAGCCAAAAATAATCATAGCTGATGAACCTACTACAGCATTGGATGTTACGGTGCAGGCTCAGATTTTAGACCTGCTAGATAATTTGCAGAAGGAAACCGGTTGCTCCATTTTGCTGATCACCCATGATCTTGGGGTGATTGCGGAAAATTGCGATGAAGTTTGTGTAATGTATGCGGGCAGGGTAGTGGAAAGGGGGGAAACCAAGAAGATATTTTCATCACCCCAGCATGCTTATACACAAGATTTGCTAGATTCGATACCTAAGCTTGTTGGAAATCCTAAATCCAAACTTAAAACAATAGATGGCATCGTTCCTGGACTTTTGGACTTAAATAAAGGTTGCCGTTATGGACCAAGAAGCGGAAGACCTCATACGCAGGAACAGTTGTCCACTCGACCTGAGTTTTTGGAAATTTCAAACGGTCATTGGGTTGAATCCTGCCCTGCCTGCACAAACTCATGAGTAAAGAAAACAGTTTTTTACGCTTAGAGAATGTAAAAGTTCATTTTCCTGTCCGCAGTGGGGTTTTTAGAAAAGCAATGGGGGCTTGTAAAGCTGTCGATGGAGTTAGTTTTTCTCTCAAAAAAGGGGAGACTTTAGGTTTGGTAGGAGAATCCGGGTGTGGCAAGTCTACCTTGGCAAAATCAATTGTCCGTTTGGTTAAGCCGACCGGCGGACAAATTATTTTCAGGGATTACCAATCGGCTGATAGCCAGAGAAAAAAAGAGTTTTGTAAATCCATCCAAATGGTTTTTCAGGATCCGGCCGAGTCTCTCAATACTAGGATGACAGTTGGTTCGATTCTTCGGGAACCATTGGATGTTCATCATATTGGAACAAAGGATGAAAGATCTGCTCGCGTAAAAGACCTTCTTGAAAAAGTAGGTCTCCCTGAGACTGCTTCTAAAAGATACCCATTTGAATTTTCTGGAGGCCAGCGCCAGCGAATCGGAATTGCCCGTGCACTTGCACTAGAGCCCGACCTCCTTGTTCTTGATGAACCAGTATCTGCACTGGATGTATCCGTACAAAGTCAGGTACTTAACTTGTTACTGGAATTACAGAATAGTCTTGGCCTTTCTTACTTATTGATTGCTCATGACCTTGCAGTTGTTCGACATATATCCGATGTAATTGCCGTCATGTATCTTGGAAAGATTGTTGAAATGGGGCCGGCTCAGGCAATCTTCTCCAATCCGGTCCATAGCTACACCAAAGCCTTGATTTCTGCTATTCCAGTGCCGGACCCGTCAATGAAGACCAAAGGTCAATTGATAACCGGCGAAGTGCCTTCTCCAATTGATCCACCAGATGGATGTGCTTTTGGTCACCGAGTGAATGCTCCAAAGTATCCTCTCAGTATTGGAAGGAAATTGATAGAAAAACAAGTTGGTGAAGGGCATTGGGTTTTGAATTGTCCTTGTTGTGTAAGCTGATCCAGCCAGAAAAGGCTTGCGAGAACTCCAGTCAGTTCTTTTAAGTACATTTTACCCTTTTGGATTTCATGCGATCTTATATTAGTCGATTTACCTTATTCCTAATTGTTGCCCAATTCTTTGGATCAATTTTAATGGGGCAAGATCCTTCTAGTATGCCTCAAAGACAGCTTCAGGCCGAGTTAACCAAATTGTTGGACGAGGGCAACTATGCTGGTGCAATTCCTTATTTCGATGAACTGAAGATTCGCGGTCAAGACGACCCTGATATTGATTACGAGAAAATAATCTATGGATCTCCGATGGTCTTTCCCTCGGGCTACATGCAGATGTACGCCAAAACGATGGATAAAACCTATGTTGGTAATGCCGCTGAATTTTGTGGTTCCTTTGTGGCAAAGTATCCCGACCATCCTGACGCAATCAAACTCTTACAAATGCAGGACACTTTTTTACGAATGGATCAACAATGGGAAACTGCAGTTAAAGTAATCGAAAAATTACTAGACCCAGGACAGCCATTTCTTAAGAAAATTGTTGAAGAGGGCAAAAGAAGTGATCTGCTAAATCTCTATTTGGGGAGAGCACAATGCTATCATACCCTGCAGAATTGGGTAAAAGGCGAGGGAGCGTTTAAGGAGCTTCTGGTCAAGGCGGATGATGCGAAAGATGAAGACAAAGCAGCATATGCTATATCTTGCCTTACGGAAATGTATGTTGAAACCAATAGAGTGGATGAAGTCTTTCCTTTATTACCAAGACTATCTGCGGATACCCCAGCACGTTATGATTTAAGATTGAACATTAACTTGATGAAAGGTGGAGACCAATTAAAGGATCAGGAACGATTCGTTGAAGCTTCCCTGCTCTATGCTCTCACTATGACTGCTGAAGAGGTTAAGAATTATTACACCCTTCGATCAAATGCATTAACTGCAGAGAAAGAACGACTGGCTCTTTATCTAAACAATCCGAATCTCCCAGAAAGGCGTCTGCAAATCTTGCGCGATAAGGACAATGCCTTGACCATGAAACTTAGTACGGCTAAGAGCCATTTGGCTATTGCTGAGAAAACGGCTTCTTTTACTACAAATCTTAGTTGGAGCAAGGCCCGAAACTTCCAAGACACAAAAAGATTCTGGGAATCATTCTGGGGATTTTACTGGCTTTACAAAGATGACCCCGAAAATGATCTTGCAGAAGACTTTATTTATGCAGCATTCGCTTCCGCTAACACGGTTAAATTTGCTGAAAAATCTATTGAACTCGGAGAAGAGTATTTAGCTAAAGATGGTTGGGCCAAATACAGGGCAGATGTAACGAATATTATGGCTAATGCTTACAGACAGGAAGCTGAATCTCAAGCAGCAATAGCCGAAAGCTTGCAGACCGCAATATCCACGTTGGATAAAGAGAAGGCATCAAAAGCGAAACAAAACTCGGAGGAACAATACCAAAGGTTCTTTGAGCTATGTGATCGATTCTTGGAGAAGGCCCCAGGAGACAAATACGCAACTAGTTTTATTAACATGATGGGATCTGTATACTTCAAGCAGAAACGCTTCGATCAGTTACTTGAAAAATTTGCCGGTTATGTTGCTGGAGTTCCGAACGATAAGCAGGGTTACATCAATAACAAGGAGTTTTCTGAAGGGCCAGCTATGCCATCTGCCCTTTATTTAAGTGGTATAAGTTTATTATCGACGGGTAAATTTGAGGAGTCCAAGCCCTTACTTGCTCCAATTATTGGTGTATATGTCCAAGGTTTGCCTCTAGCTGACGGTACTCTTTCCAATATGGATCAAGACAATGAATCAACGGATGAATAGTTTTAAGTTCCTCAGTTTACTTTTTGGTTTGATCTTACTTCTTTCATCCTGCGGGGGGGATGAAGAAACTCCAGTAAGCGAATCCCCTAAAGATCAAAAAGCAGAGGAGTCCCAACCTATCCCCGATCTCCCTAAGCCCAAGGAAACAACTAAAGCTAACGTCGAGGAAGAACCGGAAGAGAAAGCGAAGGTGCCTGACCCCAATGGAGTTTATTTACCAACAGGTGAAGAGAAAAACGGAATGCCAGTATATGCAAATGCGGATGGATTTACCATGTGGTACAATGGTTCCACTTGGAGAATTACCGATCGAACGGGTGGGGGAAATCTTGTCGCTTCTGGAAAAGAGAGCATCAATGACGAGTGGTCCAAGGGAGGCAGGGTAAGACACTATCCGAGCGATCAATTCGCCAAGGATTCTTTGTTTCGTCTGGCAGTCGCATATCAGGGATCGGAGGATATTGTAAATGCCGAAAGATTATTCAAGCAATTTATCCGTGAGTTTCCCGAAGATAAAAATGTTGCCGCTTCCTATTTGAGCTTGGCGGATTTGGTAATGAGTCGATTGGACCCAGAAGAACTTCCAACCTTTGAACAAATTTCTGAAGCTCGGAAAAATTATGCGTTAGTTCGGGAATCTACCAAGGATATCGGACTACTTTCCGATTCCACTTTTAATGAAGGTGGCGTGTTGGAATCTGCTGCTGAGAATCCAGATGGTTTGATAAACCACTGCTTCGAATTTGATAAAAATAAGGATGATGTTCTGAGTCAGGGAGAATTTTCTTCAATTGGATTAGAAGGGGCCAAATCATTTTCAGAGTATGATTTGAATGGAGATAAATCGATGGATTTCAGTGAGATTGCAGATATGGCTGTAATGTATTCATACTCCGAATTGGAATCCCTTTATCGGGAATATAATGAGAAATATGCCTCTACGGAGGGAGCCAGAATTTCCGAAGCGACCCAGAAGATTGGCTTTGCTTGCGAGAAACAGGGTAGGCCCTCCGAAATGCTGAACATGTATTTTGAAGACATTCGTAAATATGGTAACGATCCAATGAAAGTCGGTGTAGATGGGATCTTGATCAAGTACTCCCAAAAGTACCTCGAATACGAGACTTTGTACGGTAAAACATTTCAATTGCTGGAAAAGATTCAAAATCCTGGCGAAACCGTCTCATTCACCTACCGCAATCGAAAAGGAATTGAGGAAATAATTTCTGGAACGGTCGAAGATATTCTTAAGGATCGCAATAAGTTGCTTCCATATCTCTCTACCGAATATAAAGGTATGGATCAGTCCATTTATCGAGAAGTAGCAAAACTTCGTGGTGCGATTTATGTAAATCCCAAATACACTGCAAAATTTAAGGGCTACTTTAACAAATTCCAAAAGCTCAAATCTTCCTTCCCTGTTGAACTATCACCTACTAAGGCTTTTGCCGACTTACTTACTCAAGCAATAGATGGGAGTCAAAAAACCTTGGAATTGAGAATGCGGGCTGCCCTTGCATCAGTTGGTTCTAATGCGGGAGGCAATTACAATCCGGAAACCAGAGATTTTCCGGCTGCAAGTCCAGGTTCTCTTGTTTGGATGGCCAAAATTATGTTAGCTCAAAACTCCACCGATGATGCCATTACAGCAATGAATCGTTTGCTAGAGGTTTATGGGGATACAGGTGGAGATTTTCTGTTCGATGCAAATTTTATTTTGGGACAGGCCAACGAGAAAAATAATGATTATCAAAGTGCCGCAGTTAGCTATGAAAATGCTCTAACAAATTCATCTTGGCATAAATTAGCGAATCAAGCCAGGATGCGCTTGGGTGCCTCACTTTACGAAGTTGCCCAATCGACGAAGGAATCCAGTTTCTTGGATAAGGCGATTGAATCATTCAAGGAAGTTCGTGGGGATTCTGATGCAAGTTTAGACCTGCGTGCCGAATGTGCTTTCATGATGGGGGAGTGTAAGCGGGCCCAGAAAGACTACTCGGCTGCAGCTTTCTTGTATCTTGAATCGACGCTGAATTTTCCGGGCTCCTTGAAGTGGGCCCCAAAGTGTTACGAGAAAGCTATCACTTGTTATGAACAAGCAGGTGCGTCGGACAAAGTCAGCGCGATTGAAAAGCAATATAACAACTGGCAAAGAAAGTTCTTGAAATGAAGATTCTTAACCTAATTTTAGCACCATTGTTCTTATTGTCCTGTTTCCTTTCTTTTGTCCATGGGCAGCAAGAAGACTTTTTTAAAAAGTATGCTGGTCCAATTCCGGGAAAAGTTCATTATGTTAGTGGGGTCAACCCCAAGGAAATCACCTTGAGGGGAGTGGATCCTTCCAAGGGAATTATCTACATGGCCCTCAAAATGGAAGGAAAGTTTCTTGGTATGGAGCTAGAGTTAAGGGGACTCGATAAACAGAATATTAGAGGCTTTGAGTACACGGGGGTTATGCAAACGGTCCAGAATCCATTGCTGAACGAAAAGCAACTTGCCGCAGCAAGAGTCCAGAAAAGGGATAAAGTAAGCATAGGAAAGCTGATGGCTTATCTATACAACGAAAATTATGATAAGCCAGTTATCGATGCAGTTCGTCCGACTATTTACAAGCTAATGCTTTTCCTTACCATTCCACCTGATAATTTCGTTCGTGTGCCCATACACAGCATGTGCCTTACTTATGTCAGGGCACTAATTGAATCCGAACAGTACTCCGAGGCTTTCTACATTTTATCCCGTCTAAATTTGGGTCAACTGGATGGTTTTGGCTATCGCGAATTTTCGGATGCGGCCTTGGATCTAGCGGGTAAAATGATTCGTGCTAACCCAAAATCGGCTAAAGTATCGTTGGCCCTTCTTAAAAGAGTAAGTATCAGAGACGATAGCGGAGATCACGAGTCATACCTCAGACTAGCAAATTCTCTCCGGAAACAAAGACTCTACAAGGAAGCTCTGGACGAGTATGCAAGATTAGGCCCAATTGTTCAAAAGTCTGCCAATAGTCCGTTTAAGACAATTTTGAAAATTTGGCCGGTTTACTGTTACATCAAGAATTACGAACTTTATGCCGCCTATGCTGCTAGGGACAAGAGATATGCCCCGTACGCATCTCAATACTTCAATGCCGCAGCGAAAGGGTTGGAATCTCTAGATGAAAATCCACCGCCAAGGCAATCGAATGAATACTCGCTTTACAAACTAGTCAGAGCATTGATCCGGGTTCAGTACGCGAGGCGGGATGAGCTCAGTGGTAATACTGCAGGTGCAGCAGAAAATTATCGCAAGTCGGTAGAAGAAGTTACGGAAGGAATCATTTCCGCTAGAGTTGGGTTGGATTGGCTGCCTGAATCTCTGTTGATGGCGGGGGACGCTTACGAAAAACTTGATCAGGTCGAGGCCGCCAAAAATGTTTATGAACAGGTAAACCGCTTTTTTCCAGGTTCGAATTGGGAAAAGACCAGCCGCAAGAGGATGGACGCTTTGTAATCCTGCATTGACCCAATCTCAAAATCGTTTCTAAATAACCGCTTAAAAATTAAATTATGAAATTTGGAATAACTCGTTTACTATTTGTCCTAGCGTTATCATTTACCGTTTTGTACCCGGAAATGCTGGTTTCCGAAGCACAAGCTCAAACCAAAAGTTTCGGTGAACAAATGATCGATTCTTTGGGGATTTTCTTGTACCCGTTCATCATTCTGGTTGTTGGTGGTTTCACCTTGATTATTTTTAACGGTATTGCCATCCGTAAGAAGGCATTTATCAAGGACGATGTGGTTGCACCAATCATGCAGGAAGTGCAGAATCTAAATATCCAGGGGGCTCTATCCTTGTGTGATCAATACAAACTTCCTGTTACTTCTGTGCTGAAAGGCGGGTTGAGTCGAATACAGGATGATGAACTAGACATAGAACAAATTGAGAAGGGACTGGAAGAGTCTTCAGGTATTGCACTTTCAAAACCATTCACTTGGATTAATATGCTTAATACGATTGGTTCCATTGCACCAATGATTGGACTGTTGGGAACGGTAACTGGTATGATCGGTGCCTTCAATGTCTTGACTGAGTCTGGAATGGGAGGAGAATCAAGCAAGGCAATGGCAGGCAATATCGGTAGTGCTCTATGGACAACAGCCGCCGGACTGGTGGTAGCGATTCCCACCCTGATAGCTTACTTCATTTACAAAACCAAGTTCGGAAACATTGTTGCCGAAGTTAATCAAGTAGCTGGTGAGATGGTATTTACTTTAGTGCGAGCTGCACGCGGAGGATTTGATGAGGATGGTGAAGAGGAAGAAGAATATTACGAAGAGGAGCAAGTTGCTGAAGCTCCCGCTGAAGGAATTCCACCTTCCCCGGACTTGCCTCCATCTCCAAATCTACCTCCATCACCATAATTTCATTACCCAAGTTTCCATAAGCGGATTGAAAAGTTAAATGGCCAAGTACAAGGCACCTGATACCAACGACTCACCGGATTTGACTCCGATGATCGATGTCGTCTTCCTCTTAATTGTTTTCTTCATGGTTGTTGCCCAACAAATGTCCGAACAATATGTTGAGCTTGCCAAGATGGCTGTTGCCAGTAATTCCCAAGTAAAGGAAAATCCTCCTTCTCGTACGATCATCAGCATTGATGAAACCCCGGAAGGGCAAAAGTTTTACTGGGGAGAAGCGGAAATTGATATTACTCAAATATCTTTCGTGGTTAAAAAGAACCCAGACTGGAAGGTGTTCTTGCGTGTCCATCCAGAGGTACAACATTCCGTGGTCCAGGATGTAATGAAGGAGATTGGAAATGCCGGGCAGAGTGATATCATATTCGGTACTTGGCAAGTTGCAGGTTAAGTCAAATTCATGAATGCACTTAAGAAAATTTTGGATGACATCGATGAAGTTGATTTAACTCCAATGATTGATGTTACCTTCCTTTTGTTGATCTACTTTATGGTTACCACCATGCTAAAACAACCGGAAGCTGAATTGTCGATTCAACTACCTGGTAAACCCAAAAGTAGTGATGTTACACCAATGGAAATGCTAAATGTCCGAATCGGCGAAGAAGGACAGGTTTATTTAAATGGATCAGAGATAGAAGATGGAATGGACTTGGAGATGCCCGATCTGGTAGCCAACTTGAAGACCCAAAAAGGTATGCGTGATCAATTGATCAATGACGGAATAAAAAGCAAAGAAGAAGCCGAATTGAAAGTACAGATTGAATCTTCGACCCTTGCTTTGCATCAGGCTTCTATAAGTGTATTGAATGCCTGTTCTTCAGCCGGTGTAGAAAAAGTAACTTTTTCCTTCCAGTAGTTCCCAGGAATTATTGTCATTTTTTTCACGAATGAGCAGTGTAGTTAGTAAATTTTTGCACACACGGATGCGAGTCAGCGATTTGGAGTCCACGCTGGAATTTTACAAGACTGTATTTGGACTTTCAGTTACTCGGAGACACGAGTCTCCAAGAGGCTCCCAGCTTGCTTTCCTATCTGTACCCAATAGCGATGAGGAGATAGAAATTACTTATTTTCCTGGATCTGGACCAGTGGAAGTACAAGAAGACCTGATGCACTTGGCATTTCAAGTAGAAAGCATGGAAGAATTTCAAAAACATTTGGAATCAGTGGGGTACCAATTCAGTGATGGTCCGACCAAAAGCTCTTCTGGTTCAATCTTTGCCTTTGTCGATGCTCCGGAAGGCTATGAAATCGAAGTGATCGAGCGCCCCTGTTAACTTTTTTGATTAAAACATCACCCTGCATTATTATTTTGATGGGAGTATCCGGCTCCGGTAAATCAACCATTGGAAAACAGGTCTCTTCAAAATTAGATATCCCATTTTTGGAGGGAGATCATTTTCACTCCGACAAAAATAAAAAAAAAATGAATGCCGGGTTGCCGTTATCAGATCAAGATCGAATTCCTTGGTTGATTAGCCTTACGGAAATAATCCAAAATACCCAGTCGGATCTGCTTATTAGTTGTTCTTCTCTAAAGAAATCTTATCGCAAAATCCTGACGAATCATTCAAACCGCACCTTGTTTGTTCATTTATCCGGATCTTTTGATTTGATCGAGAAACGATTAAGAGAACGAGAAGATCATTTTTTTAATCCAATGTTATTGAAAGATCAGTTTAATACTTTGGAGTCCTTGGAAAATGGAGAGAATGGATTCGAAATTAATATTAGGCCAAAGATCGATTTGGTGGTTGCAGAAATTATAGCTTCGTTGAAGGTTTGGTTGGTATGAAATTTTATTTAGCAAAAATCTTTTCATTTTCTTTTTTTGTAATATTGCAAAATTTTCAAGCCATCGAATGTAATGCTTGTGAAAAAAAGTCTGCTGCAGAAATCATTCTTTTTGACGGTAAAAGTTTGAAGAATTGGGAAATAACCGACTATGCGGGAAAGGGTGAAATTAAAGTGGGCAAGAAGGGCGTTCTGGTAATGGAGATGGGAGCTGAACTCTCTGGTATCCACTGGAAGGGTCAGCCAATTCCCAAAGTGAATTACGAAATCACCCTTGAAGCTAGAAGAACGATGGGAAATGACTTTTTTTGTGGCTTAACATTTCCTTACAAGGATTCACATGCCACTTTGGTACTTGGAGGGTGGGGTGGTTCGCTCATTGGCATTTCCAGCATTGATGATTTCGATGCATCTGAAAATGAAACTGGCGATGCCTTCATATTTGAGGATAAAAAGTGGTATGCTATAAAACTCAGGGTTTCTGAGGAAGAGCTAATTGTTTGGTTGGATGAAAAAAAAGTAATTGATTGCGAGGTTGCCGATCGAAAGGTCAGCATGCGATTTGGGGAAATTGAGATGTCCGTTCCGCTTGGTATCACAACTTATGCTACAAGTGGTGAATTTCGAAATCTTAAACTGAAGAGATGGTAAACCGGCTAATTGAGTTTGAATTTAAAGATGCCACCAGTTATTAAATTGAAATGAAAATTTTAACTGCTTTAAAACTCTTTTCGATATTCCTATTTTGGGTAACCGGTGGATACGCTCAAGAAGAAGCATCTGCATCCAAAAATAATTTGCAATTAGTCAAAGTCGCTTCGCTCAACACCATAGATGCAAATAAGGAGTTTCAAAAAAATGTCCAATTGGTGCAGCAGCAAAGGGCTCTAGCCGCTCAAATTCTTACGAAAATTAACTCTACCAGTGAGAAACAAGAGAAAGCTAAGCTTCAAAGCCAACTAGAAAATTTGCAGAAGAAATTAAACGAAAATAATCAGCTTATGTTTAAGACCTATGGTTTTTCATTGAATCGTAATTATGTCTTAACGGTCGAAAAGTCACATATTCACATGTGGGTAAGCGAAGATGAAGCCGAGGCGATAAGGTCTAGGTCCCCAAAGTCAAAGTAGATAGCAGGATTAGTTTCTTCTCGAATATATTTTTAATAATGAAATGCAGATATCATCGATTAAAATGAGCCTGAATCCTTTTAAGCTTGTTTGCTCTGTTCTTTAAGACGAAGTTGTCCACAGGCTGCGTCAATATCGTGCCCTTTTTCCATGCGAAGAGTAACTCTGGGAGCCTTTTCTCTTTCAACGGTTTTATAGAAAGCATTGATTTGCTCTTTGCCCGGCCTTTCCCAATCGAGTCCGTCTACCCGATTGTAGGGAATTAAGTTTACCTTAGCATTCAGTCTTTGAGCGTGCTCTGCTAGAAGCTCAGCCTGCTTAAGGTCATCATTAATACCTTTGATTAAAATGTATTCGAGTGTGATCATCTTTTTTCTCTGTTCAATGAATTTCTCGCAAGCACCAAGAAGTTCAGCCATTGGATATCTTTCGTTAATTGGCATAATTTTGCTCCGAGTATCATCATCTCCTCCATGGAGAGAAATAGCTAATCGTATCTGAGCAGGATAATTGGCAAGTTCCAATATTTTGGGTACGAGTCCACTTGTAGAAAGGGTAATATGTCTCGCTCCAATACCCAAGCCCTGCGGAGAAAGAATAGTGTCCAGTGCGGGAAGTAGTGCGGGTAGGTTAGCCAATGGTTCGCCCATGCCCATAAATACTAAATTATCAATCCTTCGCTCTGCCTTCTGTTTTGCCAGAATAATTTGCCCAATGATTTCTCCTGTACTCAGGTTTCTCTTTAATCCATCTAGCCCGCTGGCGCAAAACTTACAACCTAGAGCACAGCCTACTTGTGTCGAAATGCATAAAGTAAGCCTTTTTGCCCTTACCCCCTTAGTGCCAAGGGTTGCTGGAATGAGTACGCTTTCAATGAACTGATGATCTCTCAAGCTCCAAAGAAATTTCTGGGTACTATCTGAAGAGCCTTGGACCTGGATTTGTTTCATTGGAGTCAAGTCAAACCGGTTACTTAGATCTGTTCTCAGAGACTGTGGAAGGTTAGACATTTTTTCCCATTCTAGAACTCCTTTTTCGAATATCCAGTTTCTCACCTGTTCGGTTCGAAATTTTGGTATTTCACCCAAATCCCAATTATCAAATAATTGATCCAGTAAAAGTGCTTTAGTATTGCTCAAAGTAGAAACAAAATAGACTTTCCTTTCTTTAATCGCAACGAAGCATTAACGATCTTACATCAATCATATAAATATTGCCAAAAATTAAGAAAATTCACTAAGTCATCGATGAATTCAAATAAATTAGGTTATTGGATTATTTGGTTAATATTAGTCTCTTCAGTTATTTGCTATCGATTTCTCTTAGGCGTCGAAAATCCTAAAGAAGAACCATTGCTAACGGCACCGTTTTTTCTCTCTATAAGTATGGTTCTCGGTAGTTTAGTTTGTCGGGTACTGATACTTCCCAAAATAAAAAACAAGATACAAACCTATATAATAGGCGTTGTTATGGCAGAAAGCCTATCATTAATAGGAATTTTTCTAATGCCTTATTATCAGGACCTTTTCACCACACTGTCCGTGGCAGTAATGTTTTGCTATTTGCCTATATTTATTCAGCTTGAGGAAGTGAATAGTTAGTTGTCAGGCAATGATCTGGTGAATTGGTTCAGCTCCCTCGACTCCAACTAGGCTCTTATCAAGTCCTCCATGGAAGTAGGAAAGATTGTTCGGGTCTAATCCAAGTTGATTTAAAATAGTCGCATGCAGACGACGAACATGAAATCGATCCTTTACCGCTTGGCTACCTAGTTCGTCGGTTTCTCCGATGCTTACCCCCCCTTTAATGCCACCTCCTGCCATCCACATGGTGAATCCCCATGAGTTGTGATCGCGTCCAGTTCCTTCTCTGTATTCAGCCGTGGGTTGGCGACCAAATTCACCGCCCCAAACTACCAGAGTTTCATCTAGAAGCCCGCGTTGTTTTAAATCCTTAAGCAAACCGGCAATCGGTTTATCCGTATTTCCCGCATGGAAGGAATGGTTTTTGACCAAGTCGCCATGGGCATCCCAATTATTGTCATTATGATGGCCGCCAGAATAAATTTGAATGAAGCGTACTCCACGCTCAACCAGTCTTCTTGCAAGTAAGCATTTACGACCAAAGTCTTCAGTATTGGTTCCGTCCATACCGTATAAGTCTTTGATATAAGCTGGTTCTTTATCCACATCAACTGCCTCCGGAGCAGAAGCCTGCATTTTATAGGCAAGTTCGTACGATGCTACCCGGGCCGCTAGGTTGGTATTATCGTATCGTTCAGAGAGGTGGCCTTCGTTCATGGTTCTCAGGTGATCCAACATAGTGCGTTGTTGGAGGCGTGGTATGCCGTGAGAATTCTCTAGGTCCAAGATGGGGGATCCTTGTGAGCGCAAAACTGTTCCTTGGTAACTTGCTGGCATGTATCCACTCGACCAATTTTTTGCACCACTGATTGGACCGCCAGTTTTGTCGAGCATCACAACATAGCCTGGCAGATTTTCATTCACGCTGCCAAGTCCGTAGTTAACCCAGGAGCCCAGCGATGGGTGCCCTGAAAGAAGGTTGCCCGCGTTCATCATCAGCATTGCGGATCCGTGAATTGGAGACTCGGCTTTCATTGAGTGAAGGAAAGCAATATCGTCTACGCATGAACCGACATGGGGAAAGAGGTCGGATACATATTTGCCACATTCTCCATAGGGCTTGAATTTCCACTTTGGGCCAACCACCCGGCTTTCGTTTCTCTTTCCTCCGCGTCCAAAAGTTTTTACTTTAATGGTTTTTCCATCCAATGGATAGAGGTCGGGTTTGTAATCAAATGTGTCCACTTGGCTGGGTCCACCATACATGAAGAGAAAGATTACTGACTTTGCTTTCCCAGGGAAAACCGAGTTTTTCGGAGCAAGCGGATTTATGTAGGATGATGCACTACTCGCCATTGCCTTGTTCGCAAAGAATCCGTCCTGTGCGAGCATGCCCGTCAGACCAAGTGCGGCAAATCCGCCTCCGATGTCCTTGATGAACTCTCTTCGGTGTGTACGGTTACAGAATGTGTTTTCAGGTTTTTCGTTCATAATTAATCGAGATAAACAAATTCATTCAGGTTTAAAGCTAACAATGCAAAGCGATCCAATGCTTCCTCAGCCGAAAGATTAAATTTTTTCTTCATGTTTTTTATCATCTCAACACCGGTATCAATTTCATTTGTTTTGGGGTTGCGGGAAAAAACAAGCTTCAATGCGTGCTCAACTTGTTTGATCGGGTCTTTTCCAACTTCTTTTCTCAGTCGATCGGCAAATGATTTGGCCGAGTCATTCATAAACTTTCCGTTTAGCATATTTAAAGCCTGAGTGGGAACCGTAGTGTTAAATCGGACTGGACAAGTGGAGTCAGTATCCGCCATGTCGTGGTTGATCAGCAAAGGCATTTGCATGGAACGCATTACCTTTACATAGACACTTCTACGATTGGCTTGTTCGGGAGTGCAGGGACCCCAGCCCTTCCCTTTAATGGATGATCCAGCAAGAACGATGTCAGGTACGGGCGGGGTCACGCTTTTTCCACCCATTTCTAGGTTAATGGTACCACAGGCATTTAGCACTGAGTCCCTCACTTCTTCTGAAGTCAATCTTCTCATGTCATAGCGCCAAAACATGTGGTTTAACGGATCCTGTTCGAGAGCTAGATCATTTGGCTTGGAGGATCTTTTGTAAGCATCTGAATTCATGATTAAACGATGCATTGCTTTGATATCCCAACCTGAATCCATGAATCGAATGGCAAGCCAATCCAGAAGCTCTGGATGAGTGGGTTTATCTCCCTGATATCCAAAATCACTAGAAGAGCGAACAATCCCTCTTCCAAAATGATATTGCCAAATTCGATTGACCATGACGCGGGCGGATATCGGATTATCCTTGGATCCAATCCATTTGGCCAGGGCTGTTCTTCTTCCGGAAGATTTTGCAAGTTTTTGAATGACTGGCTCGGGTGGGCTGAGCACAGCCGGGAAAGCTGGGAAAACTTCCTCACCTTCGAGTGCGGGATTTCCGCGACGAAGAATTTTGGTCACCTGTTCACCCTTTTCCGAGACCGAGAGAGCTTTGTAATAATCAGACTTGGGTTTTGTCGGCAAATGCCTCTCGAGTTCTCGAACTCTGTTTTTATATTGCTTGTGGAGGCTATCCCCCATCAACTTGGTGGCATGTTTGCGTATGAGGCCAACAAGATCAACTGATTCCTCAAAACACTCAAGCCCCAGATCGATGAATTGTCCGCCCACTGTTTGTTTGCAGTGCACGGCAATGACATTTTTACCGGTTTGAAGAACATCAGCACTTTCGCGGGTAATATCATGAGTCTGGTATTTTGAAACATGACCGGTATTTTGGAAGACAAGCTTGCCGTTTAGATATACTTCCACGTCTTCATCATGACGAAGATTCATGCGCAATGTTTTGGGAATTGCCGCGAGGCGGAAGGTGGTTCTCAGCCAGATATCAGATGTTCCCCACTTGGTGCCAACCAGCGAACCATTTGATCCAAACCCCCCCATCCCGATTTTCCAATTTTTATCATCAAAGCCAACTTCTATCCAATCCGGTGTAGGTTTTCTTTCCAAATAATTCCATTGCCTTTTTTTGCTTCGGGCGTCTGGAAGGAGAATAACTGGTTTAGATCTGACCTTTTCAGACTTAGGGATTAATGGATCATTATCATATTTAGCGAGAAATTTTTCCTCAAAATCAACGATGTGACTTTGCAAATGATTTCTTTGTCTGTTCCATACCTCGATTTCATTCTGGTAAGTGATGTTCCCAATTGAATCTTTGACTTCAACTAAATTTTCTTCCCGCTTGCCATGCGGTGTGATGTTCGCAAAAAACGCTAACATGGAATAATAATCTTTTGTGGGGATCGGATCAATTTTATGATCGTGGCACCTAGCACAGCCGACGGTCATACCAAGGAAGACTTCGGTGGTTGTCCGAACAATATCATCTAAGTAATCATAACGGGCGAGAACCCGGTCAGCCGGTTCATCGTCCCAAATTCCAAGCCTGTGGAATCCGGTTGCGGTAATTGCTGCGGCACTTGGGTTTTCAATTTCATCCCCTGCAAGTTGCTCTAGGATAAACTGGTCATAGGGTTTATTCTGATTGAACGACTTTATCACATAATCCCGGTATCTCCAGGCCTGTGGTTTGTCACCGTCCCTTTCATAACCGTTCGTTTCTGCAAACCTAACTAGGTCTAGCCAATGTCTCCCCCATTTTTCTCCATAGTGCGGTGAGGCTAGTAATGATTCTACGAGTTTTTCAAATTTATCAGGAGCCTTATCGTTCAAATATTCATCGACCAATTTAATGGATGGTGGAAGGCCGACTAAGTCATAACTTACTCTTCGCAGAATTTCATGGTCTGAAGCAAGCGGGTTGAGCGGTAGGTTTTCTTTTTCCAGTTTTTGGCGAATAAAACGATCAATCGGTTGCTCTCCATCTTTTCCTGGAGGAACATCATGATCGACGGGCGGTTTAAAAGCCCAATGAGATTTAGTTATTTCATTAACCTCCGTGGTACTTACATGACTGTGGACATTTTTGGGCTCAATTTCATCTTCTTTAGGAAAAGGCAAGCCGACCTCGATCCACTTGGCTAGCAGATCAATCTTTGCCTGAGGCAGTTTTCCGATCGGAGGCATTTGATGATCATCATCCTTATACGAAACCATTTGTAGCATCAGGCTGCTCGCCGGATCTTCCAAATTAACGGCCGGACCTACTTCTCCCCCTTTGAGTACGCCTTCCCTGGTAGTAAGAACTAATTCTGCACGCACTTTCTCCGCCCCGTGACATTTCCAACAGTTTTGTTCCAGCAGCGGTTTGATTTCATTTTTCCAAAGACCAATATCCGCTTGCAAGGAACAAACCACAACCACTGAAAAGATCAATACGCTTAGATGACGAAGACTTTTTATGGGGGCGCTCATTTAATAGTATTATTCTAGTATTGGGCTTTTTATTTACAAGTTAAGCAACCTTACGGAATTGATTTCCTAAAGCTTGAGAAATTTTGTCCGCTGCCGCCATTACCTTTTGAGCAGTTTCTTGAATGTTTTTCTTGGGTAACCGGCTCGTGGGTGCGACTAACCAAACGGACCCGACAAGTCTGGCATTTTTGCCAAGCACGGGGGCACCTACACAGACTTGTCCCTTAAATTCCTCCTCGTAATCAACGGCAAACCCATTTTGGGCAGCAAGCAGTACTTCTCTTTCTAAATCTTCTTTGGTAATGATCGTATTGGAGGTTAATTTTTTCAATTTCAGGGAATTAATTATCTTGTTCCTTTTCTTCGGTTCCAGATGTGCTAGAAAAAGTTTACCAGGAGCCGCCGTGTGTAGGGAGAAACGCAACCCGGTTGATATTCTGAAGCTGAAAGGGTGCAAACCTTCGCATTGTTCCAATACAACTCCTTCATTGCCTACCAATACGCCTGCGAGTACAGTTTCTTGAGTTATGTCTCGTAATTCACGCATAAATGGCATGGCAGTTTCCACAAAGGCAGGCTCACCGGCAACGGGCGTGGCCAGTTTCAGGAATTTATCTGAAAGTACAAAAACCGAGCCACCGGATTGTTTTCGCACATAATGCCTGCGTTCAAGGGTCATCATTATCCGGTAGACACTATTAAGTGGATACTTCAGTGAGTGGGAGATTTCATTGACCGAAAGTCCGGCTGGGTTGTTATTGAGCAATTCGATGATCGACAGAGCTCTGTCCAGTCCGGGAACATTGTATTTTGGGTCTATTTTGGAAGTCATGTTTTGAAATATAAACTATATATTAAATATCAAAAAGTTTAAAATTTTGGACACAGAAAATGCACTGTTTTGATTTCATTCACCCGAAAAAGCCTTGAGCAACCAAGCTAATATTTCTTTGAATACACGAATGAGTAAAATGTTTCCCTTACTTTTATTCCTTCTAAGTTATTACTTTGTTAATGCGGTCGAACGAAGAGTAATCATAATCCATAAGCAAGGACAGTTTAGCTGTCATACCTTCCGAATTCCGGCCATGGTTACCACAAATAAAGGCACACTACTAGCGGTCTATGATATGAGATACAACAGTCGCAGGGATTTGCAGGGGCATATGGATATCGGACTATCTCGATCGACAGATGGCGGGGAGACCTGGGCAAGCCCAGTCCCCATCATGGATATGAAAGAATTTGGCGGACTACCCGAGGATCAGAATGGATGCTCAGATCCGAATATTTTGGTCGATCGCAAAACCGGCGAGATTATGGTCTCTGCGGTATGGACACATGGCAAGCCAGGGACTCATCAGTGGGCGGGGAAAGGATCTGAGCCGGGTCATTCAATTCATAAATCTTCCCAGTTCATGATGGTGCGGTCGAAGGATGATGGGCTAACCTGGAGTAAACCGGAAAACTGGACCAAAAGACTGAAGAATCCAAAGTGGTGCCTGTTTGCTCCCGCACCAGGGAATGGGATCAATTTGATGGATGGTACTCTGGTAATGCCCACCCAGGGAAGGGATGCAACCGGACTCCCATTTTCTAATTTCATGTGGAGTAAGGATCATGGGAAAAGCTGGACCCTGTCGAGTCCTGCCCGCGATAACACCACGGAGTGTTCAGTGGCTGAGCTCAAGGATGGATCATTGATGTTAAATATAAGGGACAACCGAAACCGGAAAGATAAATCAAAAACCAATGGCCGTGCGGTAAGTGTAACCAAGGACATGGGCAAGACTTGGAAGGTTCATTCATCGGATCATGGAGCCCTTCCCGAACCGGTCTGCATGGCCAGTCTGATTTCCCATGATTTTAAGGATGGTCGCCGGGTGCTTTTCTTCTCCAATCCGAATAGTAAATATAAAAGGGAAAAAATGACCGTCCGCATGAGTCTGGATCAGGGGAAGACCTGGTCCAAGTCGATCTTGCTCGACCAAAAAGGTGGGGCATACAGTTCACTGGCAATGGTGGATGATCGAACTCTTGGCATACTCTACGAGTCATCAGTTGCGGATATGGTTTTCCAAAAAATTAAGCTTTCCGAATTTGGACTGTAGAATGAAACTTTTTTGATTTGCTGCCGTTAATAATGTTATGAAATTAAAAGCCAACTTTTCCTCTCTCATATTATTAATCTTTCTATTTGAAAGTTTTGTATGGGCACAGGAACGAAGGCAGGTGGGGCGTCCTCCGGTTCGTAAACATACCATTACCGAAAGAGGGAATCTAAATCTTATTCCGGCAGATGATAAGCTTCCATACAAACAGGAAGCGAAATTTAAAAAATCGAAGACCGAACGTCTGGTGGAATCGAATGCCATCCCGGAGCACAAAGTGGGAACTTTCCCAAGTGGTCGTAATCCTAATAAGATTACCGAACAGGAATTCAAATTTTCTCTGCCTCTCAATCCAAAGCCTGCGAGGGAACCAATCCCTGTGCACAACGACTCGGATAGGGGGCCTCCAAATACTCCTTTTGGTATCGCTCTGAATGGCGTGCTGTTTGATCCGGGAACAGCAGAATTTTACATGGGCGACCGACGGGCGGACTGGAATTACGAGGCACTGAGCGGTTCGGTATTATTGGGCTTGGATATGAATCATGGGCATGTGCAACCCAATGGGTCTTACCATTATCACGGTCTGCCCACAGGTTTTTTGAAAAAGCTGGGCGTAAAAGCCAAGAAACATTCACCATTGATTGGATATGCAATGGATGGATATCCAATCTATGCCTTGTATGGTTACAAAGATCCGGAGAACTCTAAAGCCGGAATAAAAAAGCTGTCGAGTAGTTTTCAATTAAAGAAAGGAGACCGGCCTGATCCTCCAGGTGGTAAGTATGATGGTACTTTCAGTAAGGATTATGAATATGTGGAGGGTTCGGGCGACTTGGATATTTGTAATGGCCGCTTTACCATTACCAAGGATTTCCCCTATGGCACCTATGCTTATTTCCTAACAGAAAACTGGCCGGTGATTCCCCGGTATTTCAAAGCAGAGCCACTAAAATTACGTGGTGGGGGGGCGCCCAACCAAAGAGTAGGTGGATTTGCTCCGAACCGTCGCTAATTCTTTTTGACATTTTGCAGAGCTATTTGCGATGCCGAACGCAAGGATTTTGCATCTTCTTTTGAAAGTGATCCGTTAAATTTAATTGTGCTTGGATCCTTTCGGGTGAGTCCGCCCCAAAATACACAGGATACCAAATAAACACCATGGGAAGCTGGATGGCTCCCATCATTTCTGTAAAGTTTTGCGAAGAGTTCTGGATTCTTTTTTTTGACTTCGGTGTAGGCAAAACCAACCGGCAAGATGCGAGCATCGTTTTTCTTTCCTGCCAAAAGGTAGGCGGAAGAAATCTTTTTTTGCATAGCCTCATAGCTTGGATAAATTTCGGGATATCTTTTATCTCCATTTTTTCTTCCCCATGTAAGGTAGAGAGATGGAATGGCTCCGGCTTCGCGTATGATTTTTGAAAAGGAGGCTACCGACTCATGGAAGCTTTTGGAAAATTCTCCATCCAGTCCGGATTTTTGACTTTGTTCCTGAAGAACGACGAAGTCCCATTTTTGTGAATTTATTTTTTTAATGACTTGAGGATCTGCCAAATGAAAGGCGAGATCCTTGCCTCCACTGGTATGAAAAGAAAGGCTCCAGTCAGGAGATTCACTTTTAAAGAGACCCGAGATGGTTTTGGAACATTGGGCGGAGTAGCTGTTGCCAATAAAGAGAACCTTTTCTCCCATACAAAAGCTGACGGCACATAAGAAAAGGGTGAGAAAAAAAATTTGAGTGCGGGTTAGCATCTTTATCTTGGAATTGTATCAGATCCACAGGTGGATTATTTTGAATCCATCAGTAAAATAATAATTGATCAATTCTGCATTTAGAGAGTGGAAAGAATCGATATTTTGTGTACTTTTTACTGCCGATCACAATCTCCTCATTTTCACTCCAAAAAATCTTGGCTACTTCTGCCAAACTCAAACTTTAAAATGCTCAAAAATATAGTCCTCGTTCCATT
>JAYYRA010000041.1:0-15994 GCA_036127675.1 Verrucomicrobiota bacterium
CTATGACGGATTTTCATTGGAGGATTCGATAAAATCAAAAAAATTTCATTATCCAGAATCTCCAACCTATCCCTTGGTAAATTATTTGGATAATAATTATGTCGGTCGAATGGGTTCATTTACTGTTCCTCCGTTTCGTGCAGTGGATGAAATTCCAAGGTGGGTGCCTTTATGGTTTCCCTCGATGGGAAAAGCACATGCTTATAATCTGTTAGGAGGTAAGCGGAGTAAATTAGAGTTGGAATTACCTAAGGAGAATCGCAATAAAATAGAGAAATTGAATGCTGAGATGGAAATTTTTGATGATAACAAATCGAAACTCGAGACAAGCATATCAAGAAATTCAGTGAAAGTATCCGATTTGCAGTCCCAAAAGGCTGACCTAAGTCAAGGAATTGCTTTATTGGAGTTAAATCAACAAAAGATCGAACAATGGACTGAGGAAATTTCAAATTTCAAGAATACACTCGCTGCAAATCCTGTGTTATCCAATGTCATCAATCCTCAATTGGAAACAAGAATTAAAAATAGGGATCTGATATTAGCAAAATATCTTGATGATAGTAATATATCACTACCATTAGCTAAAGATGAGCTTGTGGTGATGGAAGAGAAAATTCAGAAGTTGGAACAAGAAATTCAAAATTTCCAAAATACGCTTGAGGCTAATCCAAGTATGGGGAAATTTATTAACCCACAAATTGAATTGAGGTCAAAACAAAGAGTTAAGCTACTTAAGGAAGTTGAGTTTTCCAAAAAGAAAGAAGAATTTTCATTAACTGAAAAACAAAGATCAAGAGCGAACTCAAAAATCAAGGAAAGCTTGCTTCAGTCTAAAAAGAAAGAAGCCACTTTATTAAAGGAACTTTCAAAAGAAGCCATAAATTTATCAAACAACAGGGAACTTCTTGTTTCATTGGGAGAAAAAATGAGTGAGTTTGAGATCAAATTAAACAAACTGAATGGTAAGACTGCTTCCAGACTTGTTGAAACTAAAGATAAGTTGAGACTGGTATATGCATCCCCGGAAGGAGAAGCTTCCAATGAATTGGTTGATTCTCTACCAAACGAGGTCCCCTTATTTAGGGATCGTAAGATATTTGCTCTCGGAGTTGAAAGTCTACTTGCATACTACGCACTGGAAGATGATGCGGTTGAGATTGGTGATGATGGTTCTTTCAAAATACTTTCAAAACAGGGTGAAACTTTAGTAAACTGCCAATTGGAAGAGAAACAATTTCTAGAGGTGAATTGGTTTACTAAATGGACTGAGACACTAGAGGAAAGAACCCTGATGAAAGCTGCCAAAAAGGCTTATGTGGAAGATGATTTGGAAAGGTATTTGAAATTGATTCCCACTATTATCAAAAATTTCTTGGATCGAGTAGAAGGCTTTCAATTGAATGATAATGCTGATCTGCCAGAAAATTTAAGGATACTAGGGCTAGAAACTGAATTGGTGGAAATTTCGAGATTATTACTGGGGTTGAAAGGAAAGAATGAAAGAATACCTAGTTTTGATGAGCTTACTAGGGTTGTTGAAGGAATTGCATACTATTTTATTCCGCCAAGTCTGAAATCATCGACCAATCCGATGTGTGGAATGCGAGATGTCCTTCAAAACGCAAAATTTCAGGATCAAGTCCTCGCTAAAATTCAAGAATTGGAAGAAAAGATCGCCATGCTCAATGGTCCAGAGGTAATGGGAAAGTTGGATGCAGCTCTTTTGGCTGATCCAGAAAATCAAGGTGTAATGGCGCAAAAAAGAAAGGTCGAAGAAGCCATTGGGATAAATTCCAAAAATCTTTTTGAACAAAAAGAGGAGCTCAAACGAATCAATGAATTCTTTGGGTGTTTCAAGGACAGTATTGTTTTGTTGGGACCGGAAGAGAAAACTTTTCAAGATTTGGCTCCAACCCCATTTGATAAAGCTAGCGTACCGAAAGTTAGCGTACATGGAAATTTGATCAAGACCATGACCACTGGGAAGTACATCAGTCGACCACCAAAGTCGATGGATCATCTTGCTACTCTTTTAGTATGCTTAATAATGGGCTTACTTTCGGTTTATCAAGGTAATCGTGCGAGCCTTGTGCAGGCTGCTGGTATTTTGTTGTTAGTTGGATATGTCATTTTTGGTTTTTTGACTTTTTCTAAAACACAATTCTTGCTACCAATCACCGCACCAACTTGTGCAGGTTTAAGCACATCTTTCATTGGACTTGCAGCAATGGTTGTAATTGAGCAAAAAGCAAAAGGTAAGCTCAAAGGTATGTTCGGCAGTTATGTTTCTTCAGATCTTGTCGAACAAATGGTTGAATCTGGAGAAGAACCAAGTTTGGGAGGAGAGGAAACCGCGATCACTGCTTTTTTTAGTGATGTTCAATCATTTTCCAGTTTTTCCGAATTGCTAACACCAACTGGGTTGGTTGACCTGATGAATGAATACCTAACTGCAATGACAAATATTTTGCAGGAAGAGCGGGGGACATTGGACAAGTACATAGGAGATGCGATCGTAGCGATGTACGGTGCTCCGATACCAATGAAAGACCACGCTTATCAGTCAGTTAAAACTGCGATTTTGATGCAACAAAAACAAATCGAATTAAGAGAAAAATGGAAATACGAGGAAGAAAAGTGGGGTAAGTGTCATGGATTGGTTTCCCAAATGCAAACTAGAATTGGTTGTAACACCGGCACGGCAACGGTTGGAAATATGGGTGCATTGGATCGATTTAATTATACCATGATGGGAGATATGGTGAATCTTGCCGCCCGTTGTGAAAGCGGTGCAAAAGCATATGGTGCTTATATCATGGTTACCGAAGAAACGAAACTCGATTCCGAGAAAACTAAAGACGACATTGCATTTCGCTATTTGGATAAGATCGTTGTCAAAGGTCGTTCTCAACCAGTTGCCATGTTTGAGCCCACTGGTTTTATGTCTGAATTAGACCAAGAAACTCAGGATTGCCTGGATTGTTTTCGGCAAGGGATTGATAAATACTTGTTGCAAGATTGGGATGGTGCCCTCTCTTTGTTTGAAAAAGCAAAGAATCTTGAACCGAATAAGCCTGGTGTTACACCTGGCGTAAAAGATAATCCTTCTATGATATTGATTGATCGCTGCCAAATAATGAAGGACAACCCTCCAGGTGACGATTGGGATGGGGTTTATGTGATGACTACGAAGTAATCAATTTAACAATCTATTCAGATTCCAAAATAATCAGGTTCGTTATCAATTTTCCATTTTATGTTACAACCTAGGCTGGGAATTTGTTTGGAAGGAGCTTTTTGATTATTCAAAAGTAAATTCATTGCTTGATTCAAATCCTCCCCGTTCACTTCTTCTGAATTTCCAGGTCTTGATCCATCATATTGACCTCTATAGAAGAGCTTCTTATTTTTATCGAACAGATAAAAATCCGGGGTGCAAGCAGCCCGATAATTTTTGGCAACCGATTGGTCTTCGTCGTATAGATACGGAAAACGAAAGCTTCTATTCTCTGCCAATTCTTTCATTTTAAGCGGTTCGTCAGCAGGATATTTAACTGCATCGTTGGAAGAAATTGCAAGAACGCTAATGCCTTGATCATGCCATTGATTAAATCTTTCCGAAAGATGATCCAGAAGGTGAATTACATACGGACAATGATTACAAATGAAACAAATTAGGTGTGCTTTAGAGTTGGAGATTTTAGAGAAATCAAAACTTTTTCCAGTTAAAGTATCTGAAAGAATAAAATTGGGTGCTTTTGTCCCCAAAGCTAGCATAGTAGAAGGTGTGGCGACCATGTTGATAGTTTTAAGTTAAAAATTTCAATTAGTTTGCTGAAGAAGAGTTATGATTATTATACTTCGAAAAGTATGCGGTCAAAATATCTCTTGCAATTGGGGTTGCAGTTAGTCCTCCTTGAATTTGATCCTGAGGTATGACCCCTTCTACCAAAACCGCAATTGCAACTTTGGGGTTTTCCAGAGGAGCAAATCCGATGAACCATGCCAAATTTAATTCCATGTTTCGATTCCGCCATTGTCCCGTTCCGGTTTTTCCAGCGACCTCCAAGCCTTCTATTTTGCACCTGCTTGCAGTTCCTCTGGTAGTTGCAAGATGCATGCCTTCTAAGATTGCATTATAACCGGTAGAATTAAGCTCCATAGAAGGCGGGAAAGGTAGAGGGTTTTGCTTCTGCTTGAGAATACTTGGTTTAAAATAAGCGACTTTTTTTCCAAGTTTTGCAGCAAAACATGCCATTTGAAGTGGACTTTGTCTAAGACCGCCCTGTCCGATCGAAATGTTAAAAGTGTCTTCCAGATTCCATTTAATTCCTAGTGTATTTTTTTTCCATTGAGGGTCTGGTACAATTGGAGAATCTCTTAGTTGTGGTAATTCAAGACTGGGATTCTTGTCAAAACCAAGGTTTTTTGCTTCTTCAATTAATTTATTGTGCCCGATCTTTTCAGCACATCTAAAGAAGTAAACATTGCAGCTTTGTGCAATTGCATCCTTCAAGGTGAGTTCGCCATGTTTTCCAGGGAATACATGACATTCCATACCTCTGTAGATTCCGTCGCATAAAAGTTTTTCTTCTGGTTCAAGGACTCGATTACGAACACCTGCTAGAGCGGTTACCAGTTTGAAAGGGGAGGCAGGAGCATAGCCCGGGTGATAGGCTCTTGGGAGCCAGGCTTCCTTACGCTGTATTTTATCGTATGAGGACTGGGAGATAAAAGGAGTTAGATTTTCCAAGTTGTAGTTGGGCATGCTTGCTAAAACTAATGTTTCCTGAGAATCCAAGTCTAGTAATACGGCTGCAGCGGGTGGTAGCATTGGAGGGGCTAGGACATATTCATTTTTCTCTTCGTCTGGTTTTGAAAGTACTCCTTCTGCATATAATCGTCCGAGGAGGCGATCCGCATCTTGTTCATTTCCTTTAAAACCAGCTACTGTAGATGCTTGTTTGCCGTTAAGAGGGAATGGTGCGTCAACGAAAGCAGAAATTAAAAGATCGGCTCGAACCTCCGTTTCGCGATTACCCTGTAAAGCTTTTTTTGTTCTTCGTTCTATAGTTCTACGCCAATCCTTGTCAGGTAGAATTCTTTTGGATCCAACTTTTTGAACCATTTCAGAAAGTGACTTTTCAGCAATTTCTTGCAGTTCTAGGTCAATGCTCAGTTGTATAGTTTGACCTTTTTGAGAAGCTTTCTTTTCCATCCTTTCAAATCTGTAACCAAGCGGATTGACTCGCCAAATATCTCCCCCATCGATTCCTCTGAGAATCTCATCAAACTCTTTTTCGATGCCAGCTTTACCGGTTCGGCCCTTAACCTCGAATGTAGATAAATCAGAACCTGACAAATTATTTGCCCGCGGTTCGTATCCACTTCCAACATAACCTAGTACATGAGCGGCAAGAGTTTTTTGTGGGTAGTGTCTAACTGACTTTGCTTGAACTTGAACAGGGTAATCCGTTGGCAGATTTTCGATTAAAGCGGCATATTCGACAGGCGATAAGGCATCGGCGAGTTCCAGAGGCAGGATTAATCTGCGATTCCAATGATCCTTTATTTGAGGCATCGTTAATTCTTTTGTCCTTTGTGTTACCTCATTTACTACATTAAGATATTTCTCAACTACGGAGAATCTAGATTCCCAATCCAGCGAGAATCCACTGGTTGAGAAATCGAATGTGGAACTTTCTTGACCAAGCTTGGATAACATTTTTGAAAACCAATTTCCATTTATGTGCGGACCTAAATTTTTTTCTTTAGGAACTCCTAGCTCATCAAGTTCAAAATTTATGAGGAATAAACCCGCAACATTTACTTCAATTTCTCTCAGGGTGTTTTCAAAGCTGAAAGTTGAACTATTTTCAATTACAGGTAGGAGACAAGACCAATTGCCCGTGGAATTATATTGAATACCTAGTTTTGTTTTTCCATGAATTATTTTTACTGTTTTATCATTAGCTATGTTCGATATTTTTTTTCCATTAATGGAAATTTTTCGATGGCGAACGAATTTTTCCTTGTAGCATCTGGAAATTAATTGATTAATTGATAAAGTATTTTGTTGATTTAACTCATTTCTTATTTCGTAAGCTAATCTTCTTAATTTAACTTTAGATTGCCAAATTTCCTCTTTCAACTGCTCGATATGTAGAACTGCTGCAAAACTTGCTCGGTTTCCGATCAGAAGTTCTCCATTTCGGTCAATTACATCACCTCTAGGACCAGGTTGAATGATTCTTCTTTGCCCCTGTTTTCTCTCTTTAGTTTCAAATTCTGAAATTTGAACAACTTGTCTAAAAACTAAAAAGATACAGATGGCGATAAACAAAGATGAATATAAAATTCTAAATAAATTAAGCCTTCTGGTTTCAGGAAGAAATTTCTCTATAATCTTACTCATTCAGACATGTTTTTCATGGTTGAAATCATTGTATCCAATGATTGAGTGCATAATTTGTTAAACCATGGGCATAAGATTAAAAAAATCAGACTAGATAAAATTAAATCTACTGTAAAATTTATAAGCGTCCAACTACCTCCTTTGATTGGAAAGAAATAAAGTGTAATAAACAAAACTAGGGAAATGAAGGTATTTGCAATCAATTGCAAAAAGTGTGGCCTTGAAAACTTTCCGAATTTGCCTTTTAAAGCAACAAATCTTAATGAAACTATGCAACAAATTAGGCATAATAAATGGAACCCTGTTGCAGTGTTGTACACATGATCCAGGGCGAACCCAGTAACTGTAAACACCATTACACATCCTTTGATATTCAGGTGAATGAAACATGGGAAAAAAAATAATGCAGGTAAATAAATCATTACAGCAATTGGGCTCATTGCATGATTTACCAATCCAATAAGATGCAATACAATAAAGTTTAAAACTAAAATTAGGATCGCACTAGCAATTAATTTCATTATTCGAGTTTGTTCGGAAGAAGCACGGTGACTTCCTGAACACTACACAAATCTTTGCTCATTTTCACCAATCCTGTCTGAAATAGTCCATCTTCTCCCCCTTCTAATTCATAAACTTTTCCAAGCTCGATTCCTCTAGGAAACATTTCGCCTAAAGAAGAAGTAATTAATCGGAGAGGCTTTTCTTGCGAAGCATCGAAATCCTGAGGCACATCAAGAACTAATCCACTTGGGAATCCACCCGGTAATATTCCATTCCCCTGAAAAGTAACGGGGCGTTCGTCTCCTTCGAAATGAGCAACGATTCGAAAGTTGGTATTAGTTGATAATTCGACATCACTCATTATCGAACCCACAGAACTGATTCTTCCAACTACACCGTTATGGAAAACAACTCCCATTCCTTTTTGTAGACCATAGGTCCTACCTTTTCTCAAAGTAAAACTTTGCCACCAACTAGGGAGGGTTCTTCGAGAAACTCTGGTTACTAAAGGTTTGTAAGAGATTCCGGAACTTAAGCCTACCTCCTCTTCCAAACTTTGAATGCTGTTCTTGAGTCTTATTAATCTTTCCTCTTCGGTAGACAGATTATTAATATTACCCAACAAATTTGAATTGTGGTAGCTTCTTCTTTGAAACTCCTTTCCTTTTTTTATGAGAGTTTCCTTTGAGTCGCTAAGGTGACCCCAATAATGAGTTAGATCGTTCATGCGTGAAGAAAGATCCCAGAAGGGTGCATGAAATTCTGAGAAACTGGAGCGGACTGCAATTTTCCAAACCATAGGTGCTCCCCACCAGCAAACGCAGAAGAGAACTAAAAAAAAGAATGGATTGTATTTTGAATTCTGTCTCAGTTTGACTTAAGTTTTTAACTCACTGAGTAACCAATCGGTCAACTTGTTCTCGGCTAAGTGTCCCAAGCAGGTTAAGAAATTTTCCAGTCCCATTTGCTACGCAGCAAAGAGGATCATCGGCTTGAATAACCGTAAGCCCGGTTGCATCGCTGATTACTTGATCAAGACCTCTGATCAAAGCCCCCCCGCCGGCTAAAACAATTCCGCGATCGATGAGATCGGCAGAATGTTCAGGTTGGCATCTATCTAAAGCATTTTTTACCAAATCAACAATCTGACCGACTACTTCCTTTAAGGCTTCTTCACGAATTTCTTGAGAAGTTATATGAATAGTCTTGGGTAATCCAGCAGTAGCATCTCTCCCCCTAACATCCATAGTGATTTCACCGGTATCCAATGGAGCAGCAGAACCAACTGTGAATTTTATTTCTTCAGCGGTTCTTTCACCAATCAAAAGACCGTAAGATCTCTTCATGTAGGCTACTATGGCTTCATCGAGCTCATCTCCACCCACTCGAATGCTTCTTTGATAAGAAACTCCAGAGATTGAAATAATCGCAACTTCAGTCGTACCACCACCAATATCAACAATCATATTCGCATATTCTTCATCTATTGGAAGTCCCGCTCCAATGGAAGCAGCCATCGGTTCCCCAAGAAGAAGAACCTCCCGGGCACCAGCTCGAATAGCTGAATCCTTCACCGCTCTTTTCTCTACAGCAGTGATGCCAGAAGGCACTGCAATTACTACCCTAGGTGGAACCAATTTTCTTTTGTCTACCTTTTCAATGAAATATCGAAGCATAGCCTCTGAAATTTCAAAGTCGGCGATTACTCCATCTTTCATAGGCCTTAATGCTTCAATTGTGCCGGGAGTTCTACCAAGCATCCGCTTTGCATCCGATCCAACAGCACAGACTTTCTTGCTAGTTTTGTAACGGGCAACCACGCTAGGCTCTCGTAGGACGATTCCACGATCACGAACAAAAACCAAGGTGTTAGCAGTTCCTAAGTCGATTCCAATATCGTTGGAGAGAAAGCCGAAAAAATTTCCTATCATTGATTTACTCTAATAAATGATTTCTTTGAGTTTTCCGTTGGAAGTCAAAGCCAAATAACTAACGTTTGAAAATATCTGTCATTTCAATTGTTTATAAATTCGACTTATTAAAAGGAAAATTCTTTGAATTCCTTTTGCTGAGCCAAATGATTGCCAGTCCACCTAAAGCTAAGAATATAGAATAAAATTGTCCTCTCGATAAAGATAATATTAAGGATGCGTCCGGTTCCCTGAAAATTTCATTGCCAAATCGACACACAGAATACAACAGAAGAAATTCACCCGAGAGTTGTCCAGGGCTTTCTCTAGTTATTGCTGTTTTCCAAAATCGAAATTGCAGATACAAAAATGGGACTAATCCCTCCAGTACTGCGGCGTAGAGTTGGGACGGATGGCGGGCTATACCAAGTGCAAAATCAGGTGCGTTTGGAAACAAAACACCGAGGGTAAAGTCTGTTTTCTTTCCCCAAAGTTCACCATTTATAAAATTAGCAATCCTGCCAAAGAAAAGGCCAGGTGGTACAACCGATACAATTAAATCAGCGATTGGGAAAATATGTTGCTTAGAAAGCCTAGCATACCAAATCGTTGCGATCATAACGCCGATAAATCCACCGTGGCTTGACATTCCTCCCTCCCATACTCGTAGTAGGATTAGCGGATCCTCAAGGAATTTCTCCATTTGATAAAGCATCAAATATCCAATTCTTCCGCCCACAAGTACCCCAATTACTAGGAAAGTTATTAGGTTCATAATTTGCTCACTATCGTAAGGACTCCTTCCTTTATTAAAATATTTTTTAAGTAGAAAGTAAGCGGTTATGAAACCCATGAGATAGGCCATTCCATACCATCTGATGCCACCTGGACCCCAGCTACTCCATTCACCGGGAAATTTCCAAAGGAAGGGGCTCAAATCATGAATCCAATAAGAAGATATTTCATTTAGGAACATAGAATTCAAGAGTCGATTGTAGATTTGTCACCGTGCATTCTTTCGCCGTGCTTCCTTTTAGCTAGTTCACGCATATTTACAGCTACATCATCGTGCTCGAAAATCTCCTGTCCCAAAATAGTTTCGATAATGTCTTCCATTGCTAGTACTCCTACTACTGAACCGAACTCATCAACAACAATACACAACTGAATGTGTTCATTGAGTAGTAGCCTGAGGGCTTTGTCTGCGGAAACATTTTCTGGAATGAAAGTTGGGTCCATAGCGATTTCACTCAGTTTCAAATTCTGATTTTCTTCAACCAAAGAATTGTGCAAATCCCTTCTTCTTATGATACCAATTACATGATCGATACTTTCTTTAAAAATAGGTATTCGTGCGAAGGGAATGTTGGGATTCTTTTTAAAGGTTTGTTCGACGGTAAATGCTTGATCCAAAGCAAACATTACTGTTCTCGGAGTCATAATTTCGCGAACTTTTACATTATCCAGTGCTAATGCATTCGTAACCCAGTCTTTTTCCTCTCTGCTGATGGTTCCATCCTTCGCTCCCTTTTGAGCTAAAAGAATGATTTCTTCTTCATCACTTTCATCCTTTTTTTCTTTCAAAGGCACGACTGCTTGTACAGTTGCTTTACAAACTTTAGAGCAAGGTGCCATTAAAACTCTTACCATCCAAAGAGGGTAGACAAGTTTATCCAGAAAATCGGATCTGTAAGAAACAGCCAAATTCTTCGGCAAAATCTCAGAAAATAAAAGGATTCCTATTGTCATTCCGATTGCAAATATAAGTAGGTTATTCCCTCCGCCTCCAAGTGACTTTTCTGCAATTCCTCCCACGAGAGTTGCTCCAAGGGTATTGGCAATTGTGTTTAAGCTGAGTATAGCAGAGCTAGTCTCCTCTAGTTCATGTCTAAACTTTGAGAGCATTGCCCCTTTTCTGGGTGAAGATAATTTCAAACTTTCAATCTCAGCTGTGGTTACACTCAGGATCATAGCTTCCAATGTAGAACACATGGCTGAAACGCCAATAGTGAGTGAAATCGCAAGTACGAGTTCGATTGACATTATGATTTGAAGCGTTGGTCTTTTAAAAAACCTACAAGCATATTAAATTATAAAAGGTCGCTGCGGACTTAAGGCAAGCAAGTAAGATGTAATGAACCAATGAAGAAACTAGTATTAAATTCTTTTCACGAATCGAAAGGAGCAAAATTTTCTCCTTTTGCAGGGTGGTATATGCCAATGTCTTATGGTAGCTCGATCGATGAACATTTAAAAACGAGAGAGAAAGTTAGTATTTTTGATGTGAGTCATATGGGAGAAATTGAAGTAGTCGGTAGGAATGCAGAGTCTTTTTTATCTTATATCCTGACCCAAAAGATTGATAATGTTGCTACTGGCGGTGCATTATATTCTACAATTTGTGACGAAGATGGAGGCACAGTTGATGATTTAATCGCTTACAAGAGGTCAGATGAAAATTTTCTTCTATGTGTGAATGCATCCAATATATTGAAGGATTTTGATCACTTGAATAAGTTTTCGAATAGGTTTGATTGCAATTTGATCGATCGATCTGATGAATACGGCCAACTTGCAATTCAAGGTCCCTTAAGCGAGCAACGAATTTCTGAACTTTTTGGGGAAAAAGTTTCAAAAATTAGAAAAATGGAGTTTATCGAAATACTCTGGAAAAATTCTCAGTTTATTATTTCCAGAACTGGTTATACCGGAGAAGATGGTTTTGAGATTTATTGTCCTGTTAATCGACTTTTCGAAGTGGCTTCCGAGATGGATCTACTATTTGAAGCTTTCGAGATGCCTTGGGCAGGACTAGCCGCTAGAGATACTTTAAGATTGGAAGCAGGCTTCCCGTTGTATGGTAATGAGCTTTCCAGAGATATTTCTCCAATTCAAGCAGGTTTGAATTGGTCCATCGATTTTGATAAAGATGAATTCGTTGGAAAAAGTGCACTTTTGGAAAAAATAAACTCGGGCATTAAAAAGAAGGTTCTTTTTTACACCGCAAGAGATCGGAGAATTCCAAGATCAGGAATGAAAGTTTTTCAGGGAGATACAGAAATAGGTAGTGTACTTTCTGGTGGATACTCCCCATGTACTAGGACTCCGATTGGAACAGTATTGATTGATTTGCAACTCTACTCGAAAAAAGAGAAAGAACTTAATGTAGACCTTGGAGGAAGGCTTGCGGGTATAGAGATTTGCAAGCCAGTCTTTAGAAAAAAATGTAACTAAGTCTTCTCAGGATTGCTAAATCCTTTGATGACAATGTCGACCCCCGAAAAATTTTCAAAATTTAGATTTTTAACTATGATTTCTTCAAGTTTCATCTTGAGTGTGGATCTAATTTTTTTGATATCACAATCTGGTCTGACTTTTAATCGTACATCCAAACGTATTCCATCAACTCTTTTTCGAATAGAAGAATTTGGAGAATAAATACCGTCTATGTTTTCACAACTTGTCTCGACAAGTTCTTGTAGAGCATGTGGGGTAATTTGAACTTTTCCATCATCATCGGAGAAAACAGATACTAAGTCGCGTTTCAGTTTCCTCAATGACCATAATGTCAGTATCAAAAAGATAAAAATCAGTAGGACATACCAGTAAGCAGGGGTGACTAAAGCCTCTTCTAAAGGCCAAAGCCAGAAATTCTTTAATTCTAGGGAACTCACTTCAAACTAAGCACTGAATATGATTTCAGGTAGTTTTTTCATTCCAGTCTAGTGCGTCAACATCATCTTTTTCCGAAGATTCCATTTTAATGTCATCAATCACAACATCGATACTCTTTGCGTGATTACCAGTCATTGCTAAGATTTGGTCTCTTATCGCCTCTTGAATGGATAAGCCGACTTTCGCCAAGTCAACACCGAACTCCAAAACTACGCGGACTTCAATATCATATCCACCTTCTGAGGATTCAGAAACATTAACACCTCTTTCAGATTCCTTTTTAGAAAAGAAGTCGGTTAATCCTTCAACCACACCTCCTCCACCAACATTTACAACACCGCTTACGGATTGAGTTGCAAGCCTGACGATGCCAGCAACTACACTATGATTTATTCTGATACTACCTAGTTCACTAGACTCTTCTGAAATAGTGGGAATAAATTCTTCCGGATTATCATCTTTCTTTTTTCTGCTCATTTTTGGATTCCCTCATTATCGGATTTTTCAAACAATTCTTTCGGTGCTCTGGCCAGAAAATCTTCAACATAGGATGTGGTAGCTTCACCTTGCCTAAAGGCTGGATCTAGGATGACTGCTTTGACGAATTCGATATTTGTATCGATTCCCCTAATAAGGTACTCGCTTAGTGCACGATACATTCTATCTAAGGCGATTTTTCTCGTTCTGCCGTAAGTTATTAACTTACAAATCATACTGTCATAATGCGGGGTTACAGTGTAGCCACCGTAAACATGGGAATCCACTCGTACCCCATGACCTCCTGGAGCATAGTACAAGCCAATTTCTCCTGGTGATGGGATGAAACCCCTAGAGGGATTTTCCGCACAAATTCTGCACTCTATAGCGTGTTTATTAAGTGAAACATCTTTTTGTGAAATTGAGAGTCGGCTACCAGACGCAATTTGAATTTGTTCCTTAATCAGATCAATACCAGTTGCTTCTTCAGTAACCGCATGCTCAACTTGTATCCTAGTATTCATCTCAATAAAGTAAAAGTTTCCTTTTGCATCAACCAGAAACTCAATGGTTCCTGCATTTACGTAATCAGCGGCTTGGGCAGCCTTTATTGCAGCCTTCCCCATCCGATTCCTAAGGCTTTTATCTAGGAAAGGGGAGGGTGATTCTTCTATAACTTTCTGGTGTCTTCTTTGAACGGAACAATCTCTTTCTCCGAGATGAATAATATGACCATGACTGTCAGCGAGAATTTGAAATTCAATGTGGCGGGGATTTTCTAAATATTTTTCAATGTAAAGTGATCCATCTCCAAAAGCTTTTTCCGCTTCCATCCGAGCAGATTGAAACTCTTTAGCAAAAGTCACTGCATTATGAGCAATACGCATTCCTCTTCCACCACCACCAGCAACAGCCTTGATGATGACAGGAAATCCTATTTTTTGTGCGGTCTTAGTAGCTATTTTTTCATCCGCAACAGGACCATCACTTCCTGGGATAATTGGAACGCCAGCTTTCGATACCGTCTCCCTTGCTCTCGCTTTGTGTCCCATCTGGCGAATAGTTTCTGACTTAGGACCAATAAAGGTGATGTCGCAGGACTCACATTGCTCGGCAAAATCTGCATTTTCCGACAAGAATCCGTAACCCGGGTGAATAGCATCCACATTGGCAAGTTCAGCAGCACTTAATATTCGGTCTGCTTTCAAGTAACTTTCCGTACTTTGAGCGGGGCCGATGCAGATTGCTTCGTCAGCTAATTGTACATGAAGGGATTGTTCGTCAGCTTCGGAATAGACAGCCAGAGTCTGTATTCCCAATTCTCTGCAAGCTCGGGCAATCCTTAAGGCAATTTCTCCCCTGTTCGCGATTAGTATTTTGCGAATCATTATTACCGATTGAATTATTTGATTTTAAACAGGGGCTGTCCGTATTCCACGCTTTCTCCATCTTCAACTAAAATGTCAACAATCTCTCCGGAAATATCGGATTGGATTTCATTCATGACCTTCATAGCTTCTACAATGCAAAGAACATCGCCAATGCTGATCTTATCACCTATCTGAACAAAAGCAGGGTCATCAGGAGATGGTTTCCGGTAGAAAGTTCCGACCATTGGGGACTTGAAAGAAGAACCTTCATTGTTAACCGTAGAGCTTTCAGGTTTAAGTTGTTGATTGCTTGTGGTGCTTTGAATGACTTCTTGGGGGGCTACGGCGATTGCTTGAGTTGATATTGTGCCAGAGCCGGGACGGGCAAGTCTAAGCTTTAGGTCTTGGGTTTCGATTTCTAGATCAGATAAATCTGACTTTTGCATTAAGGATATGATCCCTTTTAGTTCACTAAGGTCCAAAATTTTTTTCCTCCATTAGGTTTAATTGAAATACAATGTTAGCCTTTCTAGTGAAAATAATTAGGTTAGCAAAGGATAAAAAGTTGGTTATTAGTTGCTAAGCTTTGGAGGCATCCATTCAAATTTTGGATCTTCCCATGTTCCCTTAGCATTGAATTGTAATATTTCAGCAATTGGTTTTGTTAATTCTTTTATTCCAGGTATCGAAAAACTCCCAACAGGATTTACTTTTCCGGAAATTTGAATCTTTTTACTACTTAAATCATATTTACCCTTTGACTCAATGCTAACGGTTTTGCCATTCAAAAGCATTGGAGAAAACTCAATGACATCTTTATCCAGTGTAAAATATGCTTTCATTTCAGCCAGTGATAGTGAAGGTGATAGTAAAGATGGAACAGTAAGTTCAAGTTTTTGAAAAATCGGAGAATAAAGTTTTTCAATCAATGGTAGTTTGATTGAACGGAGGGTGGAACTAAACGCAGAGACTAGTGGAGTTAGAATACCGATTTGGCCTAGGTTATCTTGCTTGAGTTCAAGAATTCCAGAACCTTTAAATTGAGAGTAGTCCGATACAGGACCTTTAGCCTGTAGAGATAAGTCAAATATACCCTGAGATTCTTTTGAGATATTTTCGTCAGTTGTACTTTCGTAAAATGAGCTATTAAAATCACTCGAAAATAATTCGTCGGGGATTAATTCTAGAAATTCTCTAGTGTCTATTTTTTTTAAATTTGTACTGAAATTTAGGGTATTCGGGGTACTTTTTTTATTTAAATCAAAAGAGAGATGTGCGTCTCCATTAGCTATACTAAAATGTTCTATTTCACCCGAAATAATTTTTTCCTTGTAGGAAATTGTACCTTTAATCTCTTGGATTGGGATGTCTTTAAATTTAAAGTTTTCAGTTTCGTATATGTCAAGTATCAGATGATGATCTACTTGATCAAATTCAGGTTTAACAATTTTGCCAACAGCTTTGCACTCTATTAATGTGGCATTAATCTCATCTATTTCAGAGATTATTGATTTACCGAATAGATTTCTACCTTCATTTAAGGGATAGTCACCCTCAAAATCGAACTCCAGGGAATAGGGAGTATTTTTGTTTTTTCGCGGAAAGTATAATGATCCGTTTATTTCACCGTTGTTATGGAT
>JAYYRA010000042.1:0-38831 GCA_036127675.1 Verrucomicrobiota bacterium
CGCTTTTAAAGAAAAAGTGCGATCAACGGGAGAATTCCCAAGAAGTACCTGAAAAATAAAGAATGATGGAAGGAAAAGATTTAATTTCATAGCAGTAAATTAGTCGGCGATAGCCTGTTCAATAGTCCTTTGATCTTTGACCACACCAGCCATTGGCGGAGTTTCGAAAAACTTACCATCATCGATAAGTCGGGGATCATTGGTTTCACGCAAATATTTCATCAACCGCTGCCGCAATTTTTTGACTGTCTGTGCATATTGTGGATTGTTCGCAAGGTTATCCATTTGATCAGGATCTTTCTTGAGATCATAAAGCTCCTCCTTTGGCCTTTTACCATACACGGCCTTGTAGATTGGATTTACTTTAGGGTCATTTCGGTTGGTCACAATCCATGCTTTGGTAGGGCCTGCATCCTCGTCAGCAAGGGTGACGAATGTTCTGTTTTCCAGTAAACTGTAGCTTGGCTCATTATCACCGTTTAAACGATAGGGATCTCCCAATGGCCAACGGTCCGGTTTAAAATTGATGATGAATTGATAATCTTTCGTCCGAATCGAGCGCTGTGGATATGGCAAATATCCCGGACGTGCGGTATGCACATGGCGCTCTCTTCCGGTAATCGCAGCATCCCTTGCCTTGTCTACCAATCCTTGCTTCTTGGATTTCAAAACAGGCCACAGACTTTTCGCTGACATTACATTGGGAACCTCGACATTTCCGGTTGCCAGAAATGTCGGTGCCAAATCGGGCAAGCAGGTAAAATCTTCCACCACCCGTCCGCCTCGCACTCCCGGACCTGCTATTGCCAGACAAACCTTTGTCCCGAAATCGTACAAATTACATTTACCATGGGGAAAGCCCGGTGGCCCATGATCTCCACTTACCACGATCAGGGTATTTTCATATTCTCCCCGCTTCTTTAATTCATCGATCAAAATTCCCAGCCCTCCATCAAAGGCAGCAATTTCACCAAGATAGTCAGCTAAGTCCTCCCGTACCGCATGAACATCCGGTAAAAAAGCAGGCATCTTCCCCTTGAGTTTATCAGGATCAATTCCCCACAATTCCTTACCCGAACCTTTGATCCATTTTCGGTGAACATTGGTGGGGCCGAACCAATAGACGAAAGGTTGATCTTTGTTTCTTTTATCCAAAAAACCATTGAAATTACCTCGTACTTCCCGGTAGAGCTCATTCTTGGTCTTCTTAATTGCTTTGGCTTTTTCAATCTTTTCTGCAGTCGCCATTCTTTCGGACCTGCCAAATACATACTGGGAAAATCCATTGAATTTCCCTCCTGCAGAGCGATATGCATTGGCACTTCCTCCGATTCCCGCATCACGGGGATTCCCTGGCGACCATACCTTATAAGTATATCCCAAATGATAGCCCGATTTCTTTAGTAACAATGGCCAAGTCGGAATTTTCTCATCCCATTCCGCCCCAATTAAAATTGCCCCCCTGCCCGTTTCCCAAAAATTTCTTCCGGAAAGCAGTGAACTTCGGCATGGCGTACAGGAAGGTGCATTTACAAAAGCATTTTTAAAGAGCACACCGCTCTTGGCCAACTTGTCGAAATTGGGTGTCTTCGCGAGGTCATTGATTCCCCCCTTACCAAGGACATCTGCATAAATTGAAGCCTGCTGACCCCAGTCATCGGCAAAAGCAAAAAGGATGTTTGGTCTCTTAGCCGCTAAGCATGAGGTAAAACATAGGAAAAATGAAATGAGGATTCTTATCATCAGACAATCTTCTAATCCCTGCTCAAAATGGTCAAGGTATCCCTTGACTCTTCGATTAAATATAAAAGATAGAAGTGATTACTCAGATAGTTGTACTGTAACTTTCAAATTATTGATTAGCTCCATTACCGGAATCACCGATTCCATGGTATCCTCCTCCATAGAGTCCACCGTAAAAGTAATCCGGTCGGCTGGACATCTTACCAGACCAAGGGCAGCGTCAAGATTTACCCATTGTCCATCCAGATAAAACTGAGTCCACATGTGATAGACCAACACATCCTTTTTCCCCTCAAATTCATTAGCATAAACTAAGCCGGTTGCAACACGGGTGGGGATACCCAGGGCACGCCCCAGTGCAGCCAGTAACATAGAATGCTCCGTGCAATCACCCTCTTTATTTCTCGCGACTTCGCTGGCCGTGGCAAAACCGACACCATAATTCTTGTTGGTCATATAGCGAAAAACAAACTTGGTAAGTTTCTTGGCAACTTCTTGAAGAGTCTTCGCATTTCCTTTTCCTTTCTTTGCCAATTTTTGAATCAATAAATCATCGGTATCCAGGTAAACACTGGCTGAAAGAAAAGGCTTCAGATCAATTTCCCCCTGAACTTTTTTCTTCTTTGTAGACTGATCCAGAATTACTCGAACTGATTTATCATCTATCTTCTCAATCTTCTGACCGGTTCCTTCAAACAAAGTGGCTGACCATTCTCCCTTCACACTCTCCATCATAAAAATATTCTTATCTCCTTTCGGAACAGCTGCATTCAGGGGTACGACCGAGCTCAACAATAATTCCTGGATCTCAGCATCCATCTTCTTAGCTTTCTTTTTGGGTACCTGAATCATGGAAATATTCATACCCCCCATATTCATATCTGTCCGCAGTGCCACACAGTCCTTATCAAACCAGGATTTCGTATTCAAAGATCCAAATGTGCTCTGTAACTCCATGTCCACTTCGTAGGCTTGTATCTTTTGTTTTCCCACTTGTATCTGTTTTTTCCCCAAGCAAATAATATTTGCTTTTACCGGCGCCTTCATACCCAAGTCCGGAGAATAGACTTTTAGTTGATAGGTTTTACCTGGTTCCTGAAATCCATTTTCAAGAACCTGCTTACGTAAACCCCAGCTCATAGCTCCTTCCGGATCAAAAGTATATCTGGTTTCCTTGTCCGTAATGAACTGCTTTTCATAAACGACTAATTCCTTTCCTTCCACCCTACCCTTTTTAATCATAGGAATTCCCGCCATCTTGGTCTCACTGGAAAAATCAACTAACTCACCACTTAGCTTCTCATTGGTTTCCTGCTCCACGGTAATCTCAATACTTTGCCCCACCCGCTTGATTTGCATCACAAATTCATTTCGGCTTTTTACCTTATCGCCAACGACTGACATCTCATCGTGAACATATCCTACCTTTGCATCACCTAGATAAACTTCATACCACCGATCTACTGGAGTGAAACTAAAAAGATCCGATGAGTGTAGGGATACAAAACTTTGAAAAAAAACCAGATAAATCAAATGGGCACGCATAATCATTTTCGAAAGCAAATTAAGAAAGCACAGACTGTCGATAATTTTGTGTGAATCTCTAAGTGGTTTTAATTGATCAGACTTCTCATTGAATGACGATTAGGTGTTGACTTAACCAACTTTGTTTGTGGCTTATACTTACTCTAAAATCTAACCAAAAAATTTTATGCAAGAAACAACTTCAATACAAGATACAGCATCTTCCAGTAACGAATTATCTTTCTCGGGGTCCGGAAAAGAATTTTTTGGTATTTGGATTGTAAATATTTTACTAACCATTTGCACCCTAGGAATCTATTCGGCATGGGCAAAAGTTAGAACCACAAATTACTTCTATGGTAATACAAAACTTAAGGGCTCATCATTCTCTTACACTGCCAATCCTATCGCTATTTTAAAAGGTCGTATTTTGGCTTTTGTAGTATTGATGATTTACTCATTGATTAGTCAGTCTTCACCAGAACTAGGTGTGCTATTGATTCTAGTTGTATTTCTTTGCAGTCCTTTTCTTATTGTTCGTTCCTTGGACTTCAGATTTCAAAACACTGAATATCGTGGTTTAAGATTTGGTTTTACAGGAAAAACGGGTGAAGCGTTTAAGGTATTCATCGGAGGATATCTCTTGGTCGTCTTAAGTGTGGGAGTCCTTTTTCCTTGGTGGGAGAAGATGCGGAAGAAATTTTATGTCGAAAACATTCGCTTTGGTACTTCTCAATTTAACTGCAATCCCGAACTAAATATCTTTTACAAGACCGCTGGAATAATTATTGCGATTATCGCTTTTTACCTTGTTGTTGTTGTCTTATCGATTGGATTTGCCGGCGGTGAACTTTTCATTTTTCTAATTTATCCGATGCTTGGAATTTTAGCAGCCTTTTGGTTTTCAAAGATCACTAACCATGTTTTTGCTTCCAGTAGCTTGGAAAGCATCCGTTTTAAGAGTGATCTTAAAACCTCAGAATTAATTGGACTGTGGATTGTTAATTTAATCCTTCTTGCAATTACTCTTGGTCTGGCAACGCCCTGGGTTCAGGTTAGGAATGCCCGTTATCGAATTTCAAAAACTTCAGTCATTGGAGGCGATCTAGATTCCTTTTGTTCGAATGAGAAAAATAAGGTTTCATCTATCTCTGAAGAAATTGGTGAGGCTCTCGATATTGACCTTTCAATATGATTGAAAGAATTACCGGTCGATACTCTTCCGGAAAATCTTCCCATACTACCCATGCATTCCTGCAACTGGAAAACAATGATATTGTCGTATGGGATGAGAAAGAGAATGAATTGTATCGATCTAATTTTAATGAAGTAAAAATTTCTACTCGAATTGGTTCAGTTCCACGCAAACTCGATTTCCCGAATTGCTCAAGCTTTGAAACCGATGAAAACGACCTAATCGATCGACTGGTCCGATCAAGAGGAAAATCAAATAGCCTGATTCACAAGCTAGAAGGAAAACTTCATTTTATTTTCCTTGCCGTAATAATTACAGTCGTAATTTCTTGGGCTACACTTTTCATAGGTCTTCCCTATTTAGCGAATAGAGTTGCTGATCTTTTGCCTAATGATCTCTTAAATGAAGCTTCAGAAAGCACATTAGATACTCTTGACTACATGGTTTTTGAGCCAAGCGAATTATCTCGGAATAGACAAAGCGAGATTGTTTCAATGATTAATAATACATTACCAAAGAATGAAAATTATTCCTTCAAAATTCTTTTCCGGAAAGGTGAAAGTCTTGGGGCAAACGCTTTTGCCCTACCGGATGGATCGATTGTATTTACCGATGAATTAATTGATTTGCTCAAAAAAGATGAGGAGATCTTTGCGATCTTTGCACATGAGCTCGGACATGTAGTTGAACGACACTCGCTAAAACAACTTTTACAATCCACTTCGGTTGCAATCATCTCATACTTAATTCTTGGGGAAGCAACCGAGGGATTACTGGAAGCTCTAAATGCCCTACCTGCAATGTTAATGAATAGCTCTTACTCACGTGAATTTGAAAGCGAAGCGGATGATTATGCGATCAACTTGCTCAAACAATTACAAATTTCACCTGAACATCTTGGAAATGCACTTGCAAGTTTGTCTCATTATCACTCAGAGGAGGAAGGAATTAAGTATTTACAAACCCACCCTCCTACAAAAGAGCGCATCCTCAAAACTCAAAATCCATAAGGATTTTGAGGAACTCAAATAAAATCGTTTACCAGATTTTCCAGCATTTCCTGACGACCACTCAACAAACTTGGCTCGCCATTGCTCAATGCATACTGTTCCAATTCTGCAAAACTTGTTGTACCTGCCTCTATCTTGGCTCCAATGTCACTATCGTAGCTTGAATAACGATCCTGCACGAATTGGGCTAACCTGCCATCCTCGCGAATAGCGTGGGCGACCTTCAGCCCTCGGGCAAAAGCATCCATCCCTCCAATATGTGCATGCATCAGATCAATCGGCTCATGGGATTCGCGACGGCGCTTGGCATCAAAATTCAAACCTCCGGTAGTAAATCCGCCCATACCTAAGACTACCATCATGATCTCCGTGGTCATGTAGATATCAGTGGGAAACTGGTCGGTATCCCAACCGATAAGGGTGTCACCCGTATTAGCGTCGACACTCCCAAGAGCATCCGCATTCGCGGCAACGGTAAGATCATGCTGAACCGTATGGCCGGCAAGTGTGGCATGATTTGTCTCAATATTGAGCTTAAAGTGATCAAGCAGGTTATACTCACGAAGGAAGTTTAGGCAGGCTGCGGAATCACTGTCATATTGGTGAGTCGATGGTTCGCGTGGTTTCGGTTCAATGTAGAAAGGTCCGTCAAATCCGATATTCTTCGCATGGTCCACCGCCATATGGAGAAATGCACCCAGATGGTCCAACTCGCGCTTCATATTCGTATTGATCAACGATCCGTAACCCTCACGACCGCCCCAGAAAGTATATCCCAAGCCGTCGAGTTCCTTGGTCACTTCAATTGCCTTCTTTACTTGAGCAGCTGCGTATGCATACACTCTGGCATCCGGTGATGTTGCTGCTCCGTGTGCATAACGCGGATGGGCAAACAAACAAGCGGTTCCCCAAAGCAACTTCTTTCCGGTCTCTGCCTGCTTTTCCTTCAGTTTGGCCACCACCTGATCGAGGGCATCATTGGATGCGGAGAGATCATTTAATTCCGGAGCAATATCTCGGTCATGAAAACAATAATAATCGATTCCAATCTTATCCAGGAATTCAAAAAACACATCTACCCGGGCGAGTGCATTTTCCACTGAATCGCTTTTGTCATCCCATGGCATCTGGGCAGTTCCTGCACCAAAAGGATCAGCCAGTTCATTACGCATTACATGCCAGTAAGCCGCACCAAAGCGTAAGTGATCCTTCATTGCCTTGCCTCCGACTTCTTCATTGGCGTTAAAGTGTTTAAAAGATAACGGATTTTTAGAATCAGGTCCTTCGAACTGTATTTTGTCGCACTCGAAATATTGCATAAAAATTTGGGCTTAGGGTTTGAGATATATTAGAAAGCAAATTTGTAATGACCGTTTTCTTCGCAAAAACGCATCTATAATTTAATGGATTTTATCCCTTTTTTATTTCGGTTCCGCAACTTTTTTTTCAAATTTGTGGAAGAACGAACTATATGTTTTTTCAAAGTCCATGAAACTTTACCTTTTAACTGCCAAGTCTGGGGTTGTGCTAGGCTTATTAGGTCCAAGTTCCCTTCCTTTTTCAGGTCGATGAGGTCCAAAAGGCTGCATTTCTTGTCTTATCGGAGCCAACCTTTTTTAGATTTAAGAACTCAGGGAAAATTATTATCTGCAATTAATTTAATCGGGCACCTAAACCGCCCCCATATCCAGCGAGCTCCAAATATGCCCGGCCGATCTCTTCACCATTTGTATTCAACACCGAACAGGCTCCTTCCCAGTAAGGATTATCCCCACGATTCCCGACAAACTCCTGATTTTCAATGAATGGTTCCAATCGATATTCTCGCATGCCATGCTTCGGGTGTTTTGCTGAGATTTTCACCCTGATCGGATAACTCAGCCCGCTGCCCGGGCTAATCCAATTACTCTGTTCCTCCCATGAAAAATGGTCGGCTTGAACTTTTTCAACCCTACCCTTCGAATCAATCCAATAAACTGAAGACCATCGGTCTGGAGTTCCATCTTTCTTTCTCAATCGATAGGCTTTGATTTCAGTTCCATCAAATAATTGCATACATGTCCAATCCCAGCCAACTAACCCCTCTCCTAACTGACTGGAAGAAATCTCATGATCCATCCATGCCTCACCGGTTACCTCAAATTTCTTTCCTTGATAAACAAGTGTGCCTTTGGTTTTTAATCGAGAATAGGTCCAATACCAACTTACTGAAGACGGATCATCTCCTTTCCTACTAAGCCCACGATCCCCAAACCGAATCAAAGGTTTTTGGGGAATCAATTCCAATTCCAATTTTCCTTTATTTGGATAATGGGTAACCAAGTAGTGCCCGCCCTTCTCCTTTAATATACCAGCTTCAATTCCACCAACTTTTAGCGAGAGTGTCTCGGAACTTGCCCGGGCCTGCCAACCTTCACGAGAAACTCGCTCCGTATGAAGATAATCACGATTTTCCAGATCGCTTAATGCAGAATGAGCTAAAAAAAGTTGTCGGTTTCCAAAAAGGCTATCGTCCATACCTTCTGCCCCTTCGGGATCCCCAGCAACTCGAAAAACTGTGGATTGAAATCCAAACCCACGATCAGACCCCACCGTTTTCAAGTGACCAACCCAATACCACCACTCCAGTGCGTACTCACGGTGAGCCCCATGATCATTGGGAAAAATTGGTTGATAATCAGGTGAAGGTACCAGATAGCCCTTATTTGATCGGAGGGGTGGTTCGATCCATTCCGCACTTACCTGCAACCCCAAAAAGATACAAAACAGACCAATTCTTTTCATCTTCTGGAGAATTTCCAATAAGCGGCTGAACATATTCCCGAGACAAATCCAACTATGGTTAGTAAAAGGCCAAAAAGGAGAAAGCTTTCAACTGGAACTTTCCAAAGTAATGTCCAACCAAAAGACTGAACATTGATCACAAAGATCAGTAACCAACCCATCCCTAACCCGGCAATTGCACCGGCCGCCCACGAGGAAAGACCAATACCCGCACCTTCAAGACCCGCAGACAGTACAAATTGATACGATGAAAAACCTAGCTGTTTCAAGGTTTGCCAAGTCTGAGTGGACTCGTCGAAAATTGAAAGTAAACCGAGTAGCAATCCGGCAAATGCAACCGCCAACCCAATTACGCTTAAAGCGTTCGTCGCTTGAAAAGTTTGTTCGAAAATCCCGAGGGCCACTTCCTTTAATTCCCTTTCACTCCGAACATCCAGTCCAGGAAATTGTATCCGTAGGCTTTCCTGGGTTTCTTTAAGCCTAGAGAGGTCAGAAAGATAAAGGCTCGCATTAATCGGGCGATCCGAACCAACCCAAGCAATCCAACTCTTCTTGGAAATTGCCGCCATTCCAAATTCATTTCCATAATCGCAGAAAATTCCAAACGGAGAAATTACTTTCTTGCCTGCCGGAGTTTCCAATTCCACAGTTCCCCCAGACAAAACATCAAATCGGCGGGCAAAGGTCTCACTTACCAGTGCCGGTTCTGCTCCTGTAAAGGTTTGCAACGCACCCGGCTCCTTTAACCAGATTTGTCGACTCTGGTGACTCCAGTGGTTCAAATCAACCCCAGCCAAAACCGTTACTCCCCGATCCGGCTTTGCATAGCACAATCTCATAACATCAGCGTATTTAATATTGGGATTCCCAAGTAGCTCATTCATTAATTCAGGATCGATTCCATTCAGATTACCCGCGCCCGTCACCCCCCTTTCAGAAACATATAAATCTGCCTGAAAACGAACTTCAAACCACTCTTCAATCGTGTCCCTAAAACTATCGATCATTTGAAACATTCCAGTCACCATACTTACCGCCACCACTAAGCCAGCCACTGCTAATCGGTGTCTGCTTGAGCCATCCTGTAACCGACTGCAAGCTAATCGTGAGACCGGAGAGGTGCAAAACCGACGGGAACAAAATGCTAAAAAGACCAATACATGACCGGAAAGTAGAGCCGCTCCCAGAATCCAAAAACCTGCAGCCAAAAATCCTCCGATTGGAAGATTAGAACCGCCTATCATGCGATAGGGCGGAATGAGCAAAAGCAGGAAACCCAGTGAAATGAATAGCAATCCGACTTTGGGACTACGGAGCCAGGTGAACCCCGAAGACCAGTCTCCCTTAGCCAGTATTTGAGCGGGAGGAGTTTGAGTTGCATCACGGGCGGGGATCCAGCCCGCTAACAAACTAAATGCAAAACCGAGGATTATACCGAAAAAAATGTCACTCAAAGTGAGGGTAAGGGCCTCAACAGAGGTGGCAAAGTAGAGAGCATTCACCGTATCAGCCAACATGTGAATCGCACCATAGGCGAGCAACTGACCCACACCTACCCCAATGACTGAACCTAATAGTCCCAAAACCAAAGCTTCAAACAGGTAGGTCACAAATAAGACTCCACCATCCACTCCAAGGGAGCGCAGTGTGGCGATTTCCAATCTTCTTCTAACGACCGCCGCGTCCAAAGCTTGAAGTATCAGATAGGCCCCCACCAACAAAGCAATCAGAGACAGAATGGTTAAATTCAACCGGAATGCCGCGGTCATTGCTGCTCGGTCGGCCGCACGATTAATCGTGGGCATTAGACTTAGGTCTTCGGGTAATCTGGCAAGCAGTCGACTTTCAATCTCGCTCAAATATTCTTGATCCTCACGCCTTTCGCTCTGTTCGATGATCACTTCAATCCGATTCAACTCTCCCGGCCGGCTCAACAAATTCTGAACAGTAGGCAGGTCAGCCAGTACCAGATCATCGGGTAAATTTCCTTCTGGATCGGAAAGAATCTTCCGTATCTTCATTTCCAAACTTCGTCCACTGGCTAAAATTGAAACTTTATTTCCCTCTTTCAAATTCAAGGTGTCCGCAAGTTTCTCTCCCAACCATACCTCATTTTCGCTACTCAACCACTCGAACCATTCGGATGAATCCTCAGAAAATTCAAAATTCGAACCGGACAATCGAGGAAGATTTCCCAATGATAAAAGGTCCAAACCGACTAACCTGAGTTGCTTGAGTGGAGAGCCATCGAATTTTACTGCGGTAACTGAACCCTCAATTACCGGAACAAGGTGCCAATCCGGATCGACTGCTAAATCTTTCAGCTTTTTCAAATCGGACTTCTTTAAGCGCTGAATGGGTGATTCAATAAGAAAATCACTTTGTCCGGAAACCGCCTGATTAAAGAGACCAAAGTTTGCTGAAGCCGCCCTACTCGCCTGGCGTATCCCATTGAATGCTCCAACGCCCACTGCCACGATGGCAATTAAGAGTAGATAATGTCCCGTCTTTTTTCGCCAGTGGCGAAAAGTCATTTTAACCAGCAGTAAAATGGCTAGCCTCAAATTTGAGAGAAAAAGATTCAAGACTTTTGACAATTTAGTTCGCCATCTTTCATTGTAATCACCCGATCGCAAATTCGGGTGGACGCAAGGTCATGGGTTACCAGTAGGATCGAAATTCCTGACTCACCAGATAGCTCATTCAGCAATTTCAAAACTTGATCTCCAGATTCACTATCCAGGCTGCCAGTTGGTTCATCAGCCAGAATCAAGCGGGGCCGGTGAAGCAATGCTCTGGCCAGAGCCACTCTTTGTCTTTCGCCTCCACTGAGCTGATGCGGGAAGTGATTTTCTCGATTACTCAGACCTACCCTACTCAATAGCTCACTTACTCGATTACTTCTTTCCAGACCGCCCATTCCAATTAATTGGCCTGAAAATTCTACATTTTCCCAAGCACTGAGGGTGGGCAACAAGTGAAAAGATTGAAAGACATATCCAATTTGCTCTCTTCGGATTCTTTCCATTTCCCTGTGACTCATTTGCGAAAGATTTTTACCACCCAAACATATCGTTCCTCCATCCAGAGGTTCAATTCCGCAAATACAATTTAGTAAGGTCGATTTACCACTCCCGCTCGGACCCATCAAAGCCACTTTTTCACCCGTTTTGATTTTAAGATCGATATTTCTTAAAACCTCGACTTTTCCAAAAGACTTGCTGGCAGTTGAAACGCTTAGGGTAAGTGAATTGTTATCTTGCATAGAATCCGGCATAACCATTCAACATAAATGGATTTCTTCAAACGCCAAGGTCGCTTTAAATCCACCACATCCAGAGGAAGCCATTTGTTATGTTGAGTTGTGAATTTCAAAGAATCGCTGCATTTCAGATATTCTGCTTGAAAGAACCAATCTTCGATCTAGATTTTCGTATCGCATATGAACACTTTTTCAGACTACCTCCAAGAAATAGAAGAACGAAGCAAACAAGGCTTGAGCCCTAAACCGATTGACGGTGCCGAACTGCTAGCCGAAATCATCGGACAAATAAAGGATGCCAATCATCCCAACCGAGCGATTTCCCTTGATTTTTTCATTTTTAATACTTTGCCCGGAACAACCAGTGCCGCTGCTGAGAAAGCGAAATTTCTGAAGGAAATTATTTTGAAAGATTTCATTGTTGAGGAAATCAGCCCATCCTTTGCGTTCGAACTCCTTTCCCACATGAAAGGTGGTCCATCTGTTGATGTGCTACTGGATCTGGCCCTTGGTGAGGACCGAACCATTGCCCGTGAGGCAGCCGAGGTTTTAAAGACTCAAGTTTTTCTTTATGAAGCGGACACAGATCGTCTCGAAGTCTCGTTCAAGGCAGGAAACTCTATTGCAAGTGAGATCCTGGAAAGTTACGCACAGGCGGAATTTTTCACTAAACTTCCGGAGGTCGATGAAACCATTGATGTCGTTACCTACATTGCCGCCGAGGGTGATATATCAACCGATTTGCTCTCGCCTGGCAATCAGGCTCATTCCCGTTCTGACCGTGAATTACATGGCAAATGCCTGATTTCAGAAGCTGCTCAGGCGGAAATAACTGAGCTCAAAAATCAGCATCCTGACAAAAGGGTTATGTTGATCGCCGAAAAAGGAACCATGGGAGTTGGCTCTTCAAGAATGTCCGGAGTAAACAATGTAGCTCTCTGGACCGGCAAGCAGGCCAGTAAATATGTACCTTTCGTCAATTTTGCCCCGATTGTGGCTGGGACGAATGGTATTTCTCCAATCTTTTTGACCACCGTAAGTGTGACCGGGGGTATCGGAATCGATCTGAATAATTGGGTAAAGAAGTTAGATGCAGATGGAAATCCCGTTCTAGACGAAAATGGGGATGCCGTATTGGAACAAACCTATTCGGTGGAAACGGGCAAGATCCTTACCATTAATACTAAGACCAAAAAATTATACGAGGGGGAAACCGAGCTGATGGATATCTCTCCTGCACTCACTCCTCAGAAACTTGAGTTTATTCGGGCCGGAGGTTCCTATGCTATTGTGTTTGGAAAGAAGCTTCAAACATTTGCCGCATCTGTGCTGGGTATCGATGTGCCACCGGTTTTTGCAGCGGCTCGTGAAATCTCTCATGCCGGACAAGGACTCACCGCAGTCGAGAAGATCTTCAACAAAAATATGGTTGGAGTGAAAGAAGGAAGCATTTTGCATGCAGGCTCGGATGTACGTGTAAAGGTAAACATTGTGGGATCACAGGATACCACCGGTCTCATGACATCTCAGGAACTCGAGGCTATGGCAGCCACCATCATTTCTCCAACGGTTGATGGTGCCTACCAGTCTGGCTGTCATACTGCATCCGTCTGGGACAAAAAAGCTCAGGTCAATATTCCAAAGTTGATGAATTTTATGCAGGATTTTGGTCTGATCACAGGTCGAGATCCGGATGGTAAATACCACCCAATGACCGATGTCATCCATAAGGTATTGAATGACCTCACCGTAGATGACTGGTCGATCATCATAGGCGGAGATTCTCATACCCGCATGTCCAAGGGAGTTGCGTTCGGAGCCGACTCCGGAACGGTAGCTTTGGCCCTTGCCACAGGAGAAGCAACCATGCCAATCCCCGAGTCGGTAAAGGTCACCTTCAAAGGAAACCTAAAGGATCATATGGATTTCCGTGATGTAGTTCATGCCACCCAAGCCCAGATGCTTAAGAAATTTGGTGAGAATGTTTTTCAGGGACGAATTATTGAAGTCCACCTAGGTACTCTTCCATCAGATCAGGCCTTTACTTTTACCGACTGGACAGCAGAAATGAAGGCCAAGGCTTCCATCTGTATTTCTCAGGATGATACCCTTATCGAATCACTGGAAATTGCCAAGGATCGTATCCAGGTAATGATTGACAAAGGCATGGACAATGAAAAACAGGTCCTGCAGGGCTTGATCGATCGTGCCAACCAGCGTATTTCTGAAATTCGTTCCGGAGAAAAGCCAGCCCTCACCCCAGATGCGGATGCACAATATTTTGAAGAATTTGTTGTTGATCTGGATCAAATTGATGAGCCAATGATTGCCGACCCGGATGTTAATAATGAGGATGTTTCAAAGAGATACACCCATGACACCATCCGCCCGGTTTCTTATTACCAGGGATCAAAGGAAGTGGATCTTGGATTCGTCGGGTCCTGCATGGTCCACAAGGGAGATTTAAAGATAGTGTCCCACATGCTTCGTAACTTGGAAAAGGAAAGTGGCACTGTCGAGTTTCAGGCACCCCTCGTAGTTACTGCCCCTACCTACAACATCATAGACGAATTAAAGGAAGAAGGTGACTGGAACATGCTGGAAAAATATTCCGGTTTCGTCTTCAATGACGATGATCCAAAAAACACCGCCCGCACGGAATACCAGAACATGATGTATCTCGAACGCCCCGGTTGTAATCTTTGCATGGGAAATCAGGAAAAAGCGGAGCGTGGAGACACCGTCATGTCCACATCCACCCGATTATTTCAAGGCAGGGTCGTTGAAGATTCTGATCGTAAAAAAGGTGAATCACTTCTCGCATCCACTCCGGTAGTGGTTCTTTCAGCTATTCTTGGAAGAATCCCAACCATGGAAGAATACGAGACTGCGGTTGAAGGAATCAACCTGACCAAATTTGCTCCACCGCTCGAAGCGATGAGCAACTAAGATTTTTTTCAAAATAGGTTACTGAATTACGGATAATTTCTTCCGCAAGTTACTGGTCTGCTCTCCCTCGAGAACCTGCCAGCAGGCAAGTCCATTACCGACTAATTCAAATTCATTAAATTCCCAGACCACTTTTTTATCGCGGGTGATTTCAAAAATCTGAGGATTATCCGGACCCGCATGACAATTACCGACAATGAAATTACCACTTTCAGTTTCCTGAAGGCAGGTCATCCATTTTAATTCAATTTCCGTCCCCGGTATCTTGCCTTTGATTTCCCAGACCACTTTTTTGTCTGGTGTCACCTCAACTACACTGTTTCCACTCCCTGAAGCAATCAGGGTATTTCCATTTTTCAAACGGATCGCACCGTACACTCTTGTCTTAATTAAATAGTCCCAGACGATCTTTCCATTCTTATCATATTCCGTGACCACGCCCGGTTGCTCTGAACAAACCAAGAGCGTACCCTGCGGAGTAGCTCGTGCCCATCGGGTACTGGCAGTGCCTCCTGGCTTTAAATCAAATGAGCGGGTTAATTTGCCGGAACGATCGACATCGATCACTCGGCCAACGCCGCTTTCCACAATTTGGGTATGGCCATTGGGCAGTCTCGAAAAAGCATGCACATTCACCCCTTTACCTCGATTTCCATTTGCCGTGGCACAGTCATACTTCCAGACGATTTCCTTCTTCAAATTGATTTCCTTCACATCCTGCCAAGTCTCATGAAAGAGAATATTTCCGTTCTCGAGCATATGAACATCGTGGTGTCCCGCATGTCCCTTTTCCCTTCCCGCCGTTTTGTAAGACCAAAGGACATCTCCATTAGAGTCGGTAATCGCAAGGACATTTTTCCCATAGGATGCACTCACAAGGACGAGGCGATCCTTCCCAAAAGAAAAGAATCCATTAAACGAGACAAACAAGTAGAGAAATAGATATTTAAGCTTCATGTATGCGAGCAGAACAGTCTTATTTTAAGAGTTCAAGACAGATTATTCATAAGGAATTTCAATCCCATATTTCCCTCGATTTTTTCATTTCTTTAGGACATCAATCGCATTGCCATCAAGAACATGATTAGGTTTCATTTCACGCCTATGCAAAAATCCAAGATTCTATCATTTAGCACCCTAATTTATTTCCTATCCTTCCTTTTCCTATCCGCAAACTCCCTCAACCTGGCAACTGCAGGAAAATATCCATACTCCGATCCAAGCAGTGGAAGAGATGGTTACCAACTCGCAGATGAAACTGTCAATGAGGCAAGGGTGTATGACTTCTATCAAAGACAGGCTGATTACTACATAGCCAACCCAGATAAAATCCCAGCGGTCATACCCGCCTATCCCGGACTTGATGGTGGATTGCATGGCCACTGGGGAAAGCACAATCAAAATGGACATAACGATGGCAGGTGGAATGATGGAGATACTGGAGAACATTTCGCTCATGTTATCAAAGGCCCCAAGGACTTTAATGTGGAAAAGGGAGTTTGCGTAAAACTGGGAGACAGTCACACCATATCCACATGCTTTGACCCACAAAGTCTATCCTATCGGGCAGTATGGCAGGGCGGGTGGGTTACATTTGGTCCATTCCGCTGGGGCTCCTCCCGGGGAGCCACTATTGATGGAAAACCTTGGTTCTCCTTCAATAAAGCAACCATGCCAAAGGATAGCGAGTATTTGGGCCTTCGCCGTTTTGGGAAACGGGTCGTATTCGAATATCGAATCGGTCAAACCCGGATTCAGGATGAACCATGGGCTTCCCAAAACTCATTCTTTCGCAGAATAGATTTCCTCAACAATCACAAGAAAGTAATCCTTCCCTGCCGCGTATTGGATGATACTTTAAAAATTACATTTGCGGAGCAAAAGGGAGTTAAAAATGTTCGCTGGTCCGAGGGGGAAATTATTGCCGAGGGCATAGAAAAGAATGCCAACCTCATTGTCCGTATTTCAAGAGAGCCTGCGGACAAAGATTTATCCGTCGCGATCAGTTATCTACAAAGCGAACGCAAAATTCAAAAACGGTGGAAAGAAGTCCTCGAAGTTCCCGGCAAACTGGGAAAGCCAAAGAACGGATCAGCCTATGCCGTGGACACAATCACCGTCCCGTATGACAACCCCTATAAAACGGTCATGCAATTGACCAGCATGGCCTTCCTCCCAAATGGAGACGCCTTGGTAGCGAGTCTGCCGGGCGATATCTGGTTGGTAAAAGGAATCAGTGACAGTCTTGATAAAGTGACTTGGCAAAGATATGCCACCGGATTCAATCAGCCGGTCGGCATCCATATCGATAAAGAAGGAATCTTCGTGCTCGACCGTTGTCAAATTTCCATCCTTCACGATTCCGATGGCGACGAGGAAGTCGATTACTATGAAAAGTATGCCAACGATTTTGGCGGTTTCAACCGAAGTCACACCCATACCTTCGGGCTTCACCGGACCGGGGATGGCTCATTTTATTTTATCCAGCACACCAATTTGTTCCGCACCGGAACCAACCGTAAAACTGAAACCATCGCCTATGGTGTACGCAACTGTATGGGCGTGGGTGGATCCAAGGATTATTTCTGGGCTGCTCCTCAGGAAGGCACCTGGACACCCGCATCCGCCATTATTGAAGTCAATCAGGGAGAGCATTACGGAAATTCAAACGAGAAAGAAAATATTTCTCCTCCCCTCTGCTTTGTTCCTCGCGGTGTGGATAATTCAACCGGTGGCATGGTGGAAATCAACAGCGACAAATGGGGACCATTCAAAGGTTCACACATAGGACTCAGCTATGGGGCAAACGCTCACTATCTCATCCTCCGGGATGGCACCGGCAAGCGACCCCAGGGAGCAGTTGTTCCGCTGGAAGGTGAATTTCTAGCGGGGGTTATGCGTGGGGCATTTCACCCGAAGGACGGACAGCTCTACACCGTGGGTCTCGATGGCTGGGGAGATTACTCGAGCAGGGACGGCTGTTTCCACCGTGTTCGCTATGTTGGTGGTAAAGTAAGAAAGCCAGTCGGCTTCAAGGTTCACGAAAATGGGATAAGGATTGATTTCGCCATCCAACTTGACGGGGAGCACCTAAAAGATATTCGCAATATTTTTGCCCAGCAATGGAACTACCAGTACGGCAAGCGATACGGATCGCCTGAATTTTCGGTTAATAATCCAGACACACTTGGTCACGATCCGGTACCGGTCCGATCCGTAAAATTATTAGAGAATAAAAAATCCATCTTTGTGGAAATGCCCGCATTGAAACCGGTCATGCAGTTGTACCTTCGCATGAAACTCTGCGATATTGAAGGTGTGGAATTCTCAGCCGATTTGTTTTCGTCTCCCATGTATCCGCATCCTCCATATGCTTCCCAAGGAATTGCTGAGGCAGTCACCATTCGCAGGGATATTGGAAAACTCCGAACCGAAAACACCCAACCCAAAAAGAAACCCGACTGGTCTGGTAAGATCACCGAAGGAGCCAGAGAAATTGTGGTCAAAACCATTAGCGGATTGAAGTACGATAAAACCCTGATCAAGGCAAAGCCAGGAGAAGCCGTCATTCTTAAACTTGTGAATGTGGATGCCATGCCCCACAACCTCGTGATCGTCAAACCGGGCACCACCAAGAAAGTGGGTGATGCTTCTTTTAAAATGCTTAATGATCCCAAGGCAGGAGAGAAAGATTATGTCCCCGACCTGCCGGATGTCTTACACTTTGTCCCGGTCATTGATCCAAACAAGCAGCACTCCCTTCATTTCTCCACACCTGAACAGCCGGGAGATTATCCTTTCATCTGCACCTTCCCTGGCCATTGGATGGCAATGCAGGGAATTTTAAAAGTGGAATAGTTTTCTTTTTCGCTCAGCGACCGTCAGTAAAGACGGGTTGGGTCCAGGCGTAATACTCACGCAGAGAATTGTTTTTCTCAATACGGTGAGTTACCTTGGCACGAAGATATGCACCTTCAACTTTACAGGTACCGGAAGTTGCTTCCATCGACTTAACAACCTCTCCTCCCGGCCCAATAAAGTCGATGTAAGTACCGGGCTTACCCTTGCTTACGAGTCTTCCAAAAAGAAATTTAGATTCCAGCTCACAGGCTGTTTCTTCTTTATTTACGGCAAGTTGTATATGGGACTTTTCCCGTACCAGCTTTTCGAGCATCACTCCGGAGGAAGAATAGAAATCTCCCTTCAGCATCGCCTTGGTTATGGCATCGGAGGATAATTCTTCAGATTTCACCATTACCCAGCCACGACCAGGATTATTTTCTTTCTCTCCCCACTTCTGCAGTTTATGGGCATCATCCGATGAAACTCCGTAGATCGTCATTTTCTTTTCCAACAAGGCGTCCCAGACCTGCTCCAGATTCGGACGATGTGCATTTCCAAAACTATGCACTCCTGGGTGGGCATTATATAGTTCGAACATGTAAAGATTTTTGACTGGTAAAATCTCGTGAGTCTGCAAACGCCTGCCATAATTTGGATGATTAAGAATCACTACCCCACCCGCTTTTCTGGTTTCATCCACATGATTTTGAATAATTTTCGAACGATCCTTGTCTTTAAATTCCCAGGGTACCAAACGGCTTATATTCATTGCCGTACTGTGAACCGGCCCGGTCACCTCTTCGCCTGGAAGCAATAGAAAATCATCTCTTATCTCACCCTTCAGTTTCACGGTGGAAGGATCGATAAATTTATTATGCTCACTGAGCACCAAAAAATGGTATCCGCGATCATGGTACCACTGGGCCACAAATTCAGGAGTTGAATCCGCATGTCCGCAAAGCGTCGTGTGCACATGAGTATTTCCTTTGTACCATTTGGCTCCAAAACCAAGGGTCGGCATAAGAAAAAGAGATAGAATAAATGTAATTCGATTCATTAGGCTTAGATCTAAGAGATCCTAAAGATTGAAATGCTTGGCAAACCAATTTAGGAAGCAGAAAGTTATGTCGTTCTTTATGAGCCGATGGCACCCAACCCATGGGATCGTCATGGTAAGGGCTCTTTAACCTTAAGAAAACTTAACGAGTGCTTGATCGTAGCCGACCTGTCGTGTGTAGGATTCTTCTTTCTCGATTCTGGGTACCGCCGAAATCAACTGGATCGATTTCACCTGTTCGGAGAGCGATTTCAATAAACTTCGGATAATCAGACGTGCCTGCGGGGCACCAAGGCAGTTATGGATTCCAAACCCAAATCCGATGTGTGGATTGGGTGCACGGTCCAGCACCACCTCATCGGCTTTTTCGAAAACGGATTCATCCCGATTAGCGGATGGCCAGCAGAGACCGACCCGACTGCCTGCGGGAATATCGTGATCTATAATCTTAGCTCCGTGTGGACAGGTTCTGGCAATCGCAGTCAATGGGCTCACATAGCGTACAAATTCCTCGCAAGCGGTATTTATATTTTTTTCATTTTCTCCTAAAATCTTCAGAGCCTCTCGGTTTTCTGCAAAGTAAACGATAATACTGCTTACCACATTGATCACAGTATCCTTCCCTCCGGCAAAAGTGACATTGGCGATTCCCTGCTTCTCCTCCAGCGTGAGCTTCCTTCCCTGAAATTCCACTTGATTAAGCATACTAAAGAAATCTTCACCCGGTTGTGACTCTGCTTTGGCAAATTGCTCAGCAGTATATTCTTCGAGTCCCTCTCCCTCGGTCAATGCATGCAATCCCCATTCCTTCCAGACATCCGCTTGGCTTTCCGGAACATTTAATAACCGTGTCAATGCTCGGCACTGAAGAGGCAGGGCAAATTCATGCACCGCATCCACCTGATCTGTCGCTAGCACATCGGTCATCATCGAACTTATCAACTCTTCCATATTCGTGATATATTCCGGGGTATTCGGACGCTTAAAGAATGGCTCCACCAACGCCCGGTAATCGGTATGGTCGGGCGGATCCATCTCAATGGGGATCTGCCTCATCGACCGCATCTTTTCCTCCGTATGGGGAACCACCTTAAACGGATGATCACTGCTATATGTCTGCCAGTCCTTTACCGTCTTTCGCAGATCTTTCAAACGCAGGACAAAGGGGATCTCTTCTCCATTGAATTTGGTCCATTTTAAACCATGTTTATTGCGGTCATTCTTAAAGGGATCTGAAGACTGTGACATGGTTCAATTGGACATAAATTGACTATCATTTCATTCGCTGAGCATAAAATCAAGCCTGGTAAACTTATCCATCTGAGGAATTTCCACCACCAAAGTACCTTTTTGCACTTTGAATGGTCCAAGCTTGATGGATTTAAACCTCTGGTCACTTCCATCCTTTAAATGAATATTTTTGGTTTCGATTTGAACGAAATACTTTTGGCCATCTGCAAAACCCTCCCCACGAAAATCTCTTTTAGAAGAATCAGTGTTAAATCTCTTTCCTTGCTGGATAGTTGAAGGAATCGAAACTTTCGCCGACTTTTCTCCATTTCCACCACTTGAATAAATCAACACAGAAAAAATCTTTCTCGTTCGATTCCAAGTTGCAACTCGATAGCGTTCGTTACCGGTATATCCCGGACCGGAAACTGCGATATCATTTCCTCTTTCTCTGGCTAAAGCATGGCGAATCACTTCATCCCGTCCTCCACCCGCTTGAGCAAACCATCTCCAAGCGTAATACATCAAATGGTTAGGGTCTGAAGGATTAAGGTAATCTTTAATGGTGAAAATTTCTCCCTGTCCATCGGAAACCTTGAAATCATCATCTCCGCCTCTTAGCGACACCTTTTGGGTTATCACTCCCGGACCAGCATCGGAGGCTTCGATCACCAAGTCGGGGCGAAGCTTTTTTACCCGGCCATTATAATCTCTTCGCTTGGTCAATCCCATCGACCATGGGCTTTCGTTGTCGGTCCAAAGAAAATTCATCACATTCATTCCCCGTTCCATACATTTTCCCATTAGGGTGAGAGTTTTCATAAATCCATCAATCTCGTCTTTTTTTCCATCTCCATTGACATCCGCACTCAATTCCATGGCTCCCAGCTTTCCATCATCCCAATTTACCCATGCCTCAGCAGAAACGATTGGTTTTTTCGCATACCCTTCTCGGTCCATTTTTTCTCTGACCAAATCGTAATTTCCCCAGGTTGATGTAATGAAGCTACCGTCCATCATTCCATATCCATCATGGTGGTCAGAAACATTAATATTTAAACAGTCGACCAAGCTCATCAATTTACGATTTGTCACCAAGCGTTCAAAAAAATCATCCACCGCTTGTCCACCGATTCCATTCAGTCCGTCAAGAACGGGACACCCCTGGCAGGGAGAGCATCCTGAAGTTGAAATCAAAACCGGAGAACTTGGTGCTGTGTCATACACCGTCCGGACCGCTTCCGCTCCTTTAATAAAAATTTCTTCATGTAGAAAATCCACATCCGCACCGGGCAAAATACTCTTCAGATTTGTTTCATGTCCCAATTGATAGGAATGAACCCTTCCCTTAAAATGTTTGGCAAGTCTGGTAAGAAAGGCGTTGAAATGATCGATCTTCGGACGCTTTCCACCATTCGGTCCCGGCTCGGATGCCCAACTTGGACTACCGAAAAAAACAAATTCTACCTTTAATCCGGACTGATTCGCCCCATTCACCACTTGGTCGAACATCTTCAGTCCCGGTGACGGATTTTTTTTATAATCCGTGTGTGCGGGTGTGGGCTCAACTTGCTGCCAAGCAACCCAAAACATCACATAGCTGCTCTCCTCGCCCAGAATGGGACGGGTAAGTTCGTATGCATTGTTCAATGGTCGAGAGGAAGATGGCTGCCAGCGAACCCCGACTTGCATATGATCTGTGGTCCATTCGTAAGAGTAAGCCGGAGCAATTCCCATCAGGAATATACATTTTAGGAGTAAAAAAACAGGAGTCTTTCGCATTGGATTTAAAAGATTTGTAAAGAGCGGATGAAACCAACGAAATGGTTTTCAAACAAGTCTTAACCATTTCTGAAATTCGAATAGATACTAAGAATTGCAGCCATTAGTCCGAGAAAAACCGATCCGATTGGCCAGGCGTACCACCCAAATCCCAGAAGCACTCCCCCGATGAAACAGAATGTCCAAAATAGCAATATGCCTATAAGGACAAGCACCGCCTTAAAGACTGCAGGTTCCGACCTAAAAGTTTGATTCTTTGGGCTATCATCTTCTCTGCCAAAACTACCGGGAAAGTACATGTTATTAAATTTTATTCACTGATCAATGGAAAGCAATGTTTCAACTTTATCACTCCATTCACTTGCAAATTTCTTCTGGAAATTTCAGCCTCATCGAATGAAGAATTTGATTCGATATTTTTCCACACTTGTTCTTTTCCCTTTCTTTCTTTCCGGGCAAAATCCACCTTATGATATTTTCCCTAAGGCTGAACCACCCTATTATCAAGTTCGCTATGAAGCATCGGGAAATACCAAAGGTCTTCAGATCCCAGTTAAATATACCATCTGGATTCCAGAGGGCGTAAAATCACTAAGGGGAGTAATTGTTCACCAGCACGGTTGCGGAGAAGGCTCCTGTAAGTCCGGCCTGACTGGTGCTTGGGATTTGCACTGGCAGGCCTTGGCGAGAAAACAACAATGTGCGTTACTTGCTCCTTCTTACGAGCAACCACAAAATGCAAATTGTCAATTATGGTGCGATCCAAGGAATGGTTCAGGTGGGACTTTCATCCGCGCCCTACGGGATTTGGGAGAAACCAGCGGTCATCCTGAACTAAGTAAAGTGCCCTGGGCTCTCTGGGGACACAGCGGCGGCGGGCACTGGGCGGGGGGCATGACTTTACTCTACCCTGAGCGCGTAGCCGCATGCTGGCTTCGTTCCGGCGTTCCACTTTTCGAAACAAATCCCGAGAGGGAATTCATTAAGCCTCATAGATTAAGTAAAGGCTCGCTAGATGTTCCTATCATGTGCAATCCCGGAACTAAAGAGGGCGTAACCGTTAAAACCGGTCGATTTTCAGGAGTTTGGCCGGCTAATCAAAAATTCTTCGCAAAAGTAAGGGGATCCGGTGGACTTGTTGGAATAGCAGTCGACCCGCTATCTTCTCACGAGTGTGGAAATCAAAGATACCTCGCCATTCCATGGTTAGACGTCTGCTTGTCCATGCGTTTACCCAAAAGAATAGGCCAACCCTTGAGAAAAATGCCATCCCAAAAAAGTTGGCTTGCACCTGTTCTCGGTACTGAACCTGTACCAGCCAATCATTATGACCAGGATGTAAAAAAAGCCCTTTGGCTGCCAAATCAAAAGATAGCAAATCTGTGGATACATTATGTTAGGAATACCCAAGTTCCTGACCAGACTCCACCTCCGGCCCCCAAAAACCTAACTCTGTTCAGTAAGGATAAAAACAATCGTCGGTTGACTTGGGAAGCAGAGGCGGATTTTGAAAGTGGACTGTCTCATTTTATTATTAAATCATTGGGAAAAGTGATCGCAAAAGTACCGGAAACTCCAACCAATCGCTTCGGTCGCCCTCTCTTTCAGGGAATGCAGTACAGCGACACTCCGTCATTTCCTTTAGTAAAAATGGAATTTATCAGTGACAAACTTCAATTGGATACAATTTATGAAGTAATTGCAGTCAACACAGTCGGTTTGAAATCGACTCCCGTAAAAATTAATCCCAAAAATAGCCCAATTGGAAACCGATAACTTCTCAATTATTTTTGAACTGAAAACGATCCATTAGGCAAACCACTACTGTATGCGGAAGAGTAAGTATCGAAATACCCAACATCGCCTTACCCAACCAGTCCAGCTCGATCCCGCGAAAAGATAATGGTAAAGCAAGCAGTAACCAAAGACCGACCAAGGCAAGTACCGTCATCAAACCAGTAATTTGTAACCAACGAAGTTTTAGTCTCAGATAAGTTTTACCCACCAAGTTCTTCTGGCCGGACTCATCCAACCAGAGAATGCGAAGACCATGTCGCAGACTATGCCAAAGGGCAAAGTAAGTGCCCAACGCCCAAAGGGTTGGAACGGTAAGAAACCAAACAAACAGAAAGAATGATTCAAAGGCATCCAATCTCCAGGCTCTCTGTTCACCCTTTTCCAACTTTTGGAGGGAGATTAAAAGTTGAAGTAAGGTCAAACCGAGTGGAACCAAAAGGAAAAAGATCGCGTTTTGGGATATCCAGCTCAGGTCAGATTCCACTCCACCTCCTTGTCGAATCATTGCCTCAAGAAAAGCCCGATAGGTTTCTGTACCAAGATAACCGGGCAAAAGAATCGGCAGACTACCTCTTGAAAGAATGTGCAGAAATTTTAGTAAGCCGGATCGTTGTAAATAACCGGCACGATGCAGTTTTACCGACAGATAACGATCGCCCTGCCCCCAGTGAAAAATAGTTAGACTGAGGAAAAAGATCGCCGCTGGCAAGGGTTGGTAGTGCCAGAAGCCCAGATAAAGTAATGAGAGAGCTGGATAAAGTAGAAGCGTCCCAATTCGAAATCCCCAGGTACTTCTTCGAATCATTCCCCAAATCAGTAAATGATCTGCCCCGCCATGTGGCATACCGAATAAAAAAAGGCTCAGATACAAAGGTAGTAATTGAAAAGCAATGGGCCAATCACGGGCCAGAAAACCCAAAACCCCCATGGGTAGAAGAATTATTAAAGTAAGTTTGGTCAGCCCGATAGAATAAGAAGTAGGAAGGGAATCGATTGAATTCTCCCGCATTGGAATTGGATTCCATTCGATCCATTTCATGCCTTTTTTCCTTTCCATGTCTCCCAGAGGCAGAGACCCTGCAGGACGAAAAGATTGGTCAGTGCAAAGAAGAGAGCTTCTTCAAATGGTAGATTGCCTATTTCCAAACCGCTTCTTGTCTCCGGAGTGATTGTCCAGATTCCCTCTGAGATCGCATAAGCATCGGCAAAGCAAAGATAGAGGGTAAACATCGCCCACAGTGGACCCCAACTCTTTATCGATGACCATAAAGCCCTTGAACCAAATCCCCATTGAACCGCCAATGGTGGACAAGCCCAGACCAAAATCAATCCTGCATAGGTTCCTGATCTTTGGGAAAGAAAATAGACTCCAATCATTCCAATGATCAATGCAGGTAGAACACCTTTGATGGAAAAGGAAAGGCTGCTTTGAGAATCTTTTCGATGGGTTAAAGACCAGAGAATTCCACCCAGCATTGATTGCAGCATCATAAATCCGTATTCTTCAATGGGAACATAACCGATAGTTCCCAAAACTACACCCTCTGGATAACTCCACACACCTTGCCGGATTAGATAATTATCCCAGGGCGTCGTGTAAACCAATGCAATCAGACAGATCAATGCGATTCCCAGAATTCTGGTACCGTTCAGGGATTGTTTCCTTAATGCCCAGAAAATAGAACCCAACAAGGGAATGCCAATGAAATACCCGAGGAATTCCAGATAGGTCATTGGTTCAGGTAATCAAAGCACGATAAAGACAGGGAAGTAATATCCTCATCTTCCTGCCGGAATTAACCACTGCTCTTTGAGTATGGTAACGATCGGGATTTTGCTGAATGAGCTCACCAATCTCGCGATACATTCGGCCTGCCCAACGCACCACAATTCTCATTCTGATCGGCAAGTATCTAATCCCCCTCTCTCCACTGGCATAGCGAACTTCAGCCAGGTTCAGCAAGCGATTCTTTACTTGGGTGATCTCCCGGATGGCTTTCTCATCCTGGGAAATCAATTCAGAAATTAATGGAGAGGATTCAAAATATTCAGCAGGTAGATAGATCCGGTCGTTTTCCGCATCTTCTCGAACATCACGGCAAATGTTGGTCAACTGCATCGCGATACCCAAATCATCTGCATGTTGAAGTGCATTTGAATCCGACACCCCAAAAATCGGACAGGTCATCAGTCCAATGGTTCCTGCAACCCCATGGCAATACTTGATCAGTTCAGCCTCCGTCTCGATTCGTACTCCGTCCTGCTCTCCAATCATTGCCTCCATCAATTCGGTCATTGGCAACGAAGCCAATCCCCACCGAGCCTGAAGAAAACGATAATGATCCAGAAGTTCATGCGGTTGGTGATTCAACCAACAATTCATCGCATCCTTCAGCTTTGTACCCTGCCCCTCATCCGCCCAGTCATCCAAGGTTCTACAAACATAATATAATCTAAAAATTGCATCGGCTCTTTCCTTTGGTAAAAGCATCGAGGCTAGGGAAAAAGTCCGACTCTTAGACCGAAACAACTCTCCAAATGAGTCGTCTTCTCCCATGCAGGAAGGAGGAACCAGTCGCTCCACTACCTTTGCCGAAGAGACGACTCCCGGGACTCCTGCTCCGGGATGAGTCCCAGCACCGCAAAAATACAAATTCTCCAGTTCTTCGGATTGGTTATGAAATCGAAACCATGCGGACTGACGAAATAGTGGCGCAATTGAAAAACCACTCCCCCAAAGGGTGTTGAACTTACCTTCAAAATCATCGGGTGTCACAAAGTGGGAAACTTCCACGCAATTGCTCAAACCGGGCATCAAAGTATCTTCCAGTTGGTTTTGTACTTGTAAACGAATTCTTTCACCCGCTTCCTGCCAATCGATATTAGCTAGTTTGTTCGGAACCGGTGCCAGAACATAAAAAGCATCTCCTCCCTCTGGTGCCATCGACGGATCAGTAGCTGCGGGACGATGCAGATAAAGGCTTAGATCATCAGAAAGAATTTTTCGGTCATAGATGTCTTCCAATAATTCCTTGAAGGCTTTCCCCATAATAATTGTATGGTGCTCCACTTCAGGATAGCTTCGACTGGTTCCAAAATACCAGACGAATAAGCCCATGGAAAAAGAAAGACGCTTTAATCTACGATCGGTCCATTTCGAACGGTGTTGGGCATCAATCAAATCGCGATAAACCTTTGGTGGGTCCGCATCAAAAACCACCAAGTCCGCTGTTTTCTGATCCCCTGACTCAAGACGGATCCCCCGGGCCTTATTGCCTTCGACGATTACTTTGCTCACCTGCTGATTTAGCTTTAGTTCAACCCCGACATCTTTCATTAATCGTACCAGGGCTTCAACTAACGCACCCGTCCCTCCCTTGGGAAACCACACACCCCATTTTCGTTCCAAATAATGGATCAGGCAATAGATCGAGGTGGTTTGTAACGGATTTCCACCTACTAAAAGCGGGTGAATGCTGAAAGCTCTACGCAATCTGTCATCTTTAAGAAAACTGCTTACCAAAGAATAAACCGACAGATAACTTTTTAAAACCAGTAAGGCTGGTACCTGTTTCATCATGGTTTGAAACCGATGGAAGGGTTGATCCGCAAGTTTTTCAAATCCGACTGAAAAAATCTTCTTGGAGAAATCGACCAGATTTTGATAGCCCGGTCCTTCACCTGGAGAAAGACGATTAATTTCAGCAATGGTGTCTTCCATTTTTCCGCCATAGTCCAGTTTCGAACCGTCTGAAAATTCGAACCGGTACCACGGTTCAACGGGTAAAAATTCAATGTAATCGGAACGCTTTTTACCAAACAAAGCGAACAACTCGTCAAAAAGGAAAGGTGCAGTGATTACTGTTGGTCCACCGTCAAATTTGAAGTTTCCCAGTTCATACACCTGTGCCCGCCCGCCAGCTTTTGGATTATTGTCGAACACCTCAACTTCATACCCAAGTCGGCGAAGGCGTAAACTCATTGCGAGTCCTCCAAAACCCGCTCCTACCACTATCGCTTTTCTGGTTGGTGAAGACTGGTGCCCGGTAGTCAATTCGGTGGGGAGAGGTAACCGAAGCAAGTTGCGTCTAGGAATTCCCCAGTCGTTTCTTTCGGTATTGGATCGGCTTATCCAGATTGATGAACGGTAGAATGACTTCTTCGAAAAAAGGTTTTGATTCTGGAAGATGTTGATTTACCAGAATGAGTGATTTGGAGATCAAATCGTGTTGAAAATCCTCGATAAACTCCTGATGGCATCCGTGGATAGAATGAGAGTTTTCAAGAATGTGATAAATATTCGGACGGTTGTTTTTCAAGTCGGATGGATTGGTCCGCCCTTTCTTTACACAAAGAAAATCTGCCTGATCATCCCGAATTTGATATGCAATCGCCAAGTTAGTGAAGATTTCCGTAACGGGATCAATACAATCCAGATCGCTGGAAGCAATAACTGCACATCGTGCAGGTAGAGCAAACATTACTCCCGTTTTGTCGTGGGACATCTCCGTGTAATTTGAAAGTAAATTTTCAGCATTCAAAGAGGAGAAATCTAATTCTCTAAATGCACCATGCACCGCAGAAGCCACACATTTTGAGATTTCGGATGCCCAGGAGGACCGAATTGTGTCGTTGGTTTTGGCAAGCGTGGCGATCGACATAGATCTGGCGATCAAGAGATCACCAAGCAGGATCGCTTTCGATTTACCGTACTTTTTCCAAGGTGTCTCACAGCCTCTTCTTTCCGAATCATTGTCAATCAAATCATCGTGTATCAGACTGGCATTATGCAACAGTTCGGTGAAAGCGGCGATATCAAGAAGCAAATCCTCTTCAATACCCAGAGCCTCCCCTACCTGTTGGCAGATTTTGGCACGGATGTGTTGACCCGACCAAAAATAGGGATCGTCCACGAAGTCCTTTAGTATAGGATCTTCGATAAAGTAGTTCCTGAGCCGCCATTCCAGACGGCTCAGGAAATTTAAACTACAATCCATAGATTGAGTTACTATGGACGAAAATTATGCGTGCTGCTCGCTGTCGCTGGTAGCGGCTACCCAAATGGCAAGACCAAAGGCTGCTTTGTTTACCAAGTCTGCGAGGTTGTAAACGATGTTAAGTGTTTCGCTGTCGTGCGTTCCTCCACCCATGTATGCGAGATAGTATCCAATCGGGTAAATTGCCCAACCGAAGGTGACGATCGCACGAATAGTTTTGAAAGCTTGCTGACAAGCTGCATTTCCACTGTTTTCATTAAGTTGTGATGCTTCACCCTTGAAGATTTCATAGATGATGTAAAGCCAACCTGCCATACCGACAAAGAATGCGGGACCGACTTCGGCGTATCCGGCCTCTCCTGCATATCCACCAATCAACATGACAAGTGATGCAACGAGCAACTTCCAGAAGAGATTTGCATTAACTGTGGTTACAGCTGCTAGAATTAAGTAGAATTCCACAATCTGTAATGGTACGGTTATCAACCAATCGATGTATCTGTAAACCGTTGGACTTGCACCTGTGGCAACCCAAACATCTCTCATGTAGAGATAATGCCAGAAAGCTACACCAGTTACCAATCCAGCAACCGTAAGAGAAGTTTTCCATTTTCCTTTTACTCGATCACGCTCGATGAAGAAGAAAACCGTAGCGGCAAGCATCATCGCGGTGGCGAGCCAAAAGCTAACACCAACGAAATCCTCAGGATGCAAGGAACCGTCATAGGTTATTTCAACCGCTTCGGATTCTGCAGCCTCTTCAGCTGCGTGATCATCAGCAAATGTCATTAATGGAGCTAACAAAGAGCTCAGTACGATTAGTATGATATTTTTCGTTTTCACAGCATTTATGTATTGTATTTAGTTTTAGAGGGTCCGCACTTTTGCGAACTCAGGTATATGAAAGTGGACACAGCAAAGCTGTAATGAAATATATCGAGCAAAAAATATTTCTGGATCACTATGGCTAATAATAAAATTAAGGACGACTCCAGTTTCCCTTCAAACAGGGTATTTTGTCAATAAAGTTTATTAATCCGTAATAAAGCAGGTCGAAAAATTAAAAAATCCTTACCCGTCTATTTAAATAAAATCACTCTGATAAGTTCAATTGGTTCGGAAGATCTTGCTCAGAACAATCATTTTAATCAGATCTTTCATACCTTTATCAGACCGGGTTATCTCCGCGACAATGCTATCCACTGTATCCCGGTCTCCGCTGTTCAATTGCCGACCTATCGCGTAAGTAAGTAATTTCTTGGTCAGGCATCGAACATAGGTCTCCTTCTCCTCAATGACCAACTGCTTAAATTCCAAAGGTGAGGAAAAAGTTTTTCCGTTTGGTAATCTCCCGGAAGAATCAACCTCCAACTTTCGATCGTATTTCACACGCCATGCTCCAATTGCGTTGTAATTTTCCAGTGCAAATCCCGCTGGATCAATTTTCTTATGGCACTGGGCACAGGAAGCATCCGCTCGGTGTTTGATCAGTTTTTCTCTAAGGGTAGTGGCTCCCGTCACATCCGGCTCAATCTCAGGAACATCATCGGGTGGTGGGGGTGGAGTGTAGTCTAAAATCTTGTTCATCACATAAATTCCTCGAACCACCGGAGAAGTATCCACGCCATTTGCAGATGCGGTTAGTAAGCTTCCATGTCCAAGAATTCCACCCCTCTCTTCACCACTGAGGCTAACCCTTCTAAATTCATTCCCTTTAATTTCGGACATTCCATAATGAGCACCCAGTTCACGATTAATAAAACTGTAATCCGCAGTAAGTAATTCCAACGGCGAAAGATTATCCCTCAAAACATGATCAAAGAGCATTTCCGTCTCTTTGCGCATAGCAGCTTCCAGATTATCCCTGTAAAAGCTGACGAATTCTTTGGATGGGGGCATCTTTCCAATGTTATCCAACTCCAGCCAAACTCGGAGGAAGTTTTCCACAAACCGCATTCCTTTTGCATCTGAAAGCATGCGTTCGATTTGCTCTTCTAAGACGGATGATTGTTTAAGTTTTCCTTGCTCGGCCAAATTTATCAATTTCTCATCAGGCATCGAGGACCAAAGAAAATAGGAAAGTCTGGATGCCAGTGCATAATCATCCAACTCCCCGGTTCCCTCCTTTAGATATAAAAATCCGGGAGCGGTCAGAATCGTTTGAAATCCCAACTTCAATGCTTCAAGGTCCGACATTCCCTGATTCAACTTCGCTTGTACCATATCCAGGATGGGGGACAATTCATCCTTCAGTGGCGGACGACGAAAAGCGACTTTGGCAAACCATTGCAATCTTTGATTGATGATGCTTGGGCTTAGGCTTTCCGCTGTCAGCTTTCCATAAAGCTTTTCATGCCCGGATGGCGGCCATTGCTCCACAATCGGACCCTCCACTTGTATTTCCCAGACTCTTAAAACAGGTCCCCTGTAGGCTTTTAAAGTACCGTGCCATCTTTCAAAACCTTTTTCGTTACCCTTCTTCATATTGGCAAAAGGTTGAAATTCCGGAAACTCATCCGCCTTGTTAAGTAACATTCGAATGAGACGCTTAGCTGCCGCGGTTCCATTTCGGAATCGAACTTCCGGCTCATATCCCTTTTCCAGATATCCGGTCCATTCAAACCACTCCGGAGTACTCTCCGTTAATTCAAATGAGCTTAGAGACACAGATTTAGTAACATTCCCAATCCCCAGACTGGTACTCCCCCTGCGATCAACTGAAGCCAGTTCCATCACCAATGGATCCCCATTACGAAAATCGCCAAGAACCTTTCCATATTCATGGACTCGGTTTACGGCTGCTGCCTTTACCCGGATGGTGTAGATTCCGCTGTGTTGTAATCCGCCCTCCTGATGTACCGGAAGAAAACCCAGATGTCCTCCACGGAAATATCTACCATACAAGTCTGTGTAGGGAGTTTCCGGAACGAAACGATAACGATCCACTTGAAAGAGCTTGGGTAAACCCTTGGACTCCTTGCCTTTGAAATAAAAGGGAGACTTCTGAGAATATCTCTTTTGCTCTGGTCTTTTCCCAAATTGGGTAGCCCTTACGACGGCTTCCTCCGCAGCGGGAAAGTATTTCTCCAACAGCAATCCTGAAGTAACCAGTTCCGCTCCGTCATTATCAAATCCGTCCACAATCACATCAGCAGGAAAATCTGCCGCCGGGTTCCAGGATTCAGTATTCAGCCCGAGCAAGTCACTGATGGTATTGCGGTATTCAAATTTATTCAGTCTGCGTAATACGGTATGACCACTTATTCCAATAAATCTTTCCCGGGCCTCTGTAATACCATTGGTTATTTTTTCAATAATCGCTAATTTTTCTTCTTCGCTTGGCTGATTCTCGTCCTCCGGTGGCATCTCACCCAAATTCAACTGATCCAAAATTTCCTGCCATAACTCCTGCTCCCTGAAATCTTCAATCGAGGTGGATAGGTGATCGAATCGACGATCCGCTTTTTGTTTCTCCTCTCCGTGACATTTTTGACAGTATTGACTGACAAAATCCTTGGGCATTGAATCCGCCAGGGAAAACTGTAATCCGATCAGGACCGGAAGAAGGATAGAAAATCTCAACATCAATTAGGATAGATTGAGGCCGTTGAAGGTACCGGTACTTTTACCAAAACTATCCCGCTCCACCCCAAACCATTGTAAGGCGGATAGCCAAAGATTACTCAATGGTACTCGTTTGTGATGCTCCTTCGGACATACCAGGTGACCTTTGTGCTGTAATCCACCACCAGCCATTAGAACGGGTAGGTCCTTATTGCTGTGCTTGGATCCGTCACTCATACCGCTGCCTACAATAACCAGGGTATCATCAAAGATTTTTGCTTCCTGCAAACGATCAAACAGACGATTGACCTGAGAAAAGATGTAATCTTCCGCAACCTGTAATTCTGCGAGCTTTTCTTCCCCCTTACTATGGTGGGAGAGTCCATGATACCCATAGGATACTCCATCCAGATCGGTTGTGGTAAATCCCAGTGGAATCTCAAAGGTGGCAACCCTGGTGGAATCGGTCTGCAATGCAAGGGTTAGCAAATCGAAAAAGAGAGGCATTTCTTCAATATCCATTCGCTCCTCGTCGGAAATCGGGGTGATACCGGGTTTCGGCTTTGGTCGATCCAACCACTCCTTGGACATTTGCAGGCGCCGCTCAACTTCCCGGACCGAGGTCAGGTATTGATCCATTTTATCACGATCTGCATGGTCAAGGCCTGCTTGCAAAGATCTTGCCGAACCCATCAAAGCATCCAGCACACTTCCCCGATGAGTCATTCTTTGCCTCTCGACTTCCCGCAAGGAGGTAGGTGTCTCAACAAAAAGAGCATTAAACAATCGGGATGGACTGTTCACCGGTGGGATCCTCACCCCCGTACGAGTCCAACACATATCGGTACCGCTACCGATTCCAGTGGTAATGGAAGGAAAACGGGCAGCAGACCCGACATGCTCAGCAGCGATCTGATCCAGGGAAACATTTTTTTCCGGGAACCCCCTGGATTCCTGTTTTCGAACTCCGGTAAGAAATGCATTTACTCCGCCATGCCCTCCGGCAGTGTCATGGTCGAGGTGCGAAAAGATCGTGAAATGATCTCGGTGTTTTTCAATATTTTTTAAAGTCGGACTGCTCACATAATCCCTGCCTTCCTCCTTCGGGAAAAAGGCTCCGGGGTAAAATCCAAGATGATTTCCAATTGCAAGGATTTTTTTGGGCCGAATGGTATCAACTGCCCCAAATGCCTTACTTGCCCCGCTCTGCAAAAATGGAAGCGTCAGACAAACCCCCGCACCTCTCAAGAAATTACGACGAGTGGAAAACTGGCGGGATGTTATGTTCATACCATTTAATAGTACCTTTTTTCCATCTTAACCCAACTTTTTTCTGCTCGATCCTGAAGGATCAGGATTTTAATTCACCACATTCTGTGGAATCCCGGACAAAAAAGAGGACAAATTTTCAGCTGCAATCTGAATCAATCGAGTGCGGGCCTGCTGACTGGCCCAGGCAATATGTGGAGTAATCACACAGTTCTTCGCGGTGAGAAGGGGGTTATCCGCGGAGGGTGGTTCGGTGCTCAAAACATCCAGTCCCGCTCCGGCAATCGTTTCACTGTTTAAGGCATCCGCCAGTGCATGCTCATCAATTAGAGGACCTCGACCAGTATTTATTACGATCGCCGAAGGTTTCATTTTCTTCAACCGCTCTGCATTCACCACTTTTTCAGTCTCCGGAGTTAATGGACAATTCAGGGATAGAAAATCTGCTCGGGCAAAAACCTCATCCACCGGCAACCATTCCACCTCATAGGAAAGTTCCAGGCTGTTCATGCTTTTCTGATGGGCCGCCATGATCTTCATTCCGAATGCATCAGCCACCTTGGCCAGCTTTCTTCCGATGGTTCCAAGCCCGATGACTCCCAGGGTCATGCCGTTCAATTCATTCAATGTTCCCAGAGTAAAAGTAAAATCTCTGGAGTTCACCCAGTCCCCCTTTTGTACCGCCTCGTTATGGGAACTCACCATAGAACTAAAATGCAGAATAAAAGCCATTACATGCTGCACTACCGAGTCGGTACTGTAACCCGGAATATTGGTCACGCAGATTCCCCTCTCCTTGGCAAAATTTAAATCCACCACATTGGTCCCCGTTGCCAACACCCCAATGTATTTCAACTCCGGCAGTTGTTCTAAGGTTTCTGAATTAAGGATCACCTTATTGGTAAGAACCACTTCACATCCGGCAGATCTTTCAAGTACCTCTTCAGGTGTCGTTCTGTCATGCACAATTAATTCTCCAAACTCTTCGAGCGAATCCCAGTTCAAATCACCGGGGTTACTGGTGTAAGCATCAAGTATGACAATCTTCATGTAATGCTTACTTACGCAGTCTGAGTGTTGCGGTAACCGGATAATGATCCGATGGATATCTTCCTGCAAATTCTGACCGGTCAATTTTTGCGGATAAGACCCGAAAATTTCTGGAGCATAGTACCCAATCAATTCGATTTCCTGAGGTTCTCCCATTCCAACCACTCAAGGTGCTCTCTTGATCCGATGCATTTGTGTGTGCCATTCTAAAGGTATCAAGTATTTTACCACCCACCAAGCCATGGTATGGATCACTTCCTTCCCTTGCATTGAAATCACCGGTTACAATCACCCGTGCGTCTTTTTTAAGTTTTTGAATTCTCGATTTCAGCAGAAGGGCTGCCTGTTGTCTTGATTCCCTACCCTTGTGGTCAAAGTGGGTATTGATCAAAATGATCTCGCTTCCATTGTTCTTCTTATCTTTGAATATGGTCCAGTTGGCAATTCTGGGAAGGGATGAATCCCAGCTTTTGCTTTCCGGAACCTCCGGTGTTTCAGACAACCAAAAGGTTTTTCCTTCGGTCCTTTCAAATCGATCCTTTCGATACATGACTCCACACTGCTCTCCCTCTTCCGGATTCGTCCTCCTGCTTCTTCCAAAGTATGTGTAATCGGAGAGCTTCTCTTTCAAATACTCCTCCTGCATATGCCACACTTCCTGTAAACCAAGCAGGTCAGGTCCGAAATTTTCAATGGTTTGGAGGACCAGTCCTTTTCTTTTGTCCCAGTGATTCTCTCCATCATTGGCAATCCCGAGTCGAATATTGAAACTCATCACCTTCAGATCGGTTTCCTTGGCAAATAAGATGGAAGTGAATAAAAAAAGCAGACCGCTAAGTAATCGACGAAAAAGGAACATTTGCATAAACCCTCACCAAAGCACTTTGTTGGTTTTCGTCAAGTGAGACTCCCCCTTCCTCGGCAATCAATTTGACTGGTTAATCAGGGAGCGTTTACTTAATTATATGGAAATTTCACGAAAGTCATGGATGGCTAACTGTCTTGTCCGGTTGGGAGTCTTGGTGATTTTCGGAAATGTAATGGCAGCTGATAGTACAACTACCTACTGGAACTGGCACCAACAGTTCCCTTGGGTTTATTCCGATATGGATAAGGACTGGCATTACTGGAGAGCTGGATCAGACGGCAATTTTTATCGATGGAAAAATTCCGACAAGACTTGGTATCAGTTTGATCAATCAGCAGGTAAATGGATTGAAGTTACTACCGTCTCTTCCACACAGAGCTCAACTAATTTGAGCGGGGAAATATCCGATAAATCTGAATATGAAAACTGGTGGGATTATTACTACAACTCGGACGGCTCTTCAAAAGAGCAATCGGTCGAAATCTCCGATGACATTCTTAGTCTCAGCTTAGAGCATGACGGTCTCACTAGGGAGTACCTTCTTTATGTCCCCAGTTCCTACAACAGTAGCACTGCGGTTCCTCTTTTATTTAATTTCCATGGCTACGGCGGAACCAGTAGAGCTCATCTCTCATCAACAGACATGCGTTCCCTGTCAGATCAGAAAAACTTCCTTCTTTGTTATCCTCAAGGCTCGTCCGACAGTTACGGGTCGAGTCACTGGAATGCCGCCCTGCCCGGAGGTGACAATAAGAGCACTGCCGATGACATCGGGTTTGTCAGTGCCTTGATCGCTTCTATTTCCTCAAGTTATCTGGTGGACTCGACTCGTATCTACGCCTGCGGATATTCCAATGGGGGAATGATGTCCTACTTTCTCGGTGGGTCAATGAGCGAGAAAATCGCTGCCATCGGTTCAGTTTCCGGAAGCATGCTTGAGGGAAATCCCGAACCGGCAAACCCCGTACCGATGATTAATCTGCACGGAACTGCTGATTATGTACTGACATACTCCGGTGGGGACGGGAGTATATCCACTACAGATACACTCTCCTATTGGGCCACCTGGAATGGAGCAAGTACCACTCCTGTAATTACCAATATAAATTCCGGCAATCTTAGCTTACAAAAATCCGTCTATTCGGACTCTAATGGCACGGCATGGGTTGAACACTATAAAGTGATGGATGGCGGACATGTCTGGTTCGAACTCGATCTAAACGGATCGGATACCAATCAATTACTCTGGGACTTTTTTAAAAAGCACGACCTAAACGGCCCCCGCTGACGGAACCGATCAGTCAACCAACGCGTCGTAGATTAGTCCTTTGAGGACCCACTCGGTGTTGAAACTGTAGGGCATGACCTGCTCGAGAGTCAGCACAATCAGATTATCTTTGGGCGATATCCAATAGTGAGTGCTGGCCGCTCCACCCCATCCATATTCCCCTACTCTTCCATTCGGGTCCCACTTGCTCATTTTTACCCGTACGGAAAACCCATGCCCAAAACCAACGCCCTGCCTCACTTGATCTCCAAAGGTTACCCATCCTGCACCCCTGGGGATTTGGTTGGTAGTCATCAGCTTTACGCTCTTTTTCGATAAATATTTCTTCCCCTCAAACTTCCCTCCCTTTTCAATCATCAGAAGAAACCGCATGTAATCCGTTGCAGTCGAGCACAGTCCACCCCCTGGAGACTTGAATGCTGGTTCTTCCAGATACTTGCTGGTCGTCGGATCATCGATCATCGTAAGTTTTCCATCCCTGTAATTATAATTTGCCGCAAAGCGATTGGCCTTACTCTCCGGAACATAAAAATCAGTATCCTTCATTTTCAGCGGTTTAAAGATTCGCTCCTTCAAGAATTCTTCGTAAGGCATACCCGATGCAACTTCCACCACTCCGCCCAGCACATCGGTGGAGCAACCATAAACCCAATCGGATCCCGGCTGAAACTGCAGAGGTACATCTGCCATGCCGCTTATCATAGGGACCAGTTTTTTATTTCGGTCCAACACCCCGGCGGAACGCAGGGCTTCGCGGATCGGTTTGCTGGACATCCACCCGTAAGTCAGCCCGGAAGTGTGCCTTAACAAATCGGCAATGGTCGCTTCTCTCTCGGTATCGATCAGGTTTCCATCCTTCCATACCTTCATCTTTTTTAGGGATGGAAAAAATTTGGATAATGGATTATCCAGTTCCAGTCTTTCCTCCTCCCAGAGCATCAAGGCCGCCATCGATGTGATCGCCTTGGTCATTGAATAGATGCGAAAGATGGTATCCTTCTCGACCGGTAATTCCTCCTCCAGATTACGCAGACCATAGGTCTCGAAATGGGCCACCTTTCCCTTTCGTGCGATTACCACCGTACCACCGGTCAGTCGTTTGTCTTGAATCAGGGCCTCCATCTTCTCGTTCACTGCTTCCAGTTTCTTCGGGTCCAGACCAACTGCTTCCGGTTCGGCCATGGGGAGAGACTCTGCGGAGGTAAAATAAACAAGAACGCAGAAAATGCACTGTATCAAAAATGGGCGGACAAAATAGACTCTCATATTTGTCGACCTTAGGGCTACCGGTTTTCTTGGCAACCGGTTACTATCCCAATATCAGAGTTGGTTTGTAGGCCGAAGTTGACCATTACTCTCCAAGATGCTTGGGTAACTTTTTAGTGATGCCTTTATTTCCCTTAGCTTTCGACCTACGCACCGTTTTAATTCGAATCTTGGCAGTGATGCTTTTGTCCTTTCCGCCGTTGATTGCGAAGCCTCCCAACATTCTTCTTATCATGGCGGATGATGTGGGAATCGAAGGCTTCGGATGTTACGGGGGCAGCTCCTATTCAACCCCTTATATCGACAAACTAGCCAAGGATGGCATGAGGTTTACCCATGCCTATTCCCAACCT
>JAYYRA010000043.1:0-51773 GCA_036127675.1 Verrucomicrobiota bacterium
TTTTGCAAAAAATGGTATTTATATGAGATCCCACCAGTGGAAATAAGGGTGAAACTTTCTGATGGATCAATCCCTAACTTACTTTTTATGGTCGAAGGGGATTGCCGGAACTGCCGATGGACTGGATTTACTTGGAACGCTCTATCATTTTTCTTACAGAATGGCTTCATCTGTATTCTTAAAGCAACTGATTCATAGATTCTTTTGACTTGTTTTGAAATCAAAAGGAATTCCTTTTTTTCTGAAGTTAGACTTTCATAGATCCAATCCCAAGTAAAATTTTCAACAAGAATGCTTGGGATCTTTAGTCGGTTTGCAATTACGACCCCGAGAGGAGATATATCTGAAATAACTTTTTTGACACCCATTGAATTTAAGGTTTGGGCAAGATGTTCATGACCAATATTAGTGGATTTCAGAAATTTTGATAATGATTGGATTGTTTCTTCCAAATCGTAACGAAAAGGATCTTTCTGAACGATTCCGACATCGGTTCGAGTTCGGTAATTGCAGAAGTTGATAGAACTAGTTAGGTTTTGCTTCCAGAATGCTTCGCTAAGGTCACTCACCAATAGAAATTCAACTGATTTGTCGATGGAATGTATTTCGTTCAGGATTGCAACAGTTCTGGTTGCATGCCCAAAACCATGGGAGCTTACGAAGTAAGCGATTTTAGCATTAACTTTCAATTAAAGCCCGAACAAAATTTCTAAATTGCTCAATAATTGATCTGCAGGTTTGTATGTAAAGCCACTTTTTTTAACCAGAGCCCTACATGGTTTGGAGCTTCCCCTAAGGTCATAGCTGAGTATTTGAAAAGCAGAGGAACCTTCATTTATTTGGCTGGCTGGTTCGATACGTAAAGGAATACCAAATGGACCAAATGAACAGTCCCAGAACTTTGCTTCATGTTTATAGTTTGGGCAGAGTTCAGGGTATCTATTGGCAAAATCAAAGGGATTTTTTGCATGCACTCGAATTTTTAAAATAACAGGTAATGAATTAAGATAATCAATTGGTTGAGAGAATGTTTTTTTTTGGTATTCGGAGAAAAAATGTAACGGATCAAAGCCAACTAGATTAAAACCACTGTAGTTACCATGCCTATTCGGAGTATTGAAGTCTTTCTTATCAAACCAAGACTGGAAATTATTACTTAAACGTAATCCAATTTCAAAATGAAGATGGGATCGACTTAGAGGAATCTTAAATGAAGAAGAATTTCCCATTTTCCCTAATGGAATCGCCTCTTTAATATTAACCCCAACTTTGACGTTGGGGGATATGCTGGCAAGGTGTGCGTAAAGTGAATATAAGCACGGATTTAGTGATGGGTGCTCAATGACGATATATCTTCCGTATGCACTATGACTTGGATTGTTATTCACATAAGCAATTTTTCCTTCAATGGCAGAAAAGACTTGATCTTCAGCTTTTCCATTGTGACTTCTTTTGACAGGAAAAAGATCAATACCTTCATGAAACTTGTAGCCATTATTTCGCACGCATCCAAATGCTCCTGAAGAGAAATCTTTATCTGGACCGGTTTTTTGGAGGAAAGTCGAATAGCCAAGCCCCTTTGCAAAAGATGGATTAGGAGTTGGCCAAGATAGTCGAAATTCAGTCGGAAACCCTGGAGAGGTAAGGGAAAAAAAAAGGCTTACAGAAAGAGCGTAAAATAATTTGATCATTTCTTGCTCTCCATCTCTGCCCTGATGAAGAGAATCGATTGTGAAAGTTGTTCATAAAGGAATCTTGCTTCATTCTCATTCATTTTAGTAGGAAGTATAAAAGGAAGCACTCCATTCGCTATAGTTCTTTCAATAGGATGAATCCCAAGAGTTTGTCCGTTGATAACTAGTTGAAGTCTACGACCGAGATTGCCTGATGTTTCTTTTTGCAAATAGAAGGAGGCTCTTCTGTCTAGACTAAGCCAAATTGCGAAAACTCTTTCGTTTGGATCGTCAGACAGAATATTTTGAACCGTACCAATTTGTACACTCTGAATATCATATTCATCAAAAAGGGGTATGGGAGACGCCCCCTGCAGATAAATCTTAGGGCGCATCGTTATCTTTGATGGATCGATTTTTTCTCTCTTGCAAGAGTTTAGACCCAAGAAGAGAAATAACAAAGCGAATCGAAATAAAATTTTTATCGAAAACATTATTTACATTCAGTACAAATTATAAATCTGAAAAGCCAACCATAAATACCGTGAAACGATACGAAGTAAAAGAATTCAAAAACCTGTTTACATGAATTCTATGGATACAAATAACAACCATGGTATTGCGGCAATTATCATGGATGCACAACCAAAGTTGCTATCTAGCTTCGCTGAAACGGAGAGGCAACTTCTAACAGGATCTTTAGAATTTTTGGTAAAATCAATGCAGGTGTTAAATATTCCAGTTTTACTAACGGAGCAAGTTCCTGAAAAATTAGGGAAAACCATACCAGAAATAAGTGATCTTGTGAGTGACTCTTCGGTCTTCGAAAAGACAACTTTTTCTGCTTTTGGAGCAAACGAATTCTCTACATGGCTTGAACAAAACGATATCCAGCAAGTTCTCATCGGAGGAATTGAAACCTCAATCTGTATTTATCAAACAGCGGTTGAAGCCAATGCCCTGAATATCGGTGTCACTATTCTCGAAGATTGTATTGCTTCGAGGAGAAAAGGAGACGCAAATACAGCACTTAATGAACTTCGCAACGCAGGTATTCACATTTTGGGCATTGAGTCAGTAATTTATTCTCTTTTGTCTTCTTCAGAACACCCCAAGTTCAGGGAGATTTCCGCTTTGGTTAGAGATCGTTAATTTTTGTCTTTAATCTATGCTAGCAAGTACGATTTCCGCCACTCTTTTAGGAGTTGAGGCATTGCCGGTTACAGTTGAAGCAAATAGCGGTGAAAAAGGAGAGCCTAGATGCATATTAGTTGGTCTTCCTGATGCAACTGTAAAGGAATCTATGGATAGAGTCTCCTCCTCGATGTCGAATTCTGGATATTCTCAACCCAGAACTAAAGTGACGATCAATTTAGCCCCCGGAGATTTAAAAAAAGAAGGTGCATCCTTTGATCTGCCAATTGCATTGACTTTATTATCCGCAATCGGAAATTTTGAACCAGGAAAGTTGAAAGATTTCGTCATTGCTGGTGAACTTGGACTTTCAGGTGAAGTTCGAAAGGTTAAAGGAGCTCTGGCGATGGCAATGATGGCTAAAGCCAAGAAAAAAGCTGGTATTGTTTTACCTAAAGAGTCGGCTTGGGAAGCTTCATTAGTCGAAGGGATTTCTGTTTATCCAGTGGAATCTTTAGCTGAAGCCGTAGATTTTCTTTCTGGAAAAGTTTCAATTCCTGTTCTTCATAAAGAAGATACTCCCTATGTTTCCTCCAAGGAATTTGATTACCAAATCGATTTCAGTGAAATAAAAGGTCAGCTTAAGTTGAGAAGGGCAGTGGAGGTGGCCGTTGCTGGAGGGCATAATTTACTAATGATTGGACCGCCAGGTTCAGGGAAATCAATGGTTGCCAAGCGTATTCCATCCATTCTTCCTCAACTTAAAATAGAAGAGTATTTAGAAGTTTTGAATATCTTTTCTATCGGTGGACTTTCTGCAGTTCTTCATGGCAATGGGTTGAGGAGACCAATTCGATCTCCGCATCATACAATTAGTGATGTTGGACTCATTGGAGGAGGAACCAGACCCGGGCCTGGAGAGATCTCTCTAGCTCACAATGGGGTTCTTTTTATGGATGAATTACCAGAGTTTAAACGATCAGCATTAGAAGTTTTACGGCAGCCGTTGGAAGATGGGCAGGTGACTATTTCCAGAAGTGCAGGGAAAATTACTTTGCCTTCAAAATTTATGCTAGTAGCTGCTATGAATCCCTGTCCATGTGGTTACCTCGGTGACGAATCCCACTCATGTAAGTGTTCCATTCCTCAAATACAAAAGTATCGGAGTAAGATAAGTGGTCCTCTGCTAGATCGAATTGATATACACATTGAGGCTCCTGCCGTTCAGATTAGTGAATTAAGAGCGACCGACAAAGGAGAAGCCTCCTGTGATATAATGCAACGAATCTCTAGTTGCAGAGAAATTCAATCTGATAGATTTAAATCGAGTGAATTTCATACAAATGCAGAAATGCCAGAAATTCTAATGGACGAGTACTGCCATCTAACTAAATCTGATGCGGACCTCTTTGGCATGGCTATGGAACGATTATCACTTTCTGCCAGAGCGTATGGAAAAATTTTAAAAGTATCTCGAACGATAGCAGATTTGGAATTGTCCCAGAATATAGAAAAAAAACACATACTTGAAGCTATACAATATCGTGATTTAGATAGAGCTTTACATTAAAAACTTTACAATTAAAGCATTAAAATTTTATTAATAATGTATTTAATATAAAACCCTAGAATTATGGATATTACAGAAGCTACAAGTTTAAAAGATCTTGAAAAACTCAAGAAAAAGATTGAAAGAGAAATTAAGGCAAAGAAAAATAAAAAAGTTAAAAAAGAAAACTTTTATGGCTTAATAAAAGACGACCATAAAAAACATCTGCGTCAAGATGGTCGTAAGCTCTTCAGGAGCGTTGTCGATTATTTGGAATGTTATGTAAATGGCCTTCCACCAATTGCCAAAGCTCAGTTTAATTCAAGATTTGGGATTGAAGGTAAGAGAAAAAAGATTAGTTCTGAAGTGGTTGCTAATGTAAAAGCATTACTCTTGGACGGTAAAACATTGCAAGAAGCCGCAGATTCCACAGGTATATCCATTGCAAGCTGTCAAAAAATTAAAAAAGGCGGTCTGTAGTAATTTTTCTTTTCTTCACACAAGTCTTTGGTTCAGAAAATCAATGGCGTTTACTACCTGAATCGTGCTGAAGCGATAGATTACCTGATCAAGGCATATTCACTGAAGTGGTGTAATACGCGATGGTCATCTGGGCAGATTCGGTTTTCTTGCGAATTGTCGAACGGTAGTCTAAAGAACATCCGTTTGCCTGCGTACAAAACGAAAGGTAATAAAACGGTCAGGGTCCGCAAAGATGAACTAGATTTATATTTTTTATCCTGAGAAAGATTAGTTAAAAATCTTCCTCATCCTCGGGGATATCAAGTTTATGCATTGTGGTGTCTTCGCCTTTGGAATCAACCGTAATAACTTTCATGATTTTGCAGTCTTTACCCTGTGCTTGGAATCGCTTAGGTTCTCCATCTGGTCCAATGATCTGAAGAAGACCAGGTTTCTTGTCAATTTCAACACATTCTAACAAATCTTTTCCGTTGTATCCCTCTTCGTGGGAGGTTGAATACAATCCGTCTGGATGTACAAAACATACTATTCTACCATACCTAATAGTTGATCCGCGCTTATGACGAACCACATCACCTTTCTCAAAAGTTTTCTTAGCGAATAATTTTTTTCGAGGAGTATACAACTTCAACTTTGATCTTTTCGTTCTAAAAGTTCTCATGCCATCCGAGCCCTTTTCCAGAGGAGTCAATTCGTCCGGATGAACTTCGACACATTCCATTGTGGGGTCTCCTGGGTTATCCGCTAAGATCATTAGGACCTCCCCACACCGCTTTTTACCCTTAGAGGCGACCGTTTCTTTAACATGGTCACCAATCTCGATTTCTTTTTTCTTCTTTTTCTTCTTACTGGTAAAACTCATATCATACAATTATTTCATACTTCCGGTTAATGCCAATCTTTTTTGCCTGCAATCTGAGCAAATACAGAACTTTCCATGCCCAAAATCACCCGGAATGGTTAATTCGTCCATATTATCCGATTGCTGTTTATCCTTGGACGATGATGCAGCAGTTATCCCTTCGCGTTTACCCAATGCCATTTCTTTCCTTCGCTTCTCTCTCATTTCAATGATTTTCTTGCCCATCTCAAAGCGGAATGCAACACATTGTTTAAAATCTGTCTTTTCCATATCAATCGTGGCCTTTAAATTAGAAGAAACAGAAGGCGAAATAAGAAGGGTATTTCCACGGATGGCCTTAGCGACTACTTCCTTTCCAGCAGGGACCGGACTTGAAGCCATGATTTCGTTTTGTTTGCCAATAAGCTGGAAAGTTACTGATTCTTGGATGCTGACATTTTGAAGAGGAAAAACGGAGGGCGGAATTTTTTTCCAGTGATTCACTGCTTTTAGTAATTCTTCTGTAAATTCAGGTTCGATCGCTTGGGTCTTGGAGATTGCCTTTTCCGGTGGTGTGGTGTGTGTAGGGACAACCTTGGCTTCTGGCGGAGGCTCTTTAGGAACCTGAGGAGCTGGTTTAGTTTCAGTTAATTGTACTTTTTTCGGTTCTGCTTCCTCTTGCTCAGGATTCCTGTCTTCAACCTTTTCGATTTCTTCCGTTTTTTCTGAATAAGAATCTTCAGTTCCACATCCCCAAATTAAAAACATCAAACATAATGGAAATATTTTATAGATTTGCATTGTATTGTAACAGTAAATTGAGAAGTTTATTGCAAGAAGATTAATTCCGACCGTTCTACACTATCATCATTAAGATCTATAAATTCATTATGTTTAACCAGAAACTCGTTTTTATAAACGCATTTTTTTGGATTATGTCCTTACTTATCTGTCAAATTTTTGAAGATATTTTACTGTGGATTCAGATGGTATCTGTATCTGCATTAATTGCGAATATTGTTTATCTTTTGATTGATAAATTCAACAAAGACAAAAGTTTACCAAAGGAAGAGTCAGATTGCGCTGAAAAAAATGCTGTAATGACTGATCTTGATAATGAATTAAAGAGAAGAAAAAAAGAAGATGTTTTTCTTCGTAATTAAATATGTATCGTAATTTTCCAGTTGTTTCAGACCGTCTCCCGCCTGGGATTCCTTTCATTATTGGAAATGAAGCAGCCGAGCGTTTTTCGTTTTATGGCATGCGAAGCATTCTCCTTGCTTATATGACTATTTATTTAGTTCAACCGGACGGAAGTAGCCAGGTTTTTGACGAAAAAGAGGCTGAAGCTTGGGTTCATTTGTTTGTTGGTTCTGCATACTTCTTCCCGATTTTAGGTGGGATGTTAGCGGATGCGTTTTGGGGCAAGTTTAAGACAATCATGATTCTTTCTATCTGTTACTGTTTAGGACATGGTTGTTTGGCATTTATGGAAGTTTGGGGGGATACTCGAATTTGGCTCTTGGTTGGATTAACTTTAATTGCCATTGGATCCGGTGGAATTAAGCCATGCGTCTCTTCTCATGTTGGTGATCAGTTTTGTTCGAAAAATAAACATCTCATATCCAAAGTTTTCGGCTGGTTTTATTTTTCGATAAATTTTGGAGCATTTGTATCAGGTCTAATGACACCTTTTTTGCTCCAAGCGACCAGAGAAGAAGGTTCCATTGGAGAATGGATTTATCCTTTCGTTTCCGGAATTGTTGGGCCCAAAGAATTGTGCGAGCCAATCTTTGGTCCTCATTATGCCTTCGGGCTTCCTGGGCTTTTGATGGCTTTGGCAACATTTTTATTTTGGATGGGTCGTAAAGATTTTGCCCACATTCCTCCCCGTGGAAAAGAATTTTTCAAGGAAACCTTTTGTAAACAAAACCTTGTTGTGATCGGTAGAATTTCTTCAATTTTTGCCTTTGTAGTTTTATTCTGGGCACTATTCGACCAGATTGGGACTCTTTGGCAGATTCAGGCGAGGGAATTGGATCGAACCATTCCAGAATGGATTCCCTTGATTGGAGGGATGGAAATGCTAGCAGCTCAGGTCTCTGCTGTCTGGAATCCTCTTTTTATACTTCTTTTGATTCCAACTTTTTCATACTGCATTTATCCTTTGGTTGGAAAATTCGTTGAGATTACCCCGCTGAAAAGAATTGGAACAGGGTTATGGATTATGGGACTGGCTTTTACTGTCGTGTCATTATTGCAGCAAGAGGTGGATGCTGGTCACAGTCCAAGTGTGATGTGGCAAGTTTTGGCCTGCTTTATTCTGACTGCCGCTGAAATACTTGTCTCCATAACTTGTTTGGAATTTGCTTACACCCAAGCCCCAAAGTCAATGAAATCGTTTATAATGGCATTGTTTTTATTAACGGTTTCCTTGGGGAACTATCTTACTTCCGCAGTAAAGTTTTTGATTGTTGATGAAAATGGTCATTCAATTCTGCCCGGTGCATCAGAATTTTGGTTCTGGACGGCATTAGTATGTATCGCTGCTTTCGCTTTTAAATTTGTAGCTTCTAATTATCGCGAGGTGGATCATTTCCATTGATTCAACCAGATTACAAGATTTTCACTTCTTTAATTACCACTCCGCAACTTAACCTATTTATTCTGGAAATGATTTTCTTCTTGATGAAACTTAGTTCCTGCTTGATCGGAGCATTTGCTGCCTTGAGGTACAAAATACCTTTTGGGGCAAGTTTTTCCGGAGCACATTTACTCGACAATTTGGTCCCGACTATTTTGCTCCATTCTCTTGATATTACTTGTTCGGGAGAATGAGTGGATCCAATTGACCAATCGTTCCAAATTTTTTCAATTACCTGAGATATACTGTTTGGTTCGGATTGGAACATTGTTTTGTCCTTCTCTGGTAATGACATGAACTCCGAAACTAAATCCGTTTGTTTTTTCCGTCTTTTATTCTGAAAAGCCATCAATATTTCGCAGTAAGCAAAATTATACTTCTTAAAAGAAGTCAACCATGTTAGAGAATAGATATGATCGTAAAGCCAAGAATTAAAGGGTTTGTTTGTATTACTTCCCATCCACTCGGTTGTTTTGAAAATGTTCTGGATCAGGTTAAATACGCAGAAAGTAACCCAACTACTGATATCAAAAAGCCTAAAAGAGTTTTGGTAATAGGGTCTTCCACAGGCTATGGATTAGCCAGTCGTATTTCTGCTAGTTTTTCGGCAAAAGCTGAAACTTTAGGAGTTTATTTTGAGAGACCGCCCAAAGAGGAAAAGCCTGCAAGTGCTGGGTTTTACAATTCCTTGGCTTTTAATAAATTAGCAAAGGATAGACAGATTGTTTCTGTTGATGTAAATGGTGATGCGTTTTCTCAAGAATGTAAAGAAGAGGTAGTCAGTAAGGCCAAGGATATGGGGCAGTTCGATTTAATCATCTACAGTCTGGCTTCACCTCGAAGAACTGATCCAACCGATGGTAAAACTTATCGGGCGTGCCTCAAACCAATAGGGTCAATTTACAAGAATAAAACACTAGATACAGACAGGCAGGAGGTTAAGGAAGTTGTGATCGATCCAGCTTCAGAAGAAGAGATTTTTAACACCGAGCGTGTAATGGGTGGAGATGATTGGAGCTCTTGGGTAAATGCATTATTAGAAGCTGACCTACTTGCTCCAGAATGCTTGAATATTGCTTACTCCTACATTGGTCCAATGGTTACTCAACCAATTTACCGAAATGGAACGATTGGTAGAGCTAAGGAGCATCTCGAGCAGACCGGAAAGAAATTAGATGCTTTACTAAAGGAAAAAGTTGGTGGCAGATCTTATGTTTCAGTGAATAAAGCCGTGGTTACCCAAGCAAGTTCAGCCATTCCAGTGGTTCCCTTGTATGTTTCCATTTTGTTCAAAATAATGAAAGAAGCAGGAACTCATGAAGGATGTATCGAACAGACGACTCGATTATTTAATCGATTTCTTTACTCTGGGAATTCGGATGTTTTGGTAGATGAGCAGAACAGAATCCGTTTGGACGATTGGGAAATGGAAGAGAAAATTCAAAATGAAATTATCAGATTGTGGCCTACGGTGAACTCTGAGAATCTCTTCGAAATGACCTCATTTTCTGATTATCAGGCTGAATTCTTGAAGCTTTTTGGCTTTGGGCACCAGAGAGTCGATTATGAAAAGGATGTTGATTTGATTCACCCTTTTTGACTTTTCCTTAATAAAAACATTACAGGTGAGTGTTCATCATTTGAAGGCTCCACTTTTTGGTGTTCCAATTCATCGTTTACTATCCAATCCTGGATGAAGTTAAATTCTTCCATTCCACCTTTGTGTCCACGGTAGGAAATTATTGTAATAAAACCTCTCGGCGAAAGCCAGGAATAGGCTGATTTTAATGCCTTTAGCGTACTGCTTGGTCTAGTGATAATGGATTTGTTGGCACCTGGTAAATATCCAAGATTCATCACGATAGCCTTTATTTTTCCCTTCAGTTCCGGAGGGACATTGCTTGTGAAATTCGAATGGCATTCTTTAAACAAATAAAGGTTGGTGGTTTTTGTTTTTTGAGAGAGTAGTAGGCGAGTACTTTTCAAGGCTTCATCTTGAATATCGAAAGCAAAGACTTTTCCTTTTGTTCCGACTAAGCCAGATAAGTGTATGGCATCGAGACCATTACCCAATGTTAGATCTATGCAGTAGTCTCCAGCGCAAACAGAGTGGGATAGTGTTTTATGAACTCTTTTCGTCAGTCTCATTTAATTTTCAAGGAATCTAGCTAAACCTTCTTACATCTAGATGTGAGGGAATTGGTTTTCCCTCTAAAATAAATTCCAATAACATTTTAGCATAAAGAGGAATCGTAGTTGCTCCTCTTGATCCAAATCCATTAAAAATAAAAAGGTTGGGATTTTTGGGATGTTTCCCAATAATTGGATTTCGATCCAGTGTTCCAGAGCGAACCCCACTCATTTGCTCTTCTACAAAAAGTTGATTTAGATTCAAATAATTTAAATCAGAAAGTATTGATTCTTTGCCTTTTTTTGTTGGTCCGCTTTCGAGTTTTTTGTGGTCCCAAGTCGAACCTGCAAGAAAACTTTCTCGGTTTTCGGGTATCGCCCATGTTCCATTACTGGTTGCATTTGGTAAAAACTGCTTAATTCGAAGAGTTTCTCCCCTCACAGGAGCGAAGGGTAAATGAGAAAACCATGGATTACTGGAAACTCGAAAACCTTCGCAAAAAATAACCTTTGATAGGAATTTTTTATTATAATCAAATTTTTGCTGATTCCAACTTTCAGATTCAATCAATGATTGTTTTGAAAATTCAAGAAACTTGGTAACATTCAACCTTAAACATTTGGTTTGGACTAGGCCATAAGGTGCTTCTACTTTGAGATCGTGAGAAAGTAAAGGCACACCTTTAATTTGGAATTTGGATAATCTTCCTTCAGATAAATTCCAAATATCTGCTTGTTTCTGGTTTCGAAAAACTCTGTGCAATGTAAGTTCTTCATAGAACTTATCCCCGCATTTCAAATGAAATCTCTTGTTGAGGCTCATTATTTCATCGAGGCAATGATCTATATCCACTGGTGGATTCAGTTTTGGGCCAATCAAAGGGTTTACTAGTCCGGCCGCTACCGAACTAGCACAATAGGGTAGGTTAGCTTCGGAAACATCGACTCTTACACCATGTTGTATGAAAACCTGTGCTAGCATTGCACCAGCCAGTCCATGACCAACAATTAAAACCTTATCTTTCAAAACTTTCAGAGATATTATATTTCATCTTGCGACTAATTTAGTAATAGGCGAGTTTGAACAATTCAATGATTCGAATTTTACTTCCAATTATAATTCTCATTGCTCTTTTTTACTTTTTTAAAAGTGACCTTACTCGATTCACAAAGGAGGTTGATAAAAATGCATCAATATCAGTCGGTTTAAATCAGATTTCATCTTCTGAATCAATTTATCAACCCAGGAATGTAACTAATTTTAAAAATGAAATTTTAGAGCTTGAATTTGACCTTGAAGCACTTTTGGGAAGTAAGGAATTCTATGATTTTTCAATAGGATTTACTTCAAGGCGTTCGATGGATGATTTTCTACTGAATTTAAAGAATAGTGGTCTTACTTTACTATCTTCCATTCCACAACTATCCAGTTCTCGTTTTCGTGTTACCGATCCAAGACTAGCGGCAAAATTTCTATCTGAAAATGATTCAATTAAACAATTCGAAATCAACTTTCCAATTTCCCGACCTCGGGTACCGCTGATGAGTGAGGAGAGTGAGGGAAATCCTGAGTATCGGACCGTAGGAGAATCACTACATTTAGCTGAAGATAGAACAAATTGGGGAATGGGAGTGAAGATTGCAGTTCTTGACTCTGGGATTGATTTTTCACACCCCGCACTTTCCCACTTACAGCATGAACAAATTTCACTTATTGACCCTTCGGTTTCCCAAAGCGTTTCCTTGTCTCATGGAACTGGAATAGCTTCCATTATTTCAGGGATGAATGAGGATTATCTGGGTATAGCACCAAAAGCTGAAATCTTATCTTTACAGGTGTTGGATGAAGATGGGGTTGGTGATGTATTTACTTTGGCAGAAGGAATTGTATTGGCTGTGGATAAGGGGTGCTCAGTTATTAATCTCAGTTTGGGAGGCCAGGAATCGAGCGAAATTCTAAAGGCTGCAGTCGATTACGCAGAATCAAAAGGAGTAATTTTGGTAGCAGCTGCTGGAAACGACGGTTTTTCTGAGGTGTCTTTTCCTGCCAGATACGATTCTGTTATTGGAGTTACTGCCTTAAGTCCAGATGGACGAGTTGCAGATTTTTCCAATTTTGGTGATGGTGTTGACCTTGCAGCACCTGGGGTTGGCATAGTGAGTGCATGGAATGATAATGGCTATGCAATTTTCGATGGCACATCATCTGCCGCAGCTTTAGTAAGTGGTGCGATTGCAACAGAAATTTCAAGGAATCCCAAAATGGAGAAAAAGAACCTCCAGAAGTTGTTTCTTGAATTGGCAAACGAAGTAGATCAACCGGGCTTTGACGAGAATAGTGGTTATGGAGCTTTGAATCTTAATAGAGTTATCCATCGGAATGATCTTACTTACCATGATGGTGCTGTTGTCGGATACTATTTTCATCCTGAAAACTTGATTAATTTGGGAGATGGTGGAACCGTCCCTTTCACGATTACGGTTCAAAATCAGGGTAGTTCCTGGATCAATGGGATGAACTTAATTGTGGAATACAGAGGTCTTGAGAAAAACTATTTTTTTTCCAACCTTCAACCTGGTCAAACCCGAAGCGAAAAACTTTTCGTAGAGGTGGGGCAGGGGCGTGAAGGATTTGAAATTCGGAGTAAAATCGAATTGCTTGGGCAAGACGATAAGAATCCTGCAAATAATCTTCGAGTGAGTAAACTTAGATTACCTACGGTAAAATGAATTATGCAGCGTCTCTCTTAGCACTCGGGAGAGTAGAAATTTTCGCTTTGGATTTTCCCTTTACTACACCTGCAGAAATGACAACTTGAACTGGCTCTTCAATGGTTGGTAGATCATACATTATGTCGAGCATGATGTTTTCCATGATCGAACGAAGGGCTCTGGCTCCGGTTTTCATTGATATTGCCTGCTCGGCAATCGCAATAACTGCGTCTTTGGTAAAGCGAAGTTCAGCACCTTCCATTAGAAAAAGCTTTTTATATTGCTTAAGAAGAGAATTTCGAGTGTCGCGCAAAACTTTTACCAATTGGGATCGGTCGAGTTCATTTAAGAGGGAAACTACAGGTAGCCTACCAATAAATTCTGGGATTAGACCATATTTGACAAGGTCTTCTGGTCTGACTTCTGCGAGAAGTTGGGCTGAATCTTTTGGCTTCTTTGATGTGAACCCTAAAGACTTTGATCCAGTTCTTTGTTCTATAATTTGATCCAGATCTATGAATGCACCACCGCAGATAAATAAAATATTTGAAGTGTCGAGCTGTATGTATTCTTGATTTGGGTGCTTTCTTCCTCCTTGCGGAGGGACATTACAAATCGTACCTTCCAAAATTTTCAGCAGAGCTTGCTGAACACCTTCGCCAGAAACATCTCTTGTAATAGAAACATTATCCGTTTTTCTTCCTATTTTGTCGATTTCATCGACATAGATTATTCCGCATTGTGCCTTCTCTACATCCTGATCCGCAGACTGAAGAAGTCTGAGAACGATATTTTCAACATCGTCACCGACATATCCAGCCTCTGTTAGGGTAGTTGCATCAGCAATAGCAAAAGGAACATCTAGCAGCTTTGCCAAGGTGCGGGCTAGATAGGTTTTGCCGCTTCCTGTTGGACCGATGAGGAGGATGTTGCTTTTTTCGATTTCAACATCTTCCAAATCATGGGCGATGAAAGGCTTGGAATTGCTAGAATCTCCAATGCCCAATTCTGCGGATAGTCGCTTGTAGTGGTTATGTACAGCTACAGAAAGAACTTTTTTAGCGTGATCCTGTCCAATAACATGCTGATCCAAATGTTCTTTAATCGCCTGCGGTTTTTGAAGGTTAAAGAATGGTTTTGAATCAGAAGTTTTATTTTTCTTTTCCTTTTCACCTAATTCACGGTCAACGATGGTTTTACAAACGCGAACACAGGAATCACAAATGAAGACATTGGCTGGACCTGCAATCATCTTCTTTACTTCCTGCTGTGGTTTACCGCAGAAAGAGCAAAAGTTGATTTTGGAAGGCTTGGCCATGGACCAATCTATTTCGTAGGTTTTTGGGAGATTACTTCATCAACCAAACCATATTCCCTAGCTTCATCAGCGGTCATGTAGTAGTCGCGGTCAGAATCCTTCTCAATTTGCTCTACCTCTTTTCCACTGTGTTTGGCTAAAATATCGTTGATAGTTTTTCTCCAGCGAAGAATTTCCTTAGCGGCGATTGAAATATCTGAAGTTTGGCCCCCGGCACCGCCGCTAGGTTGATGAATCATAACTCGACTATTTGGCAACGCATACCTTTTACCTGGCGTGCCAGCTGCTAGTAAAACCGTACTCATACTGGCAGTCATTCCGATACAGTATGTAACAATGTCACATTGCATGAAATTTAAAGTGTCATAAATTGCCATTCCGTCTGAAACACTTCCCCCAGGGGAATTGATATAAACATGAATATCCTTCTTAGGGTCTTCCATTTGCAGAAAAAGCAATTGTGCAATTATTGAATTTGCCACGAAATCGTCTATTGGGGTACCAATAAATACAATACGATCTCTTAACAGACGACTGTAAATATCCCATGAACGCTCTTGGCGTCCCTCTCTTTCGTACACATGCGGTAGTGGTAAATAAGCTCCCATAATATTAAATCAGTTTGTAGGATCACCCTCAGATTCGCAAACTTTCTCTTTCCCCATCGAAGCAACCAATTCCAGAGTCTTATCATGCAGTATATCCATTCTGAAACGATTAAGGCGGGCTCGATCCTGTGATAACTCTTTAACGTACTCAGATGGATCCTTGCGCAGCATCATCGCTTCTCTAGTAGCTGCCTGTGCCAAGTCCTCATTTGAAACTTCAACCTTCTCTTTTTCGGCAATTCTTCCCAGAGTTATAGTTAATTTTATCCTTGCTTCGGCCTGAACTTGAGACTGTTTCCAAATTTCGTCCCTTTTCTTTTCGATTTCATCCTCTTTTGCACCGCTTTGCAATGCTCTTTGGATATTACCTTGGAATATATTTTTAGATTCATCCTCGACTGCCTGTTGTGGCAGAGCGAATTCAGGGATTTCCAAAATCTTTTGCGTAACCTGCTGTCTTTTAGAGTTTTGATTCTCCTGTTCTTTTCTGACTTTCAAATCTTCGCGTATTTTCTCTTTTAAAGAGTCAATATTCTCCACTTTCATAGATTTAAGAAAATCTTCACTTTGTGGGTCTGGTGCTTTTTTTTGACGTACTTCGTGTACTTCGATGCTGTAATTAACGGTTTTTCCGGCAAGTGGAGTAATTTCAAAATCATCATCAAATTTAGTTTCCACATTGGTTTTTTCATCTTTGCCTAGACCAATCACTCCTTGGGCAACTGCATCTACTCCAAGACCTTGGGCCTGCCCTGCTTCTTCCCAAGTATTACTTTGTTTTCCATACATTGGTTTTTCGGGCACTAAATCAGCAACCAATTCTTCTCCCATTTTACCTTCATATGAACATTTAACATAGTCACCCTTTTCGGCCTTTCTTTCGACTACATCAAAAGATGCTCTTTGGTCGCAAAGTGCCTGAAGTTCTTGTTCCACATCCTTATCGCTAATTTCGATTGGATTAACCTCTAGTTCAAAGCTTTCGTATTCTGGGAGTTCAAAATCTGGTTCGACATCAATTGTTACCTCAACGGTAGCGGGTGACTTAGGATCAAGCTCACCAGGGTCAACTTTAAGAATTGAATGAACACGAATATCTTTTTCTGCCAAAACCGCCTCATATGCTTGCGTTGAAATTTTTCGGTTTAATTCGTTTTTCAATTCCTTGGCAAATTTTTTACGAATTACCACCATAGGAGCTTTTCCCTTCCTAAAACCAGGGATGTTCGCCACCCGGCTGATTTCATTACAGGCTCGACTTTCTTCTTTGGAAACCTCATCAGCTTCGAAAGATATGGTTGCTATTTTACGGGCAGTACCCGCATCCTTGATTTCTATATTCACTGTCTGATTGATATTGGTTTACTAGGCGATCCTAGGTATTTTTTTAAAGATAAATTATATGAATTTGGATGTTTAGGGTCAATGAGATTACCCGATTTCTCACCACATTAGTTCGAAGCCCAGATGGGTACTCTGACATCATTGAAAATCGAAACTTCTTTCTTGAAAAATCTCAAAGTATTTCGAATTTCAGAAGGGCGAATCTTTTTTATTTGAATGATGAATTCATCGGTTTTTGAGTTTTTCCCAATAATTCGATACTCATCTTGGTTCAAAAAAGACTCCAACTTCTTTTTCGAAACCGTAGGTTTTAACCGAGCGTAAATCTCAGAAGCACGAAAAAACCTTAGATCGGAATCAGATTGATTATTTTGTTCAACTAAAATGAATAATCTTTCCGATCTAAAATTACCGGAAGTCTCGACGACCCAACTGTTGGATGCAAATGGGTCCTCCGTAATTGATTGATTAAATTCATGATAAACCACAATTCCATTTGGGATTTTTTTTTGAGCATCCTCGGGGAGTGAAGGGATGATGCTTTGACTAGAAGCACTTGTATTCGATTCATAATTACCCGGTCTGCCACTAATTTGATTCTCCTTGTGCTTTAGTGCATACCTTACGATCATAGAGGAGCAGGCAACCCCAATCGCAATTCCAATCCAGATGGAAATTCTTCTTTCTTTTTTGTTTAGTGACATAATGTTTGTTAATTATTGGCTGGAATCAATATTTTAAATATGGAGAGACATATGCATTCTTCTCAAACTCAAATTAGAGTTAGGTATGAGGAAACCGATCAAATGGGAGTAGTATACCATGCAAAATATTTTCATTGGTTCGAAGTGGCCAGGATTCATTTCTTAGATGAAATCGGTCACCCTTACAAGGAATTGGAAGAGAATGGTTATTTTTTACCCGTGCTAGAATGCTCTGCTAGTTTTAAGCAAGCCGCACATTTCGACGACAAACTTATCATTGAGACGGAAGTATCGTTCCCTTCAATGTTAAAACTAAGTGCGGAATACAAGGTTGTTAGGAATCATTCAACTATTGCTAATGGGAAAACCGTTCATGCTTTTGTCTCTAAAGAAGGAAAAGTGATGCGACCACCATCCTCTTTTGTGGAAGTGATGAGACAAAATTCTGATTAATCACTTAAATTGTCACCGATGATGTCCATTATTCTTCTAGTGATTTCTTCGGGTGACAGGAGATCAGTTTTAATGATATAATCAGCACATTGGTATGCGGGCATTCTATCATTAAGTAAATCGGTGATTATACGCTCCTGGTCTTCGGACCTAATGAGAGGTCTTTGGTCATCTCCAGTCAATCTCTCAATGATTTTTCCTGGCGAAGCGGAAAGGCAAATAACTAGTCCTCTTTTCTTAAGCTCATCCATCATCCCATCCGCAACACAGAGACCTCCCCCGCAAGATACAACAGTAGGCACATTAGGTAGGTTATTTTCTATAAATCTTCTCTCCTCTGATCGAAAGAAATCTTCCCCTTTTTTCTCGAAAATCTCTGTTACGCTAAGGCGGTTAATCTTTTCTATTTGATGATCGGAATCGATAAAACCTAATTGTAGTTTGGAGGATAGTAATTTTCCGATGGTTGATTTCCCCGTGCCCATCATCCCGACCAAAAAGATTAATTTTTTCATAAGGTAAATGGTATTTGTTGATGTATAAAAGTTTCCTTAAGTGCTTGCGAAGCTATGTTTGAAATTGAATAATGAGGATATGAGCAAAGAGTCCTTTGAGGTTTCAGTAAAAGGGGTAATGCCCACTTCCAATGGGTGTGCCTTATTCCTTGGTAATGAACAAAAAACATTTGTCATATATGTTGATCCAGCAATTGGAAATGCAATAAATATGACGATAAACCAGGTAAAAAAGGAAAGGCCTTTGACGCATGATCTGATTGGGTTGATTTTGAAGGGCTTGGAAACTTCGATTGAGCGAGTTCTAATCAATGATGTGGACGAAGGTACTTTTTTTGCAAGAATTATACTTAGGATGGAAAATGAACTAGGCAAGAAGATCATTGAATTGGATGCACGCCCCAGTGATTCAATTGTCTTGGCATTGCAAATGAAAAAACCCATCCATGTTGCCTCAAAGGTACTGGAAAATGTTGAAGATATGTCAGAGATTCTGGAACGTATTCTTCGTAAGCAAGACTAAATTTTACCAAACCGCGAAGAAATACGACTCTTCGCAATTAATAATTTATGAAAATTTGGGAATCCGATTGGCCGACTGCACTAGCTCCGATGCAAGATGTAACCGGTCTTCCATTTATGTGTATTATTGATGGATTTGGGTCTCCTGACCTTTTTTTTACTGAATTTTTTAGAGTACATCAAAATTCTAAGCTTGATCCTGAGATTTTAAGTTCAGTAACGGAGAATCCATCTGGTCGACCGGTATTTGCTCAGTTGATTGGGGAGTCGATTGATGAACTTTGCAGGATTTCTGATTTGTTGCAAGAGTATCCAATTGCTGGAGTGGATTTGAATATGGGCTGTCCTGCACCCAGAGTTTACAAGAAAAATGTGGGTGGTGGGTTGCTTAAGGATCCCGGCAAGATTTGCCAAATCCTCCGGGCGCTCAGAAAGACTGTGAAAGGATATTTAACGGTAAAAATGCGTATTGGTTTCGAAAACGATTCAAATTTTAAGACTATCCTGAAGATTTTGGACGATAATGGAGTCGATCTTCTGAGTCTTCATACCCGTACGGTACTCGGTGGCTACAGAAGTACTCCGGATCACGGTTATGTTTTGAAGGCCAGAAAAGCATTAACCTGTCCAGTCCTACTAAATGGTAATGTAACTTCTGCTAAGGTGGCCATGGAATTGAAAAAGGAAACCAATGCAAGTGGTATAATGATTGGTAGGTCTGCAATTCGAAATCCTTGGATTTTTCGCCAAATCCGTGAGTTGCAAAACGGGAGACCAATGTATCGTCCAAAAATGGCACAGGTCTATGAATATGTTGATTTACTTTTTGAAAGTTTGAAGAAACCTGATTTATGTGAAATTCGGTTAGTCGCTAGAATGAAAAAGTTCTTGAACTTTGTAGGTCTGTCGATTTGCCCCAAGGGAGAATTCCTTCACTACATGAGAAGGGCCCGGACACCTCATGAATTATTTTCGGTGTGCGATAAGTATATGATACAAGACGGCTCTGCTGAAAAATTACTACCTCTGGAACCATTTGATGAGTTGGTTGCTCGTCCAAGTCAGGAATCAACCATTTCAACTTCTCCTTCTATGGTTTGTTCAGGATGAACCTTTACGGTTTGCTAGTATCTTGTAAGCAATGGGCTAAGGAATGGGGTTTGCCACTACTTTCCGGGCTTTCAACTTACGGACTACTTTGGATCGCTCAACCACCAAATGATTGTCCGGAAGCTGCTTTCGTTTTCTTAGTTCCTGCTCTGTTATGGCTTTCCTCAAAACCAAGATTTTCCAAGGTTTTCTGGGTTTTTGGTTTATCCGGAATGATCTATCATATCTGCCTAATTGGATGGATGAGGCACATAACATTAGAAGGAATGCTTCTGGCAAGTTGTGTACTGTCAGTTTATTATCTACCGTGGTTTCTCCTTGCTCGAAGGTTTATATTGCATGGTCTGAGTCAATCCTTTGGCAAACGGTTGATTTTCTTGATCTGCCTTCCCGCCATTTGGGTCTCTATCGAATGGCTTCGTTGTCAGTTCACTCTTGGTTTTCCTTGGTGTCCCCTTTCGGTTACTCAATGGGAGCGTCCAATGATTTTGCAGTCCGTAGCATGGTGCGGTTCTTGGTGCGTGTCATTTTTTTTGGTTACATTCAATCTTTGCATTTGTTCCTATCTTCATCACCTACTCGTAAGAAGAAGGCAAAGGGATGGGGGATTTCTCTCATCTCTGTGTCCTGATTTTTACTATGGTATATGCTTGTTTTGTTTAATTGTATCACCCTTTTTTCTTAAGCAGAATTCGAAAATCTCAATTGATGATTCATCCCATTTAAGGATTGGAGTTTGCCAGCCTTATCTGAAGGACAAGTGGCTAAAGGAAAATGCCACGATGCACAAAGATATTCTTAAAAAACAAACAAGGTTGTTGTCAGAGATGGAACCCGATCTGATCGTTTGGCCAGAAGCATCCACACCCTACGCACTGAATTTGGATGGACAATGGATTGAAGCATTGGTGGATGATTGCGGTGTTCCACTATTCCTTGGTTCCGTGGTAAGGCTCGGGGAAAATTCTTACAATACGGTCTCCCGTGTATTACCACAATCAGGAATTGATTCACAGTGGTATGCTAAGAGAATTTTGGTTCCATTTGGTGAATATGTGCCTTTCCCATTTCGCTGGATTCCCGGACTCAGAAGATTGGTTGGACCAGTTGGTAACTTTACAAGTGGTGAATCTTTCGTCTCGCTTGATTTATCTTTAGAGAATGGCAGTAATTTAAGAGTCGCACCTTTAATTTGTTATGAGGACATCTTTCCTGAGCTTTCAAAAGGAGCGGTCCAGCGCAAGAGTGATTTGCTTTTTGTTACCACAAATGACGCTTGGTTTGGAGAGGAAGGTTGTGCAGAGCAACATGCTGCTCACTCAGTAATGCGAGCGGTAGAATCTGGTTTGCCGGTTTTAAGATGTGGAAACGCGGGTTGGTCCGGTTGGATCGATCCATTCGGTCGGAAGCAGGATGTTTTACTTGATGAAGAGGGCAGTGTGTATTTTCAAGGTGCCGGTATTGTAGAAATTTCTACTGCTTGGAATCGGAAGACTTTTTACTCTCAAAATATAGATTTCTTCGCCTATTTTTGTCTAATTGCATCGGGTCTTCTTTTGATCCATAGCTTTCTTATCTGCATTTGGCTAAGGAAGAAGAATTAACTCGTTTTTTTTTAACCGAAAAAGTTGGTTGATTTCAGTGTAATAAATCACTAATCATTATGATAATGGTGGTTGGATCGGGTACAAATGTGGATTATCATTTGTTGAGGGATAAATTGAAAAGCAATTTACCCACACTCCCTGCTGTTTTTGATGATCTTTCCAGTATGCTTAAGGATCCTAACTCGCCAACGCACTCCATTCAGGAAATCATGAGGTCGGATCCAACTATTTCGATGAAGGTTCTTCGAATAGCAAACAGTGTCCAATACAGAGGAGAGCGAGAGAGAGTTACCGATGTGGGTGAAGCAATTGGTACGCTTGGTTTTGATAAAATCCATATGGTAATCCTGACTTCATCAGTCTTTAAAGCTTTCAATTTGAAGGATTCGAAAGATTTAAATTATGATCCGGCAGATCTTTGGAAGCATAGCTTGGGTACCGCTGTCGCGTCTTCTACCATTGCTGAACTAACTAATCTGGTTCCCCGGCAACGAGCCTATAGTTGTGGACTCGTTCATGATGTCGGAAAAGTTGCAAGACTCCAAGTGCACCCGGAAGAATTCTGCAGAGATGTAGGTGATGCACTGTATGACGAGACAAGTCTAATTGAAGTTGAGAAGAAAAATAACTCTCCATCCCATGACATACTCGGACAAATTGTGTGTAAAGAATGGGGACTAAATCGAGATGTTGAGTCCGTTATTAGGTGGCATCATGTCTATGATCTCGAGGAAAGGGATTCAGTTAGCGATGTCGAAATAAACAACTTAATTGATGTAGTTATCGTCGGTAATTGGTTGTCTCACACTATGAAATTTGGTTTCAGTGGCCATCGCTCAGGGAAAAGTCTCCCCATTGAAGTTCTGGAACGACTTTCCTTAGAAGAAGATCAACTTGATTTTTTCAAGGAGGAAACCCGTGAGTCTTTCAAGGATTTTAAAAATTTCCTGAAACTCGTAGAACGTTCTGTTATTTAAGTTGAATGTTATTGCCTTGCCATTTTGTAGGCTTTCTTCATTTCAGAATATTCTGATCTTTTTATTCAATCACTAAAAATTATAGTAAATGGCTACAAAAATAGGTATCAATGGATTCGGCCGAATCGGTCGTTTGGTTTTTCGCGCTCTTGTCGATCAAGGCTTGTTAGGAAGTGAGTTTGAGGTTGTTGCAATCAATGACTTAGTTCCTTCTGATAATTTGGCTTATCTTCTAAAATATGATTCAACCCAAGGTCGTTTTAACGGGACTGTTGAAGCACCAACTAGCGATTCGCTTGTTGTTAACGGTCACAATATTCAATGCTTGGCAGTACGAGAGGGGCCTGCGGCACTGCCATGGGGAGAGTTGGGCGTTGATATCGTAATTGAGTCTACGGGATTATTTGTGGACCAGGAAATGGCATCTGGGCATTTGCAAGCTGGTGCAAAAAAAGTCATTATTTCAGCTCCAGCAAAGGGAGATGTTCGAACAATTGTCCTAGGCGTTAATGAAGAGCAATTGTCAGCAGATGATCATATTGTCTCGAATGCATCATGCACGACAAATTGCTTAGCTCCGATCGTTAAAGTGGTCTTAGAGAACTTTGGTATTGCTGAAGGCTTGATGACTACAGTTCATAGCTACACGGCTACACAAAAACCGGTAGATGCACCATCGGTTAAGGATTGGAAGGGAGGGCGGGGAGCCGCTATCAATATTATTCCCTCTTCGACCGGTGCTGCAAAAGCAGTTGGTTTAGTACTGCCGGAGGTGCAAGGTAAGCTTACTGGAATGGCATTCCGGGTCCCTACGCCCACTGTTTCTGTGGTAGATTTGACTGTAAAGACTGAAAAATCCACCAGTTACGAGGAGATTTGCTCCAAAATGAAAGAAGCCGCGAATGGATCACTGTCTGGAATACTTGAATATACCGAGGATGAAGTAGTTTCCGCTGATTTCATACATTGTCCAGCATCATCAATTTTCGATGCTGGTTCTGGAATTGGGCTTAGTGATACATTTTTCAAACTGGTTTCATGGTACGACAATGAGTGGGGGTATAGTAACCGATGTGTTGACTTACTCAAAAAAGTTTCACAGTTCGTATAGTTCCTTCTTTAACTGTTCTCCAATGTGCAATCGCTTGATTGCATACCAGTTTTTGTCATGATAAAAACCATAAGAGATTCTAGCCTTAAAGGTAAAAGAGTATTCGTACGAGTTGACTTCAATGTTCCTCTTGATTCGGATCAGAAGATTACCGATTTTACACGCATCAATGCTGCTTTGCCCACTATTCAGAAACTGATTGACGATGGTGCCAAGGTCATACTTGCCAGTCATCTAGGGAGACCAAAAGGTGAACGAGTTGATTCAATGAGCTTGGGACCAATTGCACCAGTTCTCGCTGAAAAACTAGGTGTTCCAGTACTTTTTTTGAATGATTGCGTAGGCCCAGATATTGAAAGTGCGGTCAATCAATTGACTGATGGACAAATTGCACTTTTAGAAAATCTACGCTTTCATAAAGGTGAGACAGATAATGATCCTGATTTTGCTCGTCAATTATCTAACTTGGCCGAAGTATTTGTTAACGATGCGTTTGGAACTGCCCATCGTGCACACGCATCTACTTTTGGAGTTGCCGAACTTTTGCCCTCGCGACTGTCCGGTTTACTTATCGAAAAAGAGTTGGAATACTTGGGGGAGAAAACTGCAACACCAAATCGTCCTTTTACGGTTATTTTGGGTGGAGCAAAGGTTAGCGACAAAATCATGGTAATCGATAAACTTTTGGAAAAGGCGGATAATGTGATTATAGGTGGAGCAATGGCTTACACTTTTGCCATGGCCCTTGGGAAAAAAGTTGGTGATAGCCTTTGTGAACCAGACAAAACTGATTTGGCACTGAATGCTCTGAGCAAAGCCAAGGAGATGGGCGTCAATTTTTTATTGCCGGTTGATACACTTGTGACGGATGCACTCGACTTTGGTGCTAAAAAACTTGGCCAAACTCAAATCGTCGAAGGAGATATTCCTGATGGCTGGGAGGGAGTCGATATTGGTCCTAAGACTATTGATTCATACTCGAAAGCAGTCAGGGATGCAAAAACCGTTCTCTGGAACGGACCGATGGGAGTGTTTGAGATTTCAGATTCTAGCAAGGGAACTTTTGCTGTGGCAGATGCAGTTGCTACGAGTGATTCTACATCCATCATTGGAGGAGGAGATAGTGTAAAAGCAATTAACAGCAGCGGCTTTGCTGACCGAGTTTCTTTTATGAGTACCGGTGGTGGTGCTTCCCTTGAATTCCTAGAGGGTAAAGAACTTCCTGGGGTAAAGGTTCTTGAACAAAAATAATCCATAAAGTTAATAAAGAAACATGTCTCGAAAATATTTGATAGCCGGAAATTGGAAAATGAACAAAACAGCCACCGAGGCTGGAGATCTAGTGTCTGAGATCAATTCATCTGTTGGAAATCAAACATCAGTCCAAGTTTGTGTATGCCCTGCTTTTACCGCACTGTCAAAAGCTTCAGAGAATGTTGAGCATTCAGAAGTTTTTCTCGGAGCACAAGATATGAATGCAGAACCTTCCGGTGCATATACCGGAGAAATTTCTGCAGAAATGCTCAGGGATTTGTATGTTTCTTTTGTCATCTTGGGTCATAGTGAAAGAAGGCAATACTATGGGGAGACAAACGAAGTGATCAATCGCAAGGTTATTTCTGCGGTTCAAAACAATTTAAAACCGATTTATTGTATTGGAGAAACTCTTGATGAACGGGAAAGCGGCCAAACACTTTCGGTTGTTCGTCAGCAAGTTAGGGAAGGTCTGATGAATTTCCCTAGCGATTCAATTGATCATTTGGTTTTGGCGTATGAGCCGGTCTGGGCGATTGGGACGGGGAAAACTGCCACCGATGAAATGGCTCAAGAAGTACATGCGGATATTCGAAAAGTGCTTTCAGAAATGTTCGGTGAAGCAGCTGCATCTACCATAAGAATTCTTTATGGTGGCTCAATGAAACCCGAAAATGCCAAAGGTTTACTATCCCAAGCGGATGTTGATGGTGGGTTGATTGGTGGAGCATCTCTGACTTCAAGGGCATTCTGCGGTATTGTTGAAGCAGCTAGAGAGTTGAGTTAATTACAACCGGTTCTTAAGCTCAGACCATTTCACACTTCTAGTTCGTTCAAGACTTCAATGGGGTGGGACTTTGCTTTAACCTTTAGGTAGGTCTTTTCAATTGTGCCAGTTGAGTTAATTAAAAATGAAATCCGGTGAATTCCTTCAAAAACTTTACCCATAAACTTTTTTTTACCGTAAACTCCAAAGGCTTTGGCAATTTTATAATCTTCATCAAGAAGTAGAGGGAATGGAAGATTGTATTTTGTCCTGAATTTTTCGTGAGATTTTTGGTTTCCTCCAGAAATTCCAATTATTAAAATATTTTTCTTCTTAAACTCATCGTATTCATCCCTGAAACCGCATGCCTGAGCGGAACATCCAGGGGTATTATCCCGTGGGTAGAAATAAATCAAATACCGAGTGCCCAACAACTTGGTACTACTGAAGGTTTCTCCAAGGTCGCTTGTTGTGTTAAAAGAGGGGACTTTCTTTCCCTCCGATATCGGTCGAATGCTATTCATCTTTATTTAGAAAAAAAGAAGCAGTTTTTCCAACAATGGAAATTAATTCAGCACCTAACAAACAAGAAATAGTTTTGGCCTGCTCAATTCGAATAGTTTTATCGGAACTTAGGGAAATTTTTATCACGCCGTTGGAATTTAGGCAGTATTTAGCTTCTTTAATGAAATTCTCTGTCATCCCTTTTTTACCCAGTTTCATATCGACTTGTCTGGTCTTTAATTCTGATTTTAAACCGCCTCTTTGTTTTCCGTTCAGCATGATTGAATTTGAGTACTAATTTATAAGTATTTTCATAATTCACCAAGGAATCGGGTTTCCGTCTTCACCAATAAAAATACCTGTTTCTATAGGAGATAGCGAATCCAAAACAGAGCGCATCATCGAAACTGATTGGTGGATTTCGTACTTAGCATTACTACCTCCCATATCCGTTTTCACCCATCCTGGACTTATCGAAATAATCGATATCTTTAAACTTTCTAATTCTAGTGCAGTTTGCCTCGTAAGCATGTTGAGTGCTGATTTCGAGCATTGATAGGCCAAAGCTCCACCTAGCTGAGTTTCCCCTCTTAACTGTATCGATCCAAGGCGTGAAGAAAGATTTACTATTCTGGATTTCCGATCTGCGTTTTGATGCAAGCAACTGATTGCGTTTCGAGTTACCAAAAAGGCTCCAACAAGATTAACTTGATAAATTTCGGAAAAAGAATCTGGGTCCACATTAAAAAAATCATCCCAGTCGATCACTCCTGCATTGTTAAACAGCAAGTCAAACTTGATTTGAGAACGAGCGAATAGTTGAAAAGCAGTCTCAACTGAATCCCTTTTTGTTACATCCATTGTAAATGTAGTAAGACTCGGGCTAATATTTTCCAAAGCAAGTAATTCATTCGATGCGGTTGCGGAACGATAACTTGCCCAAACTCGGTGACCATTTTCAAGATACTGTTTGGTGATTTCCAATCCAATTCCTCTATTTGCACCAGTAATAAGTATATTTTGCACAGTAAACTAACTAAATAACTATTGATTTTGAGCAAGCTGAAGCGGATGGAATTAGCTTTAAATCAAAGGCAAATTAGATTTTTATGCTAGTTTCATGTCACAAACTGAAAATTCTAACACTGCCAATACTAAAGAAGGTAATGTCTTACCTGCCGAGAAGAAATCGAAGCCAGGCAAAAATCTCAACAAATCGAATTCTTCTATGAATAAAAACAAGTCGAAGGGACCAGATTCCCCAAAGAGTGAAAGCCTTCGAAAAGGCATTGTAAATACAAGAAACCGAACCAAAGGGTCAGTTAGACCAGAAAAATCTAGAGTTTGCACCACGCTTGATTTGCTTAAATTAAAAGGTAAAAGAAAGATCGTTGGTCTTACCGCGTATGATGCTTTGTTCGGAAAACTAGTTTCCGATTCTGGTGTGGATTTTATTTTAGTTGGAGATTCGGTGGGCACAACTTTGCTGGGTTATGATACTACCATTCCTGTGACTATTAATGATATGATTCATCATACTGCTGCAGTACGCAGATCAAATCCAAAATGTTTATTGGTTGCTGATCTTCCGTTTGGTGAAGCAAGTTTAAGCTTTGATCGATTGCTTGAATCCGCGAGGGCTTTACTACAAAAGGGCGGGGCGGATGCAGTAAAAATTGAAGGTGGTAGAGATGTTGCGGATGATATCGAGAAATTAGTTTTGACTGGAATACCTGTAATGGGGCACATCGGCTTGCTTCCCCAAACGGTCAAGTCGATTGGCGGATATAGAAAATTTGGTAAAGAAAAAGAGGAAGCAGAAAGTTTATATAAAGACGCAATTTCCTTAGAGGAAGCAGGCTGTTTTGCGGTAATTGCTGAGATGATGGAAAGTGCAGTGGCATCTGAACTTGCAAAGCAAATTCTACCTCCGCTTATTGGAATTGGCAGTGGTGGGGCTTGTGATGGTCAGATTTTGGTAACTCCGGACTTGCTTGGTCTTTCAAACTTCGAAATACCATCGTTTGTAAAACCAAGGATGAATCTAAACCAAGAAATATCGAATGTATTATCCGAATACGTATCAGACATAAAAAACTTCAAAGAAGGTAGGAATCGATGAACTTTTGTATTCTTGGAGCTGGTGCCTGGGGAACCGCGGTTGCGATTTACTTAAGTAGAATCGGGCACACCGTTACCCTCTTGCCTCGCAGAGTTGAGCAAGCCTTGAGTATGTCAAGTGCTAGGGAAAATATTAACTATCTGAAAGGTGTTCAGTTCGACTCTGATCTTCAAATTGGTTCTGCAATAAAGCCTGCTGTTATGGAATGTGATTATGTTTTTTTTGCATGTCCTTCTCATGCGTTAAGAAATACTTGCAGGCAGTTAAGTGAAAACCTCTCTGAAGCTACCCGATTCATTGGAGCTATGGCTCTTTGTAAGGGGTTGGAACCGGGTTCGAATCTTTTTGCCCACGAAGTTATGTCTGAAGAATTGGGTTCGGATTATTCATATGGATATCTAACTGGTCCAAGCCACGCGGAGGACATTGCCGAGGGTAAACCTGCTGCGATGGTTTTGTCAGTAAATGGAACCGGAGAGGAAAGGCAAAAATTACAAGCTGAAATCAGTTCATCCAGTCTGCGAATTTATGGATCTGATGATTTAACGGGCGTGGCTTTGGGAAGTTGCCTGAAGAATGTTTATGCGATCGCAACTGGAATTTCTGATGGGTTGGGACTTGGCGATAATGCAAGAGCTGTCCTATTAACGAGAAGTATGAACGAAATGATTTCCATGGGATTGATTCTGGGAGCTTCAAGAGAAACTTTTTTTGGCTTGAGTGGATTTGGTGATTTAGTTGGAACTTGTATGGGCAAATGGAGCAGAAATCGAAATTTTGGTTTGGCAATAGCCCAGGAAAATAATCCAGACCAAATTTTAAATTCGCAAAAAACCGTAGTTGAGGGGTATTGGGCAACCGCATGTTTCTTCGAGAAAGCAAGAGCTTTGGCTCTTGAGATGCCAATACTGAAAGAAGTACACTCCGTGCTTTACGAGAGCAAGGACCCGGAGCAAGCAATTTTGGATTTGATGAAGCGTGATCTTAAAAATGAGTCCAATAAGTACTGAAATTGCCGTTTTCAATTTCAATTTCCTACGATACAATAGATACATGAATTCCGCCAAAAGACCTGTTCTTGAATTACCGGAAGGACAAAGGAAAGTATTGTTGCACTCCTGTTGTGCTCCGTGTGAGGGGGAGGTCATTGAGACGATGTTGGCATCTGGAATCACTCCAACGATATTTTTCTACAATCCTAATATTCATCCTAAGAAGGAATATGAAATCCGTAAGTCTGAAGACAAAAGATTTTGTGAGAAACTGGGAGTTCTTCATGTTGATGTTGACTATGATGTTCGCAACTGGTTTGAGCGAGTAAAAGGCTTGGAGTGGGAGCCTGAAAGAGGGCTTCGGTGCACCCAATGTTTTGACATGAGATTCGAGAGAACTGCTCTGTATGCAAAAGAAAATGGCTTTAGGGTATTTACTAGTAGCCTTGGTATTTCTCGCTGGAAAAACATGACTCAGATAAATGGCTGTGGAGAGAGAGCTGCCAGCCGTTATGATAATTTGACTTACTGGACATACAACTGGCGTAAGTCAGGTGGTTCTCAACGTATGATTGAAATTTCTAAAAGAGAAAAGTTTTATCAACAAGAATACTGTGGCTGTGTATTTTCGCTTCGCGATACCAACAAGTGGAGGTCAGCTCAGGGTAGGCAAAAAGTAGAAACTGGAAAGAAATTTTACAGTTAATTGTTTTTTTAATAGAATTGATCTGGAATTTATAGGAAAATATGAGTGATTTACAGTCCTCCATTTGGAATGCTTTAAAAGCGGAAGCAGAACAAACATCTGCTTCTGAACCAATACTCTCTGGAATACTCTCTGAATATATTCTCGACAGGAGCGACCTGATAGATGCTTTGAGTTGGAGAGTTTCTTCAAGATTGGCAAAGGGGACAGTGTCAGAATCTGAACTTAGGGACTTATTCAAAGATTGCTTCTCATCGGATACAACAATTCTGAATGCGACTGCTCATGATTTAGAAGCTGTAAAGGTTCGTGATCCAGCTTGTGATGATTATTTGAGTCCATTTCTTTATTTCAAAGGATTTCAAGCATTGTGTGCGTATCGTGCCTGTCATTCGCTTTGGCTTATGGGAAGAAAGCAAATGGCTTTGTATGTTCAAAGCCTGGTATCAATCATCTATTCGGTGGACATTCATCCAGCAGCTCGCATTGGTAAAGGTATCCTTTTAGATCATGCAACTGGATTTGTTGCGGGGGAGACCAGCGAAATAGAGGATGATGTTTCCATTCTACACGAAGTAACCCTTGGTGGTACAGGGAAAGAAAGGGGGGATCGCCACCCTAAAATTAGATCGGGTGTATTAATTGGGGCAGGTGCAAAAATCCTTGGGAATGTTGAGATCGGGGAGGGTGCAAGAGTGGGAGCAAGTAGCGTAGTTCTAAATGATGTGCCTGCTCGAGTTTCCGTTGCTGGAGTGCCTGCCAAAGTAGTAGGATCAGTGGACGAGGGTGATTTGCCTTATTTAGGAATGAATCATACGATATCTTCTGCACCAAGCTATGATGGCGGAGGTGGAATTTAATCCAGATTTTTACCTAAAGTTGACGAACCGAATTTTATCTTATTTAACTATTTAGATGTCCACAAAGCTGAGAGAGACCGAGAAGGCAGAAAATGTAAATCTTCCAATTGGGAAGAATAGTGCGGATCCTAGCAAACTTACTTCGAAAAAGAAGAATAAACGAGTCGAAGATCTTGAAGTTAAAGATGCTCAGATGATTTTTCAAACTGTCTGGCATGAAATTGAACAGGATGTCGGCGTTGAAAATTTACGGTTTCCGGCGGAAATCTTTTGGCTGAATGGTGCTCCCGGGGCAGGTAAGGGTACTCAAACCGCTTTCATTATGGAATTTCGAGACCTTACCGAAAAACCGATTATCGTTAGTGAGTTGCTTAAATCACCTGAAGCCCGAAAGAAAATAGATGCAGGACTTCTTGCCGGAGACCGGGAGGTTACCAAACTTGTATTGAAGTCACTACTAAATCCCGAGTATGAAAGCGGAGCAATTGTTGATGGCTTTCCTAGGACGAAAACTCAAGTCGAATGCCTAAAATTATTCCACAGCCGATTATCCGAATTGAGAAGCAAATATTTGGGTACTTTTCAGGAATCCCAATTTCCTAAGCCTAGGTTTCATATTATAATGCTGTTTATCGACGAAGATGAGAGTGTTCGAAGACAGCTTCTCAGAGGTGAAAGAACGATAGCTCATAACGCTGAGGTGGATGCTTCCGGTGTAGGAGAGAAATGGGAACTTAGAAAGACCGATTTGGATGAATCTGCTGCTCATCGCAGGTACAAGACTTTCAAGGAATCAACCTACGATTCCCTCACGACTCTTCGCGAGGTTTTTCACTATCATTTCATCAACGCACATGGAACGGTAATTGAGGTTCAGCAAAGAATCATTCAGGAATTAAAGTATCAGAGTTCCCTAGAGTTGGATCAGCCTACATACGACCGCATCTCATCAATTCCGTTAGCACAAAAACTTTCTCTGCATGCTCGCCAATTATTAGTTCACCGTCTGGATTCTTACGAAAAGTTTCATTCGGAACTTTTTGAACAAGTTGTTGATCTTATAAAGACTAAATTTATTCCAGTGGTCGAAAAACATTCGATTTCAGGACTTGCATACATCAACTCCGAACATCCTGTTTTTGACGATCCACTTGCTGTAGCAATGCTGATAGATGTTTTCACTGAGCGAGGTTTCACTGCTGTCGTAGATATCCGAAAAATGGAAGTTCCATCCCGTATCGACCCTAAGTCTTATGAAATTATCAATCGTGTGAAAAAAGTCTATCGAGTAAGAATAAATTTTGCTGGATCCAAGATCAGACGAGGACTTTAACCTTTATTTCTGCATATGGATCCTCGTTATTTTGCTTTAGCTAGAAATCTAGTCACTCATTCAACGCATATTGAAAAAGGAGAAAATGTTTTAATTCATTCTTTTGATATTCCTGAGGAGATGACCATTGCACTCATTCGTGCTGTTAAAGAGATAGGAGCCCACCCTTATTCCCAGATTCAGTCAGCCAGAGTTGATCGAGAATGTATCTTAGGTGCTTCTAAAGAGCAATTAGAAGTAACGCTGGGTTGGGAATTGGAGAGGATGAAATCCATGGATGCTTATATTGCAGTTCGTGGCAGTAAAAATGTCTTTGAGAATTCCGATCTTCCTGCGGATGACATAAAGCTAGCAAATAAAACACTTAAGCCAGTACTTGACTGGAGAGTTCAAAAAACAAAATGGTGCATCCTGCGATGGCCTACACCATCTATGGCACAGCAGGCAAAAATGAGCACTGAAGCATTCCAGGATTTTTTCTTTAACGCTTGCTGTATGGACTACTCAAGAATGTCAGAAGGTATGACCGCTTTGCGTTCCAGAATGCAAGAAGCCGATGAAGTGAAAATTATTGGTCCTGCTACGCAATTGACTTTTTCGCTTAAGGGAATCGACGCAGTTGCATGTGGGGGTACCCATAATATCCCCGATGGAGAGGTTTTCTCCTGTCCAGTAAGAGACAGTGTCAATGGCTTTATTACTTTTAACGCCGACACCATTTATCAGGGAAGCTCGTTTTCAAACATTAAGCTTAATTTCGAAAACGGAAAAATCGTCGAGGCTTCTTCTTCATCCAATCAGGAAAAGCTAAACGAAATATTGGATTCCGATGAAGGAGCCCGCTACATTGGTGAGTTTGCCATTGCCTTTAATCCGATGATTAAAGATCCGATGTTAGATATTCTTTTTGACGAGAAAATAGACGGATCTTTTCATTTTACTCCGGGGCAAGCTTATGAGGAGGCCAATAATGGTAACCAATCTCAAGTTCATTGGGATATGGTTTCCATTCAACGCCCGGAATGGGGTGGTGGTGAAATATGGTTTGATGGAGAATTGATTCGGAAGGACGGGATATTTATTGTTGATGACTTGAAAAAGTTGAATCCTGAGTACCTACTCGCAAAATGAGCACGGAATGATTACGGATCAAGCGACCGTAATTCAATTCATTGAGAATTTGCCAAAGACGGAGACCCACCTTCATCTGGAGGGTGCACTGCCCTGGGATTTACTTGTAGGAAAGAATCCTGAAAGGTTTTCCAATCAGCCTGCTTTTCGCTCTGAAAATTTTCGTTACTCAAGCTTTGAGGAATTTGAGTCGATACTGATTGATCATGCCCTTGCTTTCTTTCATTCATCAGAAGATTATTATCTAGCTTCGCAAAAAATTTTTGAGCTTCATCTTTCTCAAAATGTAAAATATGTCGAAATCAGTTTTCATGCTGGCATGATTGAATTTCTGGGGATTCCCGGAAAAGAGATTTTAGCTGCGATAAAAGCCGCGGTTCCTGATTCATTGGAAGTTCGTATATTTTTGGGAATGAGTCGAAACGCATATACTCAATATTTGGGACCAAAGCTTGAGGATGCTATTGAAAACTGGGATGATCTTGCTGGAATCGACTTACATGGTCTGGAAACAATACCGATTCAACCTTGGACCAAACCCTTTTGGGAACGGGCTTCAAAGAATGGAAAAGTTCTGAAAGCACATGCAGGAGAATTTGGTCCGGCTGAAAATGTTCTTTATGCCATTAAAGAGTTAAAGGTGCGCAGAATTCAGCATGGGGTTCATGCGAGCAATGATCTGGATTTACTTAGATTGGCCCGGGAAGAAAATGTGGTTTTTGATCTATGCCCGATCAGTAACTATAAATTGAAAGTAATTGAGAAATGGGAGGATCACCCGCTGCCAAATTATCTTAAAGAAGGGCTGGTTTGTACCTTGAGTACGGATGATCCACTTTCTTTTAACAATACATTAAACCAAGAATATTTGGTCTGTTATAAAGAATTAGGGCTTGATATCAAAAATTTATCTAAGTTGGCAAGAAATGGGTTTGAGATTTCTGATTTACCGAGTTCTGAGAAAATCAAATGGCAAGATGAAATTCGCTCTGTAGAGAGAAATGTAAAAAATGAGTAGAAAAGTTTTTGTCTGCCCTGAAGGGATGAAGGGCAGAGTAGATAAGATTCTCTCCGATTACTTTCCGGAAGTTAGCCGCTCATTGATCCAAAAGGCAATAGAAGAAGGTCGAGTCATTCGATTTAACGGAAATACTTTGGAACCGAAAAGTAAAATCAACTCGGGGGATAAGTTGTTGGTCGATTTAAGTCGGCCTAAAGTTGAAAGGAATAAACCATACGACTTTCCTTTGAATATACTGTTTGAAGATGATTCGCTTTTGGTAATTAACAAAATTTCTGGCATGGTTACTCATCCGGGAGATGGCACAGGTAGCGACACTTTGGTTCATGCTTTAATGAACCACCTAGAAGATATGTGTCCAGTTGGTGGACCCGATCGACCAGGGATCGTTCATCGACTGGATAAGGAAACCAGTGGTGCAATCGTTATCGCGAAAACTGAGGAAGCTTTTTTTAACTTAGTAAAACAATTTTCAGAGCGTAAAGTGACAAAAAAATATTTTGCTTTGATTCACGGAAACCCAAGAACCAATACTGGAGAATTTAATCAAGCTATTGGCAGGCATCCTAAGGTTCGAGTTAAAATGTGCGTTTCTGAAAAAGGAAAGCCAGCAATAACGAAGTGGGAGGTAAGGGAACGATTCAATGAAGGTATATCACTTGTCGAATGTAGAATACTTACGGGTAGAACCCATCAAATTAGGGTACATTTTTCCCATGCCAATCACCCTATTTGGGGAGACATCACCTATGGGGGTAAGACAAAGGCCAGCGGTCTGTCTTGCTCAAGGGTCATGCTTCACGCTCATGAAATCTCTTTTTCACATCCATGTGAACCAAAATTACTTACAATCAAGGCTCCATACCCAAATGATTTTCAAAATGCTTTAAGTAATTTTTCAAAGGTCAAAAAAACGCCTTTAAATTAAAGGTGGTTATTCTTCAGTCCGTTGGTTATCAAAGAGAATGCTTCATCGACTTGATCTACTAACTGAAATAAATCTAAGTCTTCTGGAGATATTACTCCATAATCAACGAATTGGCTAAAATTAATGAGGGGAGACCAAAACTCCTTTCCATAAAGATAGATTGGGATTTTCTTCCCAATTTTCCCGGTCTGAATTAAGGTTAAAGCCTCAAATAACTCATCCATGGTTCCATATCCACCGGGAAAAACAATTACCGCTTTCGCGTGATAAAGGAAGTAGAATTTTCGAATAAAAAAGTAGTGGAATTCAAAAGATAGCTCAGGTGACGCAAAGGAATTTACGCCCTGTTCAAACGGAAGACTAATCCCCAATGCGAGGGATTTTGCACCTGCCTGATTGGCTCCTTTGTTTGCTGCTTCCATCATGCCGGGCCCTCCTCCGGAGCAAATGTGATATTGTTCTTCTGGGGAAAAGTTTTCATTGGACCAAGCCGCCAACTTTTCTGCTAATTTTTCCGCATCCTCATAATATTTAGCAAGATTGGATAATCGCTGGGCTTTATTAAACTTTTTTTTAATTTCTTGATCCCAGGATTTTTCATCCGGATAACCAGAATGTAGTTTTTCAAACTCTTTAGCCGTATCATTGAGGGACTTGGATCTGGCAGATCCAAAGAAAACTAAAGTGTTGGAAATTTTTTCCTTTTCCAGCCTGACAGATGATTCAATCAGTTCACAAAGTACTCGGATGGGTCTGGCATCATGACTATTTAAGAATTCTAAGTTTTCATAAGCCTTCAGGATTTCTTTTTTCATTCCAAACCATGCATCGAACCATTTGAAATGAAAAGAGGAAATTAATAAAAAGTTTCAAATTTTTGTTAAAGTTATCTTATCAGCTGACGATTATCCATACCAGTCACACGGATGTGGCATCCAATCATCTGGTTCGTTCGACAGGAGGTAGCTCGAATCACATTCAATCATCTTTCAGTTTGTAACTGAGCAAAGATTCTTATTGTGATACATATTAAAGACTTCCTCGAAATTTCATCGGCAACGCCTTCAGAAGGTGATTCCAGCGGCGTGAATCCAAATGTTGAAAATAATCTAATTGCATTTGAAGACTTCGCAAAAGGAGAAAAGGTTTGCCGAATCCAAATTGCACAATTGGTTGAAAAACTAATTTCAATGCCGGAAAATATAAAAATACCCAAGAATTCTGAAGGCCAAAGTGATTACAATGTTTCTTATGAAAAGGTTGCTGAAAAGATTCTTCCTATTCTTTAAATTTCTCTTTTAGGGAAGTCAAAGTCCAGAAGTGAGCAACTTGCAACTTCCAATTGCTTCCATGTATCACATTCAAGTCTTAGAGCGACAATCCCGCAAGTTGGGACATTTGCAATGTTCTCTTGGGCTAATAAATTAGAGAGCATAGTTACATTTGGGTTATGAAAGATCACTGCAACATTTGAGATTTCAGGGCTAATGTATGAAATTTTTCTGATTATGGATGAACTGCTTCCTTCGTATAATTCAGAACTGATCTGCTCGATTGTATTGTGCTTAAATTCGTTTTTAAAATACATCGCAGTTTGTTTCGCTCTGATTGCAGGTGAACAAAGAAGAACTTGTGGGGCATTCCATTTTTTAATGAAACGCTTTGCCATCACAGGAGCGTTTTGTATTCCCCGGTTATTTAGTGGTCTTTCAAAGTCAGATAAATCTGAGTTTTCCCATGAAGACTTTGCATGTCGAATTAAAAAGAGTTTTTTCATTTACCTAATCATCTCTTGAATGCAGGTTAGAGTGTCAATGATCATGATTCCCAGACTTTTTATACTATTAGTCCTTTTTTTTACAGGATGTGAAAATGTCGATGAAAGTGAAAAAGAAAAAAACACAATTCTAACAGATCCATCGATCAGTGGTTCTACCATCGAAGAAAAATTACGCTTTCAATCCAATGATCGTTCTCGAGAAGAAATCATTAAGGATTTTCCGAAACCGGTAAATACCTATCCATTAATAGATAGAAGTGAGATTGAAGTAAGGAATGGTGGTATCATCCATCGAAAAGAAATAGATCGACCTTTTACTGGCCGAATTTTTGAAAGGTATCCTGATGGATCCATTGCCTTGGAGTCTTACTATCTTGAAGGTTTGCCTCATGGGCAGCAACTTCGTCGATTTGAGAATGGGAATCCTGCTTTGGAAGCGATTTTTGATAATGGGGTGCTTTCCGGAGTTAAAAGTAAATGGTGGGAAAATGGAAATATACGAGAAGAGGAATATTGGAGCGAAGGAGAGTTTTTTGGGAGAAGACTCTGGGATGAAAACGGTAGAATGATTAGGGAAGAATTGGTACCTAAGTAGTTTTGTTTTAGTGATTCATTTAAGAAGCTATTTATTCTACTTCAGTCTTGTCCTCTCTACGGCTGATTTGTTTTCCATTGAATTAGATGACACCAACAAAACTAATTCCAAGCATCAGATTATTCGAGTGATTCAACCGGGTGTTTTTGATCTACAGGTTGAAGATTACTTGATTCGCATGAGGGCATGGGGGGTATCTTTTCCAAAGCGTGGACAACCTGGATACGAAGCATCGCTTTCATATACCGAAAAAAAACTATTGTCTACTACTCCCGAAATAACAATCAAAAGAGAATTCGATGAGCTTAACTTGAAAGTCGTCGACTTGTATTTAGCTGAGCAAAACCAAAACTTTTCCAAAGATGCGATTGATCTTGGAATTGGTTGGCATAATGAAGATGAGACAGGTAGATTTGGTCCTTTCTTGATGGCTCAACTCAAAGCAAAACGGCTCAAGGTTGGGATCTGGAGTAGTGGTTTTGACTACAATTTGCCTGGTGAGTTCACTCGTCCGGTTCCGAAAATGCCTTCTCTGTATGATAGGCGACAAGGCTTCATCCCTAGTTTAACATTTTGGGTGACTAGTTTTGGGAAAATTCACCGACCAGGGTGCAGTTTTTATGAAAGAGGAAGGGGGAGGTTGACTTCCAAGCCTGAAGGAGTGGATTGCAGAATATGCGGAGGCCGAATGCCTAAAAAATAGCTCAGGATTGTAGTGAAGAAATTAGTTCTTCCTTGCTCTTAACCCCAACTAAAGTTTCAGAGAGTGAGCCATTTTTATAGACCAACATTGTTGGAATCGAATTAACTCCATGTTCTTGAGCCAGATCGGTGTTCTCGTCAACATTTACTTTATATATAGCAGCGGTGGAACCAAGCTCATTTGCAACTTCCTGAAGGATTGGATTCAGGGATTTACAGGGTCCACACCAAGGAGCCCAAAAGTCAACCAAGACGGGTTTGTCTCCACTGATGGCTTTGTTAAAACTTTCTTTGTTTAAATTAATGAGATCGCTCATTCGATATAATATAGTGAGTTGGAAGTTGTTACTAGTCAGACTGTAGAAACAAAAGTACAGCTAAAGCTACGGATCCGCCGAAAATCAGAAAGTCTAGGATCATGAAGAATATGCTTGGTCTTGCCTTACTTGGAGATTCGGGTTTTTTTTCGGCGTTAATTGGCGTAGGTGATGAAGGTGAGTTCATCGGTGGTGCAGGAGCAGGTGCAGCAGTTGGGCTAGGCAGGCTAGGACTTGGCGGGGCTGAAACACTTGGACTCAATGGAGACGGGGGGGCACCAGCAGGGGATGGCGGAACTGCGGCACCTGGAATTGGGGATGGCGTAGGATTTAGGCTAGGAGGGGGAGCAGGCACTGCTGGTGCAATAGGGGGTTTCGTAGTCGATGGTGAAAGGGAAGGGACAGAAGGGGCGGCAGGTGGGGTAATCGCTGGAGTTGGACCACCAGTAGCGGGAGATGGTGATACCGGCTGAGCAGGCATACTAGGTACTGGAGGCTTAGTCCCGGGAGTTGGTAAAGCAGTAGTTCCACCAGGGTTTGTAACAGTGGGTACCGGTTGACCAGGTTGAGAGAATGGAGATTTCGTAACCTTAAATTTGGGATTTGCCCCGGGAGTAGGTTGGGCAGGGGGGGTAATCTTCAAGCCTTTCGAACTTCCACTAGGTGGAGGTGGAGGTGGTGGTGGTGGTACGGGTGCAGACATAAATGATAAATTTATGAAGGACTGTTCTTGCGAATCAAATCCGAGATTTCTTCCATGGAAGCTTCTTCCAAGCTTTTACCCTTACTTTTCAAATCTTCGAAAGTTTTACAGAGGGTCTCAGTCATGTTGTCATGAGTTTTTTCGGATCCCCCCATAATGGAAAATTTATCAGCTTGTGTTAATCTTTTATGCCCGTCATTGCAATCCAGTCCAAGACCGAAAAGATGCGCCATTACTTTTGGGTCTTTGACGGGTAACTGATCTTTAGGTAATCGATTAGACATATGATAATTTATTTACGTAAACGAAAAATAGTCAACCTTGCATAATTACTGGTTGCTCACTCAAAAATCAAAGAGGCGAAAGCCAAAACTGATTTCAATATCATCCTCTTTGCTCGTACCGTTTCTCTCAGATAGGTTTATTGTGTAAACCAAGCCATTTCTGCCATTATGTTCATAACTTACTCGCCAATAAGGAAAAATTTCAGCATCTGAGTCGTAACGAATGGAAAAAAGTATCTTTTTTCCATAATCAACAAGTTTCGCTGCGATCAATCCCCATTGTTGATTTGAGTTGGGGAAGTCTATTTTGGAAATTTGATATTCATTAAAAATTCCGTCACGGATTAGAGCTGAATAAACGCCTACTTTCCCAAAGTCGAAATTTTCAGTTTTAGTTTGTCCTCTCAATTCTAACCAGCGTGCAGGTCTGAATTCGAGTTGTGCGTAAAATGACTTTTCCCTCGAGTCGGTACCGTCCTCAATTACCCATAAATCTTGGGATAATTTCAATCTGGCAAGATTCCTGTATTGCTCTTGAAAATTCGTAGTTAGATTCTGAATCCAATTCAGTCTTATCTTTTCCGATGGTTCTAACATATCTGCTTCGATTTCCTCCATCAGACCAAAAGGTTCAAGGTTTAATCTAAAATCAGAGGAATCCAAAGGAGGAACCAAATGCAAATCCCTTGGTGAATGAAGTCTCAAATGATTGTGGCTTAGAACGAATTCCATCGAATGTTGAAGATTTTCTATCTCCCACAATTGGTCAGATAATTCATAATTGCCATACAACCTTACTCTCAATTCGTTGGACCATTCCGTCCAACTAGCTTTCGGTTCAGCATGATTTGTTTTGAAGTTCTGATTACGGAAAGTGAAAGAAGGAATATAGGAAATTCCATTGGGAAAATGAAAAGGCCTAAAGGTTTTTATTGCTGCATCCATTTTTGAGGAAAAAGCATTTGTTCTTCCAAAGGCGTCTCTATTCTTAAGTTCAGAATACTCCAAAGTTGCAGAATGGAATAATGATTCCTCTACTGGATTTATTGGAGCCATTTCCACTCTAAGATTGGGTCTTCTCTCCAAGATGCCTTGATGCTCGTTCATCTGCCAGCGTTGAAGGCTTGAAATTCCTCCCCAGTTTTGCTCGAAGCCAATTTCAAAGGTGTGGTCGTGCCATTGCCCTCCACTGAAATCATCGAGCCTCAAATCGCGATTGATTTCAGAATCGCTTTCATAATAATTCTGACCTGCAATACGTAATCCACTGTTTCTAAGGTAAACCAACTGAGTTTCAAAATAGCTGCGTTGTTTAGAAAAGGTCATAGATCTTTGATCTAAACCCAAGTTATTACCTTCATCTTTTAGCCAGCCAAAATCGATAAATGAACGAATCCAAGGTTCCTCCTTCTTGTAATCTAGTTTTGAAGATAGAAGGACTCCTCGCTTTAGGTAACCTACTATCTCAGCCTTAGTTTTGATCTTCTCGACTTCCCACTCGACTTCCTTTCCCAGATACCAACCAAGATTAGATTTCTTACCTGCTTTTGTTTTGAAATTCCAAGTGGTTTTGTCTTTGCTCAAATTTATTTTGAAGTCAGGAAGTGGAAGATTAGGCAGGCTTCCAATCCCAATTTTTCCTGAGCTCGTGGTTAAAAGGCTCTGGTTTGCATCATAAGAGAGATTTTCAAAATTTAGATCAGGTTTCCATTTTCCACTTCCATTTTCACCTATATTAAATGTGGAGTTTTCTAACTGGAGACCTTGCTCAGATTGGCTTGCAGAAGATGCTTCCAGAGCTATAGGTGAGAATCCAGTGCGGACTTGTTGTGCAAGGTAACTGCCGTCTTTAAGATCTAAACTAAAGGATTCACACAGCAGGCGTAATCCCGGCGTGGTAAGGATAACTTCCCCCTTGGCTATGACTAGTGAAGAATTTCGGTCCCAAATGATGCTCTGTGCCTGCAACAAAAGATTCTCGGAACGAAGTGTCGCATTTTTATCTGCACGAGTGGTTTGCTTCAGGTCATCATAAACCAATAGTTCAGCAGACAACTTTGGTCCAACCACCTTCTTTTTATTTTCTTGTTCTGGAGAAGCACCTAAATGTAAGCCTATTGAGAACAGGAAAAAGGTAGTCTGATAAATTACAATGAATAGGCGCACGAAACCAAAGATGAATACCAGATTTATGAGAACAAGAAAGAAATTAAATTTTCTTTCTTCGAATTCACTTTCTATGATTTTGAATAGCTATTATAATTTGGCATGATAATTAAGGATTCTGAGATCGAAAGTTGCTTAAATGGACGGCTTGGTAATCCTCATTTTTTTCTCGGTGTTCATTCTCTTGGTAAAGATGATCAAAAGGTTGCAAGGGTCATAGATACTCACGCTAAAGAAGTTCACTTGGTACGCGAAAATGGTGAATTCATTCTGTCCTTGGACAAAGTCTCAACGAATGGATTTTTTGAAGGAGTATTCCAGTTAAAAGGACCAGTTACTCCTTATCGATTTATCTCAAAATATGAGCATTCGGAGAATTTATGGATCGACCCATATTCATTTGCTCCTTGCTTTAGCGACCATGACCTTAGGGATTTCGTTGAAGGGAGAGATCGAAAGCCCTATGAAAAATTAGGAGCAATTCCTTTAACTCACCAGGGTATAAGCGGGGTTTCCTTTGTTGTTTGGGCACCATCCGCAAAAAGCGTACACTTGGTCGGAGATTTTAATTCCTGGAATCCAGTTACTTTACCTATGCGTTCTCTTGGTTCTAGTGGATGCCGGGAGTTATTTGTTCCTTTTGCCAAGATTGGAGACAAATACAAGTATCGGGTTTTGGGAGCTGATGGTGTGATGCGGGAAAAAACTGATCCTTTTGCATTTCGATTCGAACCGCCTCCTGGAAATGCCTCCATCATTCATGATCGAAAACCGTTGGTAAAGGTTGAGAATTTGGAGTCCGAAAACCCAAGGTGCTGTTCAATCTCAATTTATGAAATGCACTTAGGTTCGTGGAAATTCAGCGAAGATGAAAATCGTCCGATGAGCTATATCGAACTTTCAGACGTTTTACCTAATTATCTATCAGAGATGGGCTTTACTCATGTAGAGTTTCTTCCACCAAGTGAATACCCATATGGTGCTTCTTGGGGCTACCAAGTAACTGGTTACTACGCTCCGACTTACAGATATGGTACTCCGGAGGAATTTTTTGTGTTGGTCAAATCGATCCAGGAGGTTGGAGTCAAAGTATTAATCGATTGGGTTCCTGCTCATTTTCCTTCGGATGAATTCTCTTTAGCTCGTTTCGACGGAACTGCCCTATTTGAACATGAAGATCCTCGGCAAGGGCAGCATGCGGAGTGGGGCACACTATGTTTTAATTACGGGCGGCCTGAGGTAAGGAGTTTTTTGATTGGAAGTGCTATATCATGGATTGAAAGATTCGGGGTCGACGGATTTAGGGTGGATGCGGTCGCATCCATGCTTTATTTAGACTACGGCAGAAAAGATGGGGAATGGATTCCTAACCGCGAAGGTGGAAACTACAATTTGGAAGCAATCGATTTTATTCAGCAATTTAATCAAGCAATCCATGAAGAATTTCCCGAAATCATAACTATTGCTGAAGAGTCAACCGCTTTTCCTAAAATTACTCAGCCTCCCCAGCTAAATGGTTTGGGGTTCGATTTTAAATGGAACATGGGATGGATGCACGATGTTCTTAATTACTTTTCTACTCCGACAAAAAACCGTCACGAGGTTCACGAAAAGCTGACATTCGGAGCTATGTACCAATTTTCTGAAAATTTTGTTCAAGCTTTTTCTCACGATGAGGTGGTGCATGGTAAAGGGTCTTTGTTTAATAAGATGAACTTTATCCATTCAGCTGATTCAATGGCCAATCTGAGAGCTTTATTTGCGTTGCAATGGATTTGGCCGGGTAAAAAGACATTGTTCATGGGATGCGAATTTGGCCAGTTAAAGGAGTGGAATTACCAAGCTCCGATCGATTGGCATCTTCTCGATGATCCTTTGCATTCGGGTTGCCGCAAATTAGTGGCTGATTTAAACAAATTATATAATTCCCACCCAAGCTGGGCAGAAACCGATCACATATCGGATAAGTTCGAATGGGTTGACTGTAACGACGCTTCTAATCAAACCCTTTCTTTTTTAAGATTCGGAAATCAAATTCCAGACACTTTGCTCATAGCCTGTAATTTTTCCGACCAAATTCGCCATAGAGAATGGGGCTGTCAGCATCCTGGAATTTGGAGAGTAATTCTAGACACGGATGGCACTGATTATGCCGGATATGGTTCTGCTGGCTCGACTGAATTTCAAGCCTACGAAGGACCAGTAAATCAGAAAGCTTATGGTCTCTCTTTTTCGGTCGCTAAATGGAGTGTACGAATCTTATCCCCAGCAAAGATTTAAAGTAGTCCAGAGTCAGAAAAACTGTAAAAGCCCAAATTATTTGGGCAATTTTCTGGTTCCCCTAATATTACATGATCATGAAATTCCAGATCAACCGCCTTCGATGCTTGAAGAATTTTCTGGGTTACTCTTAAGTCAGCAGTGCTAGGCGTTGGGTCTCCGCTTGGATGATTATGAGCGAGGATGACAGCGGTCGATCCATGCCGTATTGCTGGCCTAAAAACTTCACGGGGATGAACTAGGCTGCCCGTAGCTGTTCCTGAAGTAACCACTTCTGCCTGAACAAGTTTATTTTTACGATCTAGGCAAAGTACCCAAACTCTCTCCACTGTGTCCGAACGAATTTCAGGATAAAGATAATCCCAAACTTTTCTTGGTTCATCCAAAATAACTCGCTGATTCCTTTCTCCCTTGATCATTCTTTTCGCAATTTCAATTTGCGAAGATAATTGAAGAGCCTTTACTTTCCCAATTCCGGATATTTTTTTAAAATCGCTGATGTCCCATCGCATGAGCCCAGACAGTGAACCTGCCTGCTGAATCATTTCATCCGCCAAGGTCAATACATCTTTATTGGTTGTTCCGGAGCGAATAATCATCGCTAACAATTCACGGTCAGCTAGCGATGCAGCTCCTAGTCGCTCTAACCTTTCCTGTGGACGTTCTTCTGGGGGTAGGTTTTTAAGAGTGTTACCTGCCACAGGATGTATTGGATAATTATCTGGAAAGTTTTTGCTCCGGTAAATTAACTTCGATGAATGCGTCTCTCTTGAGGCGATTGAACCATTTTCTTTGGCTTTGGGATTCAATACGCGATGCAAGAATTTTTTCAATTTCCAAACGAACTTGATCCAAGCTTTTCCTTCCAGCTGGTTCAAGATTTTCGACTTTCAAAATGTAGATTGCGGTTTTCCCTGACTTACCAACTTGACCATCGGCTTTTCGTTCCAAAAGCTCTACAACAAACGGCTTGGAGACTTCTCCTTTTTTAAGGCTAAATGCATTTTTACGAATTTCATCACTCCTAATTTCTCTGGATGTAACCATTACTCCCCAATCTCCGCCTTTTTCCCGAAAGGGACTTTGCCCATGCTGAGCCGCAAGCACTTCAAAGGGCGAGCCATTCTGGAGCATCTCTTGGATTTGGTTCGCTTGTTGCATGAGTACTGGACTTGGTTCACCCGCAATTTGTGAAAATACGATTTCACGAAGTTTCACTCTTGCATCCGTCCTGAACATATTTCCATTCTCACGATAGAAGCGTTCAACCTTCTCGGGACTAATTTCTTCCTTCATCCTCTTGCGAGTGGAAAGCATGTGCCCATATATAATGTCTTCTCTTAATTCTTCCCTAAATTCTAATTGTGACTGTCCTTTGCTTCGGAGCACATCTCGAAAAAGCTTACGGTCACCATTGAATTCCTGTATTAGCCGCTTATTATACTCTTGTTCAATAATAGATTCCGGTATTCCCATGCCCTTTTCTTCAAATGCGTAAATGGATAATAGTCTGTCAATTTTTCCATCCACGAATTCCGACGCTCTGGCTCGCTTCTCTTCATCGGTGAAGTTTAGCCTGTCCATGGCCCTTTGAATTTCGCCCCAAGTTACTATTCGATCATTAACTTTTGCTGTTACTCGATTGATTTCGATTAGCTCACTACTGGCTACCGATTGAACCAGAGCCAACATACAAGAAAAAACATACAATAAATTAAATCTAAGACTCATTTTTATTCCCATGAATGATGATTTTGAGAAATCGAATGATTTCCTTCAACTTCAAAAGCGGTTCTTTGCAAGAAATTCTTGGTATTCGTCCTGCAGAACGGAAGAATTTCTTACTCCCGTCGCGGTTTTTGCCGAGTTGACGACACCAAAGTTCATTTCCTTTGGTCTGTATCAGATCAAATTCGGCCTCCTCGGCCAAGCATCTGATTCTACTTTCATCCAATAATGCAATGCCTTCTTGCGGTATGTTTCCAAATCGATCTTCCAATTCCTCTTCGAAATCATCGATTTCATTCGTTGTTCTAAACTTTGCTAATTTCCGATAGCATTCAATTCTCAGCCTAGGTTCCTTTGCGTAAGATTCAGGCAGATAAGAAGGGAGGCACTGGAGCCTGTGATCGCTCTCTTGGTCCGGCCCAGAGGTCAGAAAGTCCAGTCTAACCGTTGCCGTCGGCCTCAAACTGATTTCTTCTCCTTTAAGGCGACTGACGCTTTCTCTAAGTAAACGACAATATAGTTCAAATCCTACGCCTGCAACATGACCGCTTTGTTCACTTCCTAGGAGATTGCCTGCACCGCGTAATTCCAAGTCTCTAAGTGCAATCTGTAGACCAGCCCCAAAATGATTTACTTGCTTTATGGCGGAAAGACGCTTCCTTGCTTCATCCGAGACCGTAAGATGTCTATTGAGTAAAAGATAGGCATAGGCTTGCCGGTCAAAACGGCCAACTCGACCTCGGAGTTGATAAAGCTGGGAAAGTCCGAACTTGTCTGCTCCTTCAATGATGATCGTATTACAGTTCGGTATGTCCAAGCCACTTTCGATAATCGTAGTACAAACAAGGATATCGTATTTCCCGGCAACAAAATCGGTCATAACTTCCTCCAGTCCCTCCTCATTCATTTGTCCATGTCCAACCGCTATTTTAAGTTTGGGGAATTGGAGTCTGAGTTTTCTGGCAACGGATTCGATGGTTTTTACTCGATTATGAAGGTAAAATATTTGTCCCCCTCTATTGATCTCTGTCCGAATCGCTCTCTCAAGAACTTGAGGGGAGTGATGCAAAACTTCAGTACGAATTGGTCTTCTGGAAACCGGGGCAGTTTCAATCGAGCTGAGATCTCTGGCTCCCACCATTGCGAAGTATAATGTTCTGGGTATCGGAGTTGCACTCAAAGTCAGGACATCCACATTTTCACGAATTTTCTTAATGGTCTCCTTGTGCTGAACTCCAAATCTCTGCTCTTCGTCAACCACCAACAGCCCTAAATCTTTAAATCTGATATCAGAGCTCAGGATTCTGTGCGTACCAATAATCAAATCCACTCCACCTTCTGAAATCCCTTTTATGATTTTTCTTTGTTTTGCAGGTGATCTAAATCGGCTCAGCATTTCAACAGAAATAGGGAAATCTGCCATTCTCTCACAGAAGTGGTTGAAATGTTGTTGGCAAAGAATGGTGGTAGGTGCAAGCACAGCGACTTGTTTCCCATCAATTACTGCCTTAAACGCCGCACGCAATGCAACTTCGGTTTTCCCGAACCCAACATCACCGCAGACAAGCCGGTCCATTGGCTCCTCTTGCTCCATGTCTTGCTTTACTTGATCGATTGCCTTTTGCTGATCCGGAGTTTCAGCATAAGGAAAGGAATCTTCGAATTCTTTTTGCCATTGATCATCAATAGAGAATGCAAATCCGCTCTTGCTTTCACGAGTTGCTTGCAATCGCAAAAGATCAGCTGCTAGGTCCAAGGCAGCTTCCTCTGCAGCTTGTTTTGTTTTAGACCACAATTTCCCCCCTAATTTAGCAAGTTTTGGCTTGGTTTTTTGTAATCCCACATAACGAGAAAGTAGATGGGATTCCTGTAGTGGTACATGAAGCATCAATCCATCCGCAAATTCCAGGGTAATTGCTTCTTCCTCTCCATGGGAATTATCAATTTTACCAAGTTTCTCGAAGCGACAAATTCCATGTTGGTGATGAACAAGGAAGTCTCCATTGACAAGCTCACTAAAATCCAATGCTTGATCGACATTTTTTTTCTGAACTTTAAGTTTTTGTGATCGTAGAGGACGGCGACTACGCTCTCGACCAAGAATTTCTCTTGCGGTTGCTAGACTAACTCCCTTTTTCCGGTCATTGATTAGATGAGCAGCATTTTCCCATGCATCCTTCTTCTCGATGGAAAAGCCGTCTCTTAGTCCGACCGGCAAAAAAAATGGATCAATCTTTTGGAGAGAGGGTTCGCCTTCAATAATGTCTAAAATTCGTTTCCTTTCAGTTTCAGCTCCAAACGCAATAATGACCTCATTGCCGGCATTTTGTTTTTCCAAAAGCTCAAAAAGATACTGAATTCGGTATTTACTTTGCTGAGCTGAAATTAAGTCAATAGAATCTTTAAAAAGAGAAAGACTTGAGCTTGTTGCTTTAATTTTATGTTTAGGGAGATTTTCGAAAATACCAGAACCAAGATTGATTTCACTAAGACCAATGAATTTATTTTTCGAATGAGCAGGATTCCAGCAAAGCTCCAGACAGTTTTTTTGTATCTTTTCCTGCTCGCTTTGATGAAAAGCCATCGGGAATTCAGAAATCATTCTTTCTGGTTCAATAAATACCCATGTAGTGTGAAAAGGCAGGAAGGAAAAAAAGCCCCCTTCAGATACTTTTTCATCGTCATTTCCGGTAGAAGAAATGAGAATTTGCTCAACTTTCTCTGCACTTCTCTGGGTTGAAGGATCAAAGGTTCTAATTTCATCCACTTCATCACCAAAGAAATCAATTCGATATGGCTGATTTGAATTTACTGGATAAAGGTCAATTAGTCCTCCTCTTACTGAATACTGCCCTGGTTCCTCGCAAAGAATTTCCGATGAATAATCGAGTTCTTTATGAAGAGTTTCCTGAAAGCCTTCAAAATTTAGATGCATCGTCTTTGAGATCTTGATCTGATGAAATTCTCTTTCTTTCTTACTGGGGCATAGAGAAAGTAAACTGTCGGGAGTTGCAGCAATTACGATTTTCTTGTCGTTTTCGCTAAACTCATGGTTCATCAGTGTGGACAGCAAGCTAAGTTTGTTACATTTTCTTTCAAATGCCTCGGGGTGAGAGCTCGGAGGTTCTTCTTCAAGAAGATGGAGTTCAAATACGCTTTGGTCCTTGTTGAAGATTTCAGCAAATGCCACAATATCTTCCGAAATAGCCTCTGCTTCTGAAGTTGAAGAACCTACTAGAACGAGTACCGAAGAGTCTATTTTTTGCCAGTTTTGGTATGCAATAGTGGCAAAGGTGGCTGCAGGTATCGAAGGACAGAAGAATCCATTTCTATCTGAAGGAATTTGGATTCTTTTCACTTTTCCATTTTGAATCTACCTGAATTCAAATACTGAATTGCTTTGGCAGCTGCTGAGGATTCGGCTTGTTTCTTCGAATTCCCTTTGCCTTGAGATATGATCTTCTGACCTATACGAAGTTCGACAATGAAGCTTTTTGCATGATCTGGACCACTGTGATCAATGAGATTATATCTGATCCTTGGCTTCTCATCCATAGATTGAACCAATTCCTGAAGTTTACCTTTAGGGTTCAAGGTGGAAGTTTTGTCCTCTAACTTATCTTCCAAGTTGCCGATCCAGGAAAGGATACAATTTTGAGCGGCTTGAAATCCGCCATCTAAATAGATTGCACCAATCAATGCTTCAACTCCATCTTCTAGGGTAGAAGATCTTTTGTTTCCTTTGTGTTTTATTTCCGTTGGACTCATTTTAATTACTTTTTCAAGTTTTAAAAACGATCCTAATTTAACCAAGTGAGTCCCTCTCGCAAAAAACGATCTTTTTCGGCTTAAAGATCCTTCGTCTTCATCGGGATATAAATCATATAACTTTGCGGACAAAACGGCTCCTAGGATGGAATCTCCGAGAAACTCCAGACGTTGATTATTTGGGTTGGCAGGATTTTTTATATTGTAAGAAGGATGAGTGAGTGCAAGGCGGAGAAGATTGAAATCCTTAAAACGATAAGCCATTTTAGCTTCAAGATCCCGAAGACTCTTTTCTTCGGAATATTTGGTGCTTTTGTCAGTTGCCGACTTACGAAACCGGCTCTGCAGTTTGGAAAACCACATTAGTTTATTTGATTCTAAGAGAAAAACCGTTGGATAACTTCTTTGGCGAAGGAGGAGTAGGAAACTGAACCAGGCCCATTGAAATCGTATTCGAAAATGGTTTGGCCAAAACTTGGACACTCGCTTAGCCGCACCGTCCTCGGTATAACCGTTCGAAAAACTAAGTTCTGGTAATGTTGGTTTACTTCCTCCCAAACTTCATAAGAAAGCTTTGTGCGATTGTCGTACATGGTCATTAGAATTCCACCAAGAGAAAGTGTAGGATTCACCATAGAACCTTTCAGTTTTTCAATTACTTCAACAATCTGACTCAAACCTTCAAGAGCTAAGTATTCTGATTGAAGTGTAACAATGAGATGATCTGCCGCACAGAGGGAATTCATCGACAAAAGACCCAGAGTAGGGGGGCAATCTATTAAAATTGCCTGCAATTGAGGGTTTGATTTTAAAGACTGCAATGATTGCCTCAGTTTAAGAAGATAATTCTCTTCCGAACTTAATTCTAGTTCAGCGGCTGCTAGGTCCAATTCCGAAGGAATGAGCCAAAGGTTTTTTCTTGCCCCAATTACTCTGCTAGAAAGGTCATCTCCAGAAAGTAAGGGGCCGTAAACTCCAAAACCTGGTTTTTTTTCGAAACCCAGTGAGCTGGTGGCGTTTGCTTGTGGGTCCATATCAACAATCAATGTAGGGACGCCGAGTCGAGCCAAGGCATCACCTAGGTTGACCGTGGTGGTGGTTTTACCAACCCCACCTTTTTGATTTGCTATGGCAATCGTGCATGCTTGCATTACCAGATAGCTAATTATTAGGCATTGCTCTGTCGAGATGTAAAAGGGTCAATTATACGAACCACACCTTTTTTCTTATACAATGCTGTTTTTTGCTTAAGTGGAGGAGATGGAGGGATCTCATTATCCATTCCCGCTGATTCTTTTAAAAACCATAAGATTGAATCCAAGCCGGAATGCAAAGCAAGGGGAGTTGCTCCCCCCAATCGTGGGTTTATTTCGATGATCCTAGGTTCATGGCTTGGAGTCATTAAGATTTGGGCCAGGCAATGCCCATGCAGTCCAGTGAAATTTTCGAAAGTAATTGCTATTTTTTCAGCTAATTCGAGATCTTGAAATACATGGGTCTCATGGGACTCTCCTTCAATCACAACACTCCTCCATCTCATTAGGATTCCATGTGTTTTTCCAAAACGGTCAATCCAAGTTTCAGCACTAAGTTCGGAACCCATTATAAAAGGTTGATAAATGGGCTCTTTCAATTTTTTGGCTAAGTTTTTTGCTTCATCTCGATTAAGTCCCAAGCCCAAATTCTTGGATGCGCTTCCTCTCCTTTCCTTTACGACCAATTTTTTAGATTCCAATGATTCCAAATTCTCGAATGTGGGAATTGGTTTTACCTGACTTTCTTTCGGGAAAGAACAAAAAAATTTGTACTTATCCAAACAGGATTCCAAAGCAAATTCATCTGAAATCATTACATGTATCCCATTTTCTTTCAGTTTATTTTGATTCTTGGACCAGAATTTTAACTCACCATCTCGACTGGGGATCACATGCGTGATCTTTTTCTTTGTACAAAAGCTAATTAAATCATCTGTTCTCCATTCTTTAGTCAATGGAGTTTGCACGAACGAACTGATCCGATTTTTTGTACCGCATTCAGGATTGCTATCTGCACCGATTACTTTCGCATCTGGATGAAAATTAAATGCCTGCTTTTCAATGGATCTATACAAATAAGTTTTCGACGATAGACTTGTGAATAAAATTACAGGCGGCTTCATTTGGTTCACCTAGTTCTGATATTCTTGAAATTCAATGGACAACCGGGAGCATAGAATAGCATTCACCCATCCACCGTCGACCTTGGTATGTTGACGCAGAACACCATCGCGTTGGAAACCACATTCTTCGATCGCTTTAACATGATGGTCCCTGTGATCAAAAGATTCTGTGGTTAGTTTGTTGAAGTCCAAATGCTCGAAGGCTAATTTCTGAATTAAAAGCATAAAAATCTTCAACTC
>JAYYRA010000044.1:0-84106 GCA_036127675.1 Verrucomicrobiota bacterium
TGATTCAGTCTCGCTTCAGCGATTCCAGCTTGTACTGCACCTCGTAAACCCAAAACGGAACTTCTGGTCTCTCTTCTCTCATCTGTATTCCACTGAGGAAACGGAAAGCCTAAAAGATTGATCCGATTCCCCTGAATTCGACGATTTACAAAATCAGCATACGACAAGAAAGGGCCTCTTAATTTAACCTGTTCAACGATTTTGTAAGCGAGCAGATTGATTTCTGCATCGGTTAAAAAACGAATTTTATTCCATGAATTCTCGTCGATATCTGTATAATCCTGAAAACGAAGCACCGGAGTTTCATCCTGGGGAACGACGAGACCTTCAATAGGTTTACCACGCAGTGAAGCCAGTTGACTTACCCAAGCATCTACAGAGGTTGAGTTGATGTTAAAAGTACCATCCACTAAAAGATCGCCGGCGAGTGTTTGGTATCTGTATTGCGAATCACTACCTGCCGAGGCCAACTGCGGACTTTTTTCAGCATAACTTGTTTTGATCCATTCACCATCCCGAAGATAGGGTAACAATCGAGGATTCCGGAAAGGTAAAAAGCGGCTCCCTGGTTCAAACTCCTCGGGCTGTAACAAATCCCACTCTGAACCTATTCCTAATCCGGAAGTGAAATAACCATCCATCAAAGAATAATTAAGATAGAAGCTATGGTCCAGGGTGATATTTTGATGATCATTATTTACGAATTTTTCCCGAATTGGATCGTCATAACTAATTTCACGCATCGGCTCCCAAATGAAGGGGTTGTAAGGCAACCCTGCATTTTGTAAATCCTTGGCGGTAGCAATATTGCCTCTTATATCCATGCCGGGAAAAATTGGTTGCATGGAAAAAGCCTTCATTTTTCCCCATGTTTTGTAGCGAGCCACTTGCGGGGAAGCATAAGAGTTCCCAAAAGCATAACTTGGTCCGTGGAAATAATTGTTCAGGTTCGCGTGCCGGAATTGAAAAATGGAAAGCATTGGTGAATCTGGAATTTCAAAAAGGATGGCCCTCTCTTCCGATTCCATTGGGGAAAGAGTGTCAGATTCATGAAAGAAACCAATTGAACTATCTGATTTACTTACTTTAGGAACAACTGCGTTCACCTCTAGATCCACACCCCATAGTGAATTAGCTTGCGTGGGAAAACTTGCCAGACTTAATACATTATCATCATCCAATGCCGGAAGAGAGAAAAAGTTGGGATAACCGTGCTGCAAATCAAATGAATTTGAACCGATGGCAAAGGTGCCTTTTGTTCCTTGCTGTTGAAACACTGATGATGAGTTTCCAAAAGCACTACCGGAATTAAATTGTTCATAATCCCAATTATTTCCAAATCCATCCTGTTCACTATTTACCAGTGCCCGAAGATTAAATTGCTCCAAAACAATATTGTCTGTTTTTCCGGGTAATTTTAATCGAATACGAAATCCACAACCGGCAAGTTTTGACTTTCCGTCGATTCCAGGGCCTGGGGTGGGTATTTGACTAAGATCATCACAACTGCGAAAATCAGTTATTCCGCTTCCTACATCCACCGAAAATTGTTTGTTTATTGAAGCTATGATTTTTCTCCTGTCATATCTGATACCTGTTGGATCTTCGGAATAAACTTTGATTCCTTTGGGAGCATCCAATCCAGATGGGTTTTGGATTCTTTCCCCTAAATTGCTAAATGTTTCCTTTGCATTAGGGTGAACACCCCGATGTCCCCATATCCAATACCGAATACTTACAGGTTCATTTATTCCAATAGAGTTATCTCCATTAAGGAAAACAACCGGGTAATCCTCATCTCCGGAAATTAATTTTTTTAGTCTGATGTTAACGAAGTTTTCAGAACCTGCGTTTGGTAATGCAGACCAAGGTCTAGTAGTTTGGGCATCCACTGTGAAGTGGGCTTTCTCTCCAGGTTCTAACTCAAGGCCTCGAATCTCCAAAAGTAAATGACGATCTCCTGTATTATTCGAAGTTTCAGGATTGTTGGAAAAAAGGAAGCGTCTGTGAACTTTATTTCCATAAGAAGTTCCAACAAAATTCTCGTAATTAGTGGGAAATTTTATTGAAGCCCGAGGAAAAGGATGATTCAAAGATGCGAATGAGTGATTTCTCATAAAATCGTCCCGGTTGGTTGGCATACCGGGAGGAGTCCCCATCCATCCGCCTGTGTTCACCCACGGTTCTCCGGGATCTTTTTTTCCATTTCCATTTTTATCTTCAAAATTTTTGAAACCTGGGGGAATGCTAAATGGCGGTTTGGTCGGATCTACTCCCGGATTTCGCGTCTCAAAAAGTACTTCGTCAAAACAATACATCCACCATTTGCGATAGAGATCATAGTGTTTGGCATTTACGCTTTGCATACCCACTTCGATAGGAACTTCGATAAAAATTTCCTCACTGCTAATCGGCACATTGTATGGGTTCCAAAACGCTACAGACGGGTAAGCTGCCAAACCTAACTGTCCTCCTTCGTAGACGGGGTGATGAGAATATTTAAGCTCTACCAAAACCGGTTGAACCGGATGGTTTCTTGGCTCTGGCCTATTCTCCAAACCACGAAAAAAATTGAAGTTTTCCCGAACTCTAGTGCTACTCCTGAGTGCAGGGCTATTACCCGGACTATTAGGTCGTAATCCGAAGGGGAACAAATGATTGAAAAGAACATTGTTATCACCAACGATCCTGGGAAATTGGTCTGGTGTGATGTCTCCATAATTGGATGCCAGATATAAGTTGTGAAAGGATCCCATAGTTGTCCATCTTGGACCCGCTAGTATGCCATGCTCTTCTAATAGCGTTTGGTCGCTTCCTAAACGCCAATCGTTTTCCTTGGAATTTTTTTCCAGAGGTACGCTTTTTTGGTAAAAAACTCGGTGTTTATAAATGTAATTACTAAAATCGTCCGACCAAACATCATTGACGGATTCAAGATCAGCCCAATTTTCTTCATTGGCAAATGCACTACTTAAATCTCTCTTTAGTCCCCCGGTCCTGACATCACTGAGTACCCCAAAAGTATCCGTGGTAAGTGAATGGTAATGGGCATTTAATTTTGAATTCGATCCGGAAAGTTCGATCAAGTTATCCATTGAAAAAATATCATTCTTTCGTTCTTCAGTAGCCGAATTATTCCAACTGATACCGTATCCACTTTCACCCAAGCCGCCGTTGAATTCAAACTGTATGTTCGGCTCGGTTGCAACCATGAGGTTGTCCTTTTTGATTCGGGAGAGTGTCGAATTTCGATTTGGGTTTTTTACGCTCACCTTCGTTTTGACTCCTTCATCACCAACCCAATAAGCATACGCCCCATACTTTCCATCATCGATCTCTTCCATTTCGTGTTGTACCCTTGTTTTACGAACTTTAACTGGCTCAGATCTAAGGGAGCCTTCCCAACTTAGTGGGTCATTTAATTCGAAACTGTTTCGATTAAAGTCTTTATCAAGAAGGGGAGCAACCAGGAGCCATTCCACTTCATCGGATTCGGAAGGGTCGGGCAGTTCGAAAAGGGGGTGGTTGTACTCAGGCAGTAAATTTGGTCCTTTTAGTGGAGAATTAAGCAATGCTAAATTGTAATCCTCCCATGCATTTTCGTCCTTTCCGTAAATCCCCCCCTTAACAAATGCCCGACCATTATCTGGTTGATTGGAGTCCCAAATATTTCCGTCGGGAATCTCGACATATTCCAATAGCTGCAATGGACTATTTCCAAAATAAAGGTTTTTCCCATAGCCTTCATTTCCACTAACCAGCCAAGAGACTTCAATTGCAGGATGAGGATCAAATTCGGTGCTAACCATTGGGTATTCTGACAATGAGTCACCTGTATCGATATTTTCAGGCAGAGGCTTTGCTCCGAGCTTATTCTGGTCAACACCACGATCTCGCCCACGGTGCTTCCACACTCCGGTCCAATATCTCTGACCAAAGGGCAGGGTATTTTCAATTATACCATCTTCATCTAAGTCAATCCCTTCATCAGGATTAGTGTTTTTGGAGAAATAAGTATTTTGGAAATTTTTTCCTGACTCAATTCTTTCATCCAACAGATCGGCGGTGCCGGAAATTCGCATATCCGGGCCTAAATGCTTTTGTATTTCTCCAATGGCAATCTTCATACCCATCCGAGCATGAGCTTGGGCAAGCACCTTGTCTTTTCGAGCCTCAACCAAGCTTAAATCTGTACTGACTAGATTAACCAGTGAAATTACCAACAGAAAGACGAGACTTAACAATGCAAGTGCCAGAACCAAAGCAAACCCACGCTTGTCGGGACTCTTCTTAAAGCTTCGGGAAAGAACTCTCATAGGGCTTTTTAAATTTGGCCCCAAATTTAGGAATTCGCAACTACTTTGTGAATAGGATATCTAGCGGGATGGGATGGCCGCAATATCCTCTTCTGATGGCCAATACTTTTCAATCTCCTCAATACTGGGGATTTTTCGCGGTCGGACCACTCTGAATCCAACGAAGAGGGCATCGGTATGGTACCAGACGCTCTTGGGGATTTGAGGATCTTGTTGCTTCCACGATTCTTCCGAACCCAGGCGGGCTGCACTTCGATGACTTTTTGCCCCGTCATCCCATGATCCGCCTTTTACGGTTCGTGGATATAAGTCGTTTGGAGACACAATTGGATCTTCAAGGATTCCCTTTGGTGCTTTCTCGCTTGGAGGAGCAAACTGGTCCAAAACCCATTCCCATACATTTCCATGCATATCATACAAACCAAATGGATTTGGTGATTTTTGACCCACTTTCTGGTACTGGAAACGACTATTTCCCAAGTGCCATGAATGGTTTGAAAGCTCATTTGAGTCATCTCCAAAGCTGTATGCCGTTTTAGTACCCGCTTTACAGGCATATTCCCATTCCGCCTCGGTAGGCAAACGGTAGAAATTACCCGTTCTTGCACTCAACCACATGCAGTACATTTTAGCGGATAATTGTGTCATGCAAATCGCAGGGTAGCCGCTTTTCCCCATACCAAAGGTCATGTCAGTGTATGGAGCGGTTGGCTTGGTAACCGCATCGGACAATTCATCCGCGGAGGTGGACTCCACCTTATTGTATTCACGGTTGTCTTTATCAAGGTTGATCATCCAGAGTTCATATTCATCCCATGTAACTTCATACTTACCCATCCAGAAATCTGAAACCTTAACCCTATGGGAAAGGTGCTCATTCTCTCCACGTTCTGGATCATCAGCAGGGCTACCCATAGAAAACTCACCGCCTTTGATCGGAAGCATTTCAAATTCTAGGTCAGATGTAGTAATTTCTTGATGATAAGAATTGAATTCGTCCTGAACTTGCCCCTCCTTGAATCCAAGTTCACGATAAAGATTTTTCGGTAACATGCCCAATACGGTGAAGCTCTTTTTCTGCGGGGCAAGCGTGACCCCCTCTGGCCAATCCGCACCCTCTTCAATCCACCTTCTAAGGAGAAACAGATCGGTGGATGATAGTGGATCATTTCCTTCTGGTGGCATAAACATCTCATCGTCCATTGGCAGAGTACAAAGAACATAAAGTTCACTCTCCATTGGTTCTCCCGGAACAATTACATGGTCGGATTCGAAGGCATATTCAAATGTATCCAGTCTCAAATCCCCCTTCACATTTCCTTCATAGTGACAAGAGACGCAATTTAACTCTAAAAGGGGTTGGACATCTTTCACAAAAGAAATCGTTTTGGGAAGTCTCTTCCTGGTTTCAAGAGTCACTTCTTCAGGCCAGTCCGCACCCTGATCAATCCATTTTTTAAGAATATCTTTTTCTGCGTCCGTAAGTGGGTAATCCTTGTCCTCATTCTTTATCGGAGGCATAAACAGGTCGTCATCCGTTGGAAGTATGGTGGTCCAGTATAAAGAACTATCTTCTGCATTTCCGGGAATAATTAAATCTTCACTTTCAAATGCATATTTCTTTTGATCCAAACGAATATCTCCTTTCGCATTGTCCGCACGGTGACAGCTTACGCAATTATGCTCTAGTATTGGTTGAACATCGCGGATGAAATCGATTTCAGCTTTTGCCACTTGTGCAAAAACAACAAAGGGAATAAATTTAAGAATCGGACAAGATTTCATGAGATAAAAAGTAAGAAAGAATTGTAATAATTTCAAAAAACAAAGTTACTGAAAAGAATAATAAATCCATGAACGAAACTTTTGCTTTGCCCTTCTTGTGGTCAAAATCCCTTCTAATTACCTTCATTTCGCTCGTTGGCTGCCTCAATGGAAAATCCAAAACTTATCAAAAGTTTTCTTCAGACTGTATGGGTACAAAATTTACCATACTCATCGATGATCTTAACCGCTCCAATTGCCAATCAGCAGCGGATGCTGCCTTCAGCAAAGCCACATTTCTAAACAGCATTTTTAGCGATTACATCTCAAACAGCGAAATTTCCAGACTATCCAACAGTTCTCACGAAGGGAGGCCGATGAATGTTTCCAACGAATTATTCGAAATAATTGAATATGGCCAAAAGCTTTCTGAGGAAACAGATGGAGCATTCGACCTCACAGTTGGAGCGGCATCTAGGCTCTGGAGAATTGCCCGGTTTAGGAAAAGATTTCCTTCCGAGGAAAATTTATCCAATGCACTCAGTCGAATAGGACACACTCATTTGTCTTTGGATAAGACAAATAAAAAAATACGCATCTTAAAACCTGGAGTTTTGTTAGATCTTGGGGGAATTGCAAAGGGGTTTACTGCGGACAGAATGCTTGAGACAATTCAAGGTTTCGGCATCAAACGATGCTTGATTGACGCGGGTGGAGATTTAGTCATCGGACAAGCCCCAAAAGGTGAAAGTGGGTGGAAAGTGAAAGTGGGTGGGAAGAATCATCCAGACCTTCCAACATTGATTCTATCCAATTGTGCAGTAGCAACCTCTGGAGATACAAATCAATTTCTCGAGATCGATGGACAAGTTTACTCACATCTGATCAATCCCAGAACGGCTGTTGGGCTAATGTCTCGCTCCCAAGTTACAGTAATTGCAGGAAATGGCATGACTGCCGATTCCTTGGCATCTGCCAGCCTAGTTCTAGGATTTAATGATTCCGCTAAAATTTTTGAAGCCTATAACATAGCTGCAGCTTACTTCGTAAAAAACGATAATGGGAAAGACTACATCTTCAAATTTGAAAGCAAATCCTAAGATTTTCGCTTGTCACCGGATTGCAAATAATACATTTTGTTACTTTACCCACAATTTAATATGTCAAGAATCTGTGCAATAACTGGAAAGCGTCCAAAAACTGGAGGTAAAATCGTTTATAAAGGCGTTAGTAAAAAAGCCGGAGGCATTGGTCTTCAATTGGTTAAAAACAATAAGCGTAAATTTAGACCAAACCTTCAAAGAGTCCGAGTTAAACTTCCTTCTGGACAGGTAAAGAGATTGTGGGTTTCAGCTAAAGCCATTAAGGCTGGCAAAATTCAAAAGGCTTAATTTCCGCCTTTCCGGATCGATTATAAGATCCACTCAATGGGAAACATTCAATACCTTAACCGCTCAACTGGAAAAGTTGAAGTGGAAGATGTGTATGGAGAGAAGTGGCTTCGATTTACATACGAAAGCTCACTTGGAAAATTTTTTCTTTGGTCGCTCGTCAAAAGAAAGCTTTTTTCATCTTGGTATGGAGCATTGGCAAACCGAAAAAAAAGTAAGGAAAAAATCCTACCCTTCATCCAGAAATTTAAGGTTGATGAAAAGGAGTTTCTTGCCCCCACAGAGAGCTTCTTGACATTTAACGAATTCTTCTATCGAAAACTAAAGAAAAGCTCACGTCCAATTTCATCTGATGAAAAATCGATTGTTTTTCCTGCAGATGGCCGTCATCTTGGCTTCCAAAATATCTCCAAAATGGAGAGAATTTTTGTTAAAGGACAGGAATTTAACCTTCCCAAATTGTTCGATTCCAAAGGAAAGGCATCTAAATACGAGGATGGCACTTTGGTTATCAGCAGATTATGTCCGGTTGATTATCACAGGTTCCATTTTCCTTATGGGGGTAATTTCAAATCACCACATCTCATTAATGGCAATTATCTTTCGGTCAATCCAATCGCATTGAGAAAAAACATTGCAATTTTTTGGGAAAACAAACGATCCCTTTCTTTCATAGAAACAGAAAACTTGGGACAAATCGCAATATTCGCAGTTGGTGCAACCTGTGTAGGAACAATTCACTATTCATCGGAGATGGAAAGAGTAGTTAAAAAAGGGGATGAGTTGGGGTACTTCGCATTTGGCGGATCCTGTATTTTGACCTTTTTCGAGAAAAATAAGGTTACATTAAGCGATGACCTGGTTAATGCTTCAAGAAATGGAATTGAACTTTATGCGAAAATGGGTGAGGAAATGGGCTTCATTAAAGATCCCCTAACCTAAATTTTCTTATTAGCCCAATATAGTTCTCTACCTTGACTCATCTAAAGAAAGCTTCAGACCAAAGAGGTTTTACCATACTAGAACTATTGGTCGCGGTATCTGTTACAGCCCTGCTAGCTGCGATGCTACTCAACATAACTTCTCAAGTTGTGTCTACCCAAACAACAGCATCTGGCGATCTGGAAACCAATCAAGTTGCTCAATTTATACTGGATCGAGTTCAGGAGGATTTGCAATGTGCAATTTCCAGAAATGATGGAAATGTTTGGTTTGCCGCAAGGCTTTTGCTAGATGAATCAAATAGCGGTGATTGGAAGCCGGCAAAAACTAATCCGAAACCAATCGAAGAATCAAAAAGGATATTTAACGAGGATTGGCCTGCTGAACTCCGAAACCAGATTATGGACGAGAACAATCAAGGTCCGCTTTTGGAATCGAAGTTCGGAGTGGCAGGCACATGGCTTCGATTCTTTTCTCAATCCCGAGAATTGGAAAGTGAAACTACAAGACGAGGTGGTGTTCGGGCGATTGCCTATCAGATTGTAAGATACGGATTAACAGCATCTCCAACTTCTAGAGCTCGCTACCAGTTGTTCAGATCAGATGTTAATTCAGAGAACACCTTCAATGCAGGATTCAACCTTCATCCAGAAGATGGAAATTACAAAAATTCCGGCACCAATGGCCCTAGGGAGGCCCAGAATATTATTAACCCAATTTTTCAAGCCAATTCTGGTGACTCTCCAACAGGTTTTTCCATCGCCAACAATGTGATCGATTTTGGTATTCGTGCCTATTTAATTGAAAAAAATAGTAAAGGAACGGGTTATCTACGACAAATCTTTCCGAGACTGGATTCGAAAAATCATCAGTATGAATATCTTGCCAGTTCGCACTATGATTACCAAGTCGATACAAATCAAAGATTTCTCAATGCCTTTCCAGAAGTTGTCGATGTAATGGTTCGTATCCTAACAACAGAAGGTGAATCTGCGATCAGTGCACTGGAAGAAGGACTTACTCCGATTCCCAGCGAGTATTCTAGTCCTGGCGAATATTGGTGGGATCTAGCGGAAAGAAACTCTGAAGTTTACATTCGTAGAATCAAAATCTTCTCTAGTTCAATCTGATCCTGATTAAGCAAAACCTTTTTGCTTTCTATATTTAAGTGGAGTAACTTTCATTTGTCTTCTGAAATGCTGTGTGAAAGAACTTTGATCATAGAAGCCATTGTCTTTTGCAATTTGTGAAAGCTTCTTCTGCGTAGTTAAAAGATCGTCGCATGCAGCCTCAATTCGTGTTCGGGTAATAAATTGCATAGGAGCAACTCCGAACAATTCAATAAAGCCTCTGTGTAATTTTCTATGATTGAGTCCGGAGATTTCTACTAAATTAGCAATCTCAAGATTAGAGCGAAAATTCTCTCTAATATAACTAACAGCTCTACCGATTTCATCATCCCTTTCCCACTTGAGCTCTTGCGAATGAGCAGGATGCTCTTCACCGTATGGTCTAACCGTGCCAAAAACACCAATTACATCACCGTTTCGATTTAAGAGCGGATATTTATTGGTCAAATACCAGTCAGGTAGTCCTTGGCTATTGAACACCAATTCCAAGATATTAAGCATAGGTTGCTTACTCTCCATAACCGATTTGTCATCCCTTCGAAAATGCTCCGCAAGTCTGGGAGGAAAAATATCAAAATCGGTTTTTCCGTATAATTCATCATTACTGGCAAGACCAATTCTGGGTAGAAACCTCTTATTCATGTGAAGCAATCGATGATTGGTATCTTTAAGAAAGAAAGAAAGACCTGGTATATTCTCGAATAGCTGAAATGCCTGCATGGCATCACAGTCTTGGTCTTCGAACCAATTGCAGAGTTTGGAGGAGGATGTGGGTGTCATTTTGTTATATTATGGATCGAAAGATCTTTAATTACAATATTTTTCTAATAAAAATTTTGTATTTTTAAACATAACAGAAAAGTAAAACGATAAATATTTATCGTAAATACTTTTCTTTTATAACTGATAACCAGTGCTTAACAAAATTTAATTCCTCTTAAAAAAAGATATTTAAAGTGAAAATATAATAAATAAAATGTGAAAATATAAAAAAGAGGGTTCCTCAAGATTATTAAAAATTTGCAGATTTGAATGTTCTAATAAAAATTTAAAGTTTCGAAATAGAAATTAAAATTTTCTCATTCCAAATTCAGTTTTTTCAATTTTGGCCGTATTACGAAATTACAATAACCTTGGTTTGGGTTTCGGGCATAGTAATCCTGGTGATATTCTTCAGCTTTGTAAAAAACTGGTGCAGGAACAATTTCAGTTACCACAGGAGACGCAAGTTTATCATTTAGATTCTTTTTCCACTCTTCTGCAGCTTTTAATTGCTGATCATTTAGATACATAATAGTCGATCGATATTGAGTGCCTACATCTGCGCCTTGGCGGTTCAGAGTGGTTGGATCATGACATTTACCGAAAATTTCCAATATCTTTCTATATGAAATAATTTCTGCATTGAAGGTAATTCGAATCACTTCTGCATGACCGGATTTTCCAGTACAAATTTCTTTGTAAGTGGGATTTACAGACTTGCCACCAGCATATCCAGAAACAACATCCATAACGCCCTCAATTTTTTCAAATACAGCTTCCGTACACCAAAAGCAACCACCACCGAGGACTGCAATATTTGTTGTCTGTTTCTTATCTTGTGCTGTTTTTTCCTCTGCTTCCTTGGAAATAGATTCAGTCATGGTAAATAAAATGGAGATGCTAGTTAATATAAGGTATTTTTTCATGATTCAAAATTTGGTTCCCGTAAGCCACTCGTGGCCACGAGACAAAAGAAGTTTATCAGCACAGACTGGCCCCCAAGTCCCTGCAGTATAGCTTTCCAGTTCATTTCTCCCCTGTTCCTGCCAGAAGTCCAATACTGGGGTTAGTAGGCTCCAAGAAGTTTCAGCTTCATCCCCTCGAATGAATAATGTACCGTCACCATTTAATGCATCTAAAATCAATCTTTCGTAAGCTTCCGGAGTATTAGAGCCAAAAGTAGTTTCATAACCAAAAGCAAGTTCGATGGGCTGAAGCTTTGTTTCCAATCCAGGAGTTTTTGAGTTTAAATAAAGGGTGATTCCCTCGTTAGGCTGGATCCGAATAACAAGTAAGTTTGGGCTCACCGAATATTTCGAATCTTTTCCGAACAGAATTTCTGGGGGTCTTTTGAACTGAACCACAATCTCACTAGCCTTCATAGCCAACCTTTTTCCTGAACGAAGATAAAAAGGAACTCCTTTCCACCTCCAATTTTCCATGTGTAGACATAGAGCAGAAAAGGTTTCCGTATTAGAATCATCTGGAATTCCTTCTTCTTGAAAATATCCAATAACCTTTTCCCCATCTATCAGTCCCTCAGAGTATACTCCCCTAACTATTTCTGCGTTTGACCCGTTCAAAACCAACGGTTTAAGCGCTTGGAGAGCTTTGACTTTTTCGTTTCGAATAGATTCGGGATCCAGAGAGGAAGGAGGTTCCATAGCAGTCAATGCAAGCAACTGCATCACATGGTTCTGTATCATATCTCTCAGAGCACCACTGCGATCATAATAACCACCCCGACTGCCAACTCCAAGATTTTCAGATACTGTAATCTGTACACTGGATACATAATTCCGATTCCAGATTGGCTCGAAGATCGAATTTGCAAATCGCTGAACAAGTAAGCTTTGTACCGTTTCCTTACCAAGGTAATGGTCTATGCGAAAAACTTGGGTTTCCGAAAATCTTCGATTGATTACAGCATTTAATTCATTTGCACTTTTTAAATCCCTTCCAAATGGCTTTTCTATGATCACTTTTGATTCGATCTGAGTATTCCGATGTCTCTTGGCTAATCCACTTGTTCCCAAGTTTTCCAGAATTGCTTTGAAAACACTTGGGGGGGTAGAAATATAAAACAAGCATTGAACTCTTTGATTTAGAGCATTTTCCATAGCTTCAATTCTGGAATTTAGAGAATTGAAATCTTCAATGTTATCGTATGAACCCGCATGAAAAGATAAATTATCTTTGAGTGAATTCCATACTTTTTCGGTAATTTTTCTTCTCGAATGCTTTCCAATTGAAGAGCGAATATATTCTCTAAATTCGTCATCAGATATCTCCTTTCTGCCATAACCGATGAGATAGCAATGAGATGGCAGCAATGAATCCATTGATAGATTAAATATAGCCGGGGCTAATTTTCTTGCTGTTAAATCTCCGGATGCACCAAAGATGACCACAATCGTGGGGGGTGTAGAAACAATGTTTGTATTTAAATCCATATAAATGCTTCAGATATTAAAAATATTAGGAATGTATTTATCTATTAAAAATGGCAATGTTTTCATGGTGATAAGAAGTTATTTTATTTCCCCGCTTAATTGGTAGATCTACCTCTACAAAATCGTAACGGTAGTTGTCATAGCAACCCCCTCCTTCTGAAAGGAATGATCGAGCTGCTTTCTTCATCGATTTTCGCTTTTTTAGATCCAGGGAATGCCACCCATTTACCCTGGAATCTTCTGATCTAGATCTCACTTCGACAAAAACTAAAGTATCGTAATCTAGGCAAACAAGATCAATCTCCATTCTTCGATCCTTCCTGCTTCTCCAATTTCGATGAATACATCGAAAACCTTTTTTTTTCAAAAGTTTTAATGCCACCCACTCACCAAATTCACCCCTTCTTTTACTAGAACGGGGAAAGTAACAATTTGACATAAAAACATATGCAAAAAACAAATCATCAAAAATTCTAAACAAAGTTTACCTCCATTCATGCTTCGGGTATCTTCCTGCCAATTCCCTCTTAATCGATGGATATGATTCGTCCCAGAAACTTGTGATATCGGTGGTCCTTTGTACCACATGTTGATTAGGAGCCAGAACATTTACGATAATTGGATACTTTCCATTAACGATTTTGGGGTGGTGTGAAAGGTCGTATAAATCTTGAATTTTAGCATTCAAAGTGACTTCGGAGACGGAATAATGTAGCTTTTTCAAATTTTTGTTTTTACCCAAAGAAATCTCGGTTGGCACCAATTCACGAATCAATTCTTTCTCTTGCTCATTCAAATAGTTTATAATGTGAGGGAAAACATTAGCGTTTTTAATTTCTTTCCAATTTTTTTTCTCCAGACACAACTGTTCCAATAAAAGAAATAGATCTTCAGAATCTAAAGGTTTAATCTCATACTCCGGGAAAGCAGACCACAGAAATTTTAAACGCTCCAGAAATTGATCTACTTCAATGTTCCAGTTTTTGAGATTTAAATTTCCTGCAATTATCTCCTGTGCATAAGCTCTAGCAATTTGGTCTTTTCCCGGATTATGATCCAATCTTAAGTTTAATTTAAAAACTCCAAGGGCAAGATAACTTTCAGATACAACCATTCTTGTGGCCAAGTCCAGATAGGATTTTTTTTGGTGAATTAGTTTTTGACAGAGTTGATCAACAATCCATTTTTCTTCAATCTCAGTAACAAAATCCATCTGTACTTGGATTTGATCCTTTCTTTTCCTCTCGGTTACTGAAAGGGCAAGAGCCCAATCTGATTTGCCAATTGTAGAACGATGGGAGAGATGTAAGTGATTCCCTTTACTATCCTCATACATTTTCCGTGCCGGACTTTTTAATCTAATAATCCTATCAGGATATAACTGAATGAGGATTTTAGATATGACTTCGTGATTGAGAGAATTTGGGTTAAATGGACGCCCAAAGTAAGAGCATAATTGCATGGCAGCGTTCTCACACTCCCTCATTCTCATCCCATGTATTCCGGCATTCTTACAATAGTCCGTTGAAAAATTATTTTTTCGTGCAGCAAAATATGCATCCAATAGTGGATCAAGGTCTGATACTCTCTCTGGATTTCGATCGGTCTTCTGGGCTTCAAATGAATTACTCACTGGATTCTTCCCATCGACCATTGAAAAAATGAGTGCCATTTCTGAAAGGCAATTCTCTTTATCCGAGTGCAGCAACGCCAGTCCAAGTTTCGGGGGTAAAGGAATTTTTGAAATCAATTTCCCATCCGAGTTAATGCTTCCCTTCTCATTCAGTAAGCCCATCCCTTTCAATTGATTCCTTGCCTTTTGCCATGATTCCAGACTAGGTGCTTCAAACCAGTCTAATTTTTCTGGTTCATAACCTTGAGAAATAATCTCAAGACATAGTTCAGATAAATCCAAACGGTGAATTTCAGCTTCATCGAATTCTTTTCTCATCAAATGGTCAGACTCTGACCATAGACGTAAACAATATCCCTTTGAAGTTCTTCCTGCCCTCCCACTTCGCTGGTTGGCTGAACTACGACAAATTTTTTCAGACAAAAGAGTATTAATCTCTCTTACTGGGTCGAAACTCGAGACTTTTGCATATCCGGAATCAATAACCATTTGAATCCCAGGAATTGTGAGAGAGGTTTCTGCTATATTAGTGGCAATGATTATTTTTCTCTGACTTTTTGTCTCAAAAAGCTGTTCCTGTTCAGATAGAGGCATATCCCCGAAGAATCGTAAGACTAAGATTCCCGCCGACCACTTTTGTTTTTGGATTTCTCGAACGAGTTTCGAAATACTTGCAACTCCATCCATGAAAATAAGCAAGTCTCCCGGAAATGAATTCATTAATCTTTTAGCTTCTCTGGGAATCTCATCCAGAAAAGGGAAGTTCCCTTCTGGATTTTTATGTACAATTTCTACAGGATAACTTCTCCCCCTAACCTTTAGACTGCAAGTGTTGGGAAGATAATTACAAGCTTGCTTGAGATCGAGAGTAGCGGACACCAGCATAATTTTAAGATCTGGTCTTTTTTCTTTCTGAATTTTCTTAACCAAAGCAAGTGAAGCATCGAGATAAAGACTCCTCTCATGAAATTCATCAAAAATTACCAAACTTGCCCTTGATAGAGTAGAATCCGAAGTAATTAATTTTAACAGTATACCATCGGTCAGGTATATAATTTTAGATTCCTTCGAGCATCTTTTGTCAAAACGAACTTGATAACCAATTTCTTGACCAAGATCAGATTTCATTGCCCCGGATAGGGTTCTTGCAAGCGAGACCGCAGCAATCCTTCGCGGTTGAACTACTAATATTTGACCCTTACTGATTGCTTTCTTGTAAATGATCCATGGAAGACCTAGAGACTTTCCAGATCCAGTTGGTGCCTGCAAAACGAAGTTAGTCTTTTGATTCCAAGAATCCTCAAATTTATGAAATTCTTCGCAAACTGGAAAGTTACTCAGACTAATCACTTTTCAAACTAAGAATTAGAAGTTTATTCCAGGTTTGGATCAGCTTCTATGGCTCATTTAAGATAATCAATGTAACTCCACCTGAAACTAACAAAGCCACAGCAACTTGAAAATAACCAGTTTTCAGGAAAAATCATTTACTAAATTACAAATCCTTAAAAAGAGCAGCATAATCTCTGAGCATTCGAATCGCAGTCTTGTCCCCTTTTTGAGAAGCCACAGACAACCACTGCCTCGCAGACGAAATATCTTTTCCAGTGCCCTTTCCCGTAAGTTTCATTAAACCTATAAATCTTGATGCTTCTGCATTCCCCCCCTTAGCTAGAGGAAGAAATAATTCGTAGGCTTTTTCGTAATTCTTATCCAAACCAACTCCAGTATAATACTTTCTGGCTTTTTGAAGAATTTTTTCATCAATCGCATCATCCAAAGATGGATCTATTGAAGTTTTTCCCCTACTTGGTCGACTGGTTGTTAATTCTCCGTTTCTTTTCTTGAGATAGTTAATCGCTAGCTTATGTCCTTGAGCTGCAGCTTGCTCAAGAAGCGATAAACCACGGTTTGTACTTTTATCTATCCCATCTCCTTCAACCAACATAAGACCCAAAGTGTATTGAGCCTCGGAAAAATTCTGCCTTACCGCAACATCAAGCCATTGCGATGCTTTCAGGCGGTCTTTTGCCACTCCATCACCATTGTAATATGCCATACCAAGATTGAAACGAGCAGTAAGAGATTTTTGATTAACAGCTTTAGACAAAAGAGAAATCCCCTTCTGATAGTCTTTTTCTAAAAGGTTGGGAAGTCCTTTTAAATAGAGTGTACCAATGGTTGCTTGAGCAGGCGGATAACCAATTTCAGCAGATTTCTTGAAGAAATCCAATGCTCTTCGGACATTGGTAGGTATTACCTGAAAATCAATCTCTCCCATGCAATACATAGCAACCGCATCTCCATCCGAAGCTTTTCTCTGAAGACGAAGAGCTGCGTCTTGATAAAGCTGAGTTGCTTCTTCAAAATCGCCTTTCAGAATTGCAAGATTAGCAAGATTATAAGCTCCAAAGGGGTGACCTTTTGACCAAGCAACTTTTGACCAGTCTCCAGCAAGTTTTAAATTAACTGCACAACCTGCTTCGCCTGACCTTAGATATATTCCAAGCAACCCCTGATGATAGGGGGAACCTTGCTGAGCCTCTTTTACGATAGTGTTATATGAAATTTTAGGGCTCCAGATCGGCTCAGAAGTATTTTGCCCTGATGCTATCATCATAAAATTACTTTGGAAAAAAAAGGTGATGCAAATCACGGTTAATTTCTTCATAGATAGACTGTAGCAAATGTTCATTGTTTAAATGATAACTTGGAAGATGAACGCTTCCAAGCTTGAATAATAATGAATAAATATGGTTGAATAGAATGTGTTTTATTTTAAATCCAACCCCCTGTCTGCTCTCTGTATAGTACTCCTAACATTCTCAACCTTGATTGGTAGAGAAAAAGCTTTCAGTCTGGCCGAAATCAATCTTGGAAGAATCTTGGACGCCCAAATTAAATTTTTTCATTTCGCCAAGAATTCTACTCCTGCCCTTGAAGGGGAGCTCACCCGTAAAGCCCAAGAAATCGTTACATCATATGAAGACTATCTCGCTGAGAACCCGGGGGATATAAATGCTCTTCTTTTGTTTGCTAAATTCCTTCAAAAAGTGGGACAATCAGAAAGAGCAATTGATTACTATTTAGAGGCAGACCAAATCGATCCCAAACTTGCAGTAGTAAAACAACAAATAGCAAATCACTTGATCAAAGAGGGTCGACCATTGGATGCCTTTCCTTTTTTGATGATGACAGCTCAAATAGCCCCACAGGAAGCGACTTATCACTTTGAAATAGGTAATTATATGCACTTATTCTCAAGTGAATTAGTAGATGGGAAAATTCTCAGTTCAACCTCTGTTAAATCTATGATGAGAGAATCATTCAAACAAGCCTTTCTACTTTCTCCCGACTGCTTTGAATATGTTCTGCGTTACGGTCAAAGCTTTTTTGATGACCCAAATTCAGATAAATTAGAATCCCTGAAAATATGGGATTCACTACTGACTGATTTTCCTAATCGAACAAATACTGAAATCGATTACCTTAAATTGTGTAAAGCAAGAGTCCTTATTGAATTAAACCGAAGAGAGGATGCAAAAGAATTGATTCAAACCGTAAATTCAAAAGACTTAAAAAAATCCAAAGTGTCATTATTAAAACAAGCGGAAAAAGAGATTATTAAAAGGAAAGAGCCTAGCCAAAGAGAGAAAAAGAACATCAACCGAACCAAAACTGGTTTTCGGTTTCCAACAGATGAACACCTGAAACGAATGCGGCTGGTTTCGGATCGATTGAATGAAGAAAGACTACTTTCGGAACTGAAGTTGGATGTACTTAAAGCCTGTCTTGATTATAAAGGTAATGTAAAAATAGAATTTTCCGATAAAAGTTTACTAATGGATAACTCTGTACCCTAACATATTCAAATGTCACTGAGTGAAATATTCTTCACCCAAAATGAGTTGTTCGAAAAATGTCTACTATTTATTATTCTCGTAGTTGGCTTGACGATTCACGAGTGGGCACATGCATTTTCCGCTGATAAACTCGGAGATCCTTTACCCCGAGCAGAAGGTCGGGTAACCCTAGACCCCCGTTCTCATATAGACTTAGTAGGAACTATCATCCTTCCTATGATAATGATATTTTTTAATCCAGGGTTTGCCGTATTCGGATGGGGCAAACCAGTGAGAGTATCCTTGTCTAAAAAAGAAAATCAGACAAGAGATGATTTTCTAATTACCCTTGCAGGTCCATTTTCCAACCTTTGCATTGCATTGCTAGCGACCTTTCTTTTTGCGGCCTTGCATAATATTCAAGTCTTGAACGAAGCGATGCTTAAACTTTTTTTTATCATAATAAACATAAACTGTATCTTATTTCTTTTTAATATGATTCCCGTACCACCTCTAGATGGATCTCACATATTAAAAAGAGCGGTCAAAATGAGTGAGATAACTTTTGCAAAATTTTCAGGCTTTGGGATAATTATCATATTATTACTCGTAAACATCGATAGTTTTATGGATTTTTTCACTGGTTTGCTCAGCCAACTCACATACTACTTCTTTTCGCTCTTCGAACTTTTGTCGGAATAATTTGTTATGCGTAAAGTTGGAATTTTTAAGATTGAGAAGCAAGCCCTGCAATTCTGGAGTTACCTGAAAGAAAAAGGGGTCGATTCATCCTTGGAAAAGGATGAGGATCAAGTTGGTTGGTCCATATGGGTAGCCGATGAAGATCAAGTGGAGTCTGCACAATCAGATATCAAACTGTTTATTGATGATCCAACTGATAAGAAGTTTACCCTCCAAAACAAACTCGAAAAACCGGTTGTCGAACCGGATCAAAAGAATTTTAGAAAGCCTTCTGGGTTCAAGCAGTTTGATTTAAGGAAACAATGGCAATCAGATGTTCGTAAACCTGGCGTTTACACACTATCTCTGATCATTACCGTCGTTATGGTTTATCTTGTTTCTGGAATGGGTAAAAACGCATTGATTATCAATCCTCTAAAATTAGATTTACAAATACTTGAAGGTCAGATTTGGAGGTTAATTACTCCAATTTTTCTACATTTCAGCTTTTTTCATATTTTCTTCAACATGTGGTGGCTCTATGATTTAGGCAGTCAATTAGAAAAAAAGAAAGGGCACAAATTTTTGCTGACTTTTATTTTTATTCTAGCAGTTTGCTCGAATCTATCCCAATTTTTATACTCAGGACCCAATTTCGGCGGGATGTCTGGTGTTATATACGGCCTTTTCGGTTATGTTTGGATCAAAACCAAACTTGACCCTGCGGATGGCTTTCGTTTAGACCCGGCAGTTGCAATGATAATGTTTGGTTTTTTCTTTTTATGTTTTACGGGGGTTTTTGGTAATATTGCGAATCTTGCTCATGCAGGTGGATTATTGGTTGGTATTGGATGGGGTTTTGCTTCCGCCTACAAATGGAATCGTGGGTAAATTGGCCTACTTTTTGATCAACTCGTAAATTGCTAATCCAGCTCTCAGGTTAGGCACGAAAGAGCAAGTTTTCATCCAGTCTCCACGATGGAAAACCTTTCTGCCAACAGAAAATTTTTCTTCATACATGTTAACCTGTTTACAGAACAATTCAAAATCACGGATTGAAAAATAGTTTTTTACCTCACTTGTTTCCCAAGGATCTGGATAAACATCATTTCGTATACGAATCCCAGAATGTAGAAATTTAAATCTATTTTTCCAGTAAGCATAATTTACAAAGCTAACGGCAACTCGTTTTCCAACTCTTAAAGCTTCTAAAATTACCTCGCCTGGATGATCGAGTTCTTCGACCATACGGGAGAAGACAACCCAGTCGAAAGAATTTTCCTTCAAGTTTGATAACACTTTACTAATATCATCTTGGCAAACGGGTACACCCCTGGCTACACACGAGGTCGCTTTGTTTAAATCATGATCAACTCCTAAACCAAATACTTGTTTCTCTTCTCTCAAATATTCTAAGAGAATTCCTCTCCCGCATCCAAGATCGAGTACACTTTCGTTTGGATTGACCCAATCATCAATAACTTTGAAATCAGCCTCTTTTTTAACATCATATCTTGTATTCGGCTTACCTTTGGGATTGGACTTTTGGATTTCGATTTCATCTTGATTCATACCCATCAAGAAAGCTCTTACTGTTCGCAAAAAATCACTAGAGTTTATAAGAAAAGAATCATGACCGTGCTTATGGTCCAATTCTAGATAAGAAGCATCTTTACCAAGACGCAACAATGCCTTGGTAATTTCCTTATTTTGTTCGGGAGTATACAACCAGTCACTGGTGAAAGCTATAACCAATACCTTTGCCTTTACCTCTTTGAATGTGGCTTCTAGCCCAGTTTCTCCAACAAGATCAAAGCGATCAAGTGCTTTAGTAAGTTTTATATATGTATTGGCATCAAAACGTTCAACAAACTTGTTTCCCTGATGATCTAGATAGCTTTCAACTTTGAACTCAAAATTATTTACTTGGTCATTTTGTTGATCACGACCAAATTTATCCTCCATTCCTTGGTCGGAAAGGTAGGTTATATGAGCCATCATTCTGGCTACGGCAAGTCCTGTATTAGGTGAGTTATCCCAATCATATTTTCCATCATTCCATTTTGGGTCACCTTGAATGGACCTCCTGCCAACTTCATTAAAGGCAATTGTTTGAGCACTATGCCTAGTCGTTGCCGCAATAACCAAGGCTTTATTAATAAAATCCGGAAAATCGACCATCCATTGAAGTGCCTGCATTCCACCCATGCTACCGCCTATTACCGCCTCTAATTGATTAACCCCAAGATGATCCAGCAAAGCTTTTTGAGCATTAATCATGTCCTTTATGGTAAAATCAGGAAAATCCATGCCATAAGTTTGGTTTAAGCTATCAGGAGTTTGGCTTGTGGGTCCTGTCGTTCCTCCACAAGCTCCCAGACAGCTTGAGCATACGACGAAGAATCGTTCTGTATCGATCGGTTTGCCAGGACCAATCAGGTGATTCCACCAACCTGGTTTTTCAGAGCTTTCATGAGTACCAGCTGCATGATGATCCCCTGTCAAGGCGTGGCAAATTAAAATACAATTGTTCCCATTCGAGTTAATTGCTCCATAGGTTTCGTAGATCACTTGAAGGTTAGAAAGTTCACCACTTTCCAATTTAAAAGGCTTACCCAAGCAAAACTTTTTCTCTTTAACTATCCCGACTTCTTGATTAAGCAGTGGTATTTTCTTTTTAGAATTCGTCATTACATCGGATTCCCCGATCCAGCTTTAGCTTGGATTTCAATTATGGTCCAATTATCTGTTGGAGCAAAGAATGTTCTATGTCATAATTTCCATGAACTGATTTCACATCCTCCAGATCTTCCAATGCATCAATTAATTTTAATACCTTTCTTGCAAGATCCTCTTCAGTTACAGGAACCAAATTATCCGGAATATACGCAAGTTCAGAGGAGTCAGGCGAAATCCCCGCCTTTTGCAAAGCTTCTTCCAAGCCATAATAATCACTAGTCTCACAAATAATTTCATAATGCTCTTTCTCGGAAATTATGTCTTGAGCATCGTTTTCAAGTGCTATTTCAGTGATCAAATCTTCCGCTATTTTCTCTCTAGCAATCAGAAACTGACCTTTCCTCTTGAAGTTGAAGGCTAGGGCTCCGGCTCCAGCCAAGTTTCCACCGCCTTTGGAAAAGGTACTTCGAACTTCTGATGCAGACCGATTTTTATTGTCGGTAGTAACTTCCACCATCAAACCGACACCGCCAGGAGCATAACCCTCGTATAGGAGTTCTTCGATGGTGACGCCTCCCAGCTCACCTGTTCCTTTCTTGATTGCCCGATCAATATTGTCTGCAGGCATATTTGCTTGTTTCGCTTTGGAAATAAGCGTTCTTAATCGCGGGTTAAATTCAGGGTCCTTTCCACTATCTCTTGCAGCGAGCGTGATTTCCTTGCTGATTACACTGAAAATCTTCCCTCTCTTGGCATCGACGGCTGCTTTATGCCTCTTCGTTGTAGCCCACTTACTATGTCCTGCCATGACTGAAAATTAGTTATTATGCAGGAAATCAGCTTAATCCTCCGACAGCGATTTCAAGAAATCAAAGGCTGCTTCCAATCTTTCCTTTTTCTCTAAAGAGCTTCGACGCTTACTTGCACTCATTTTCTCCAATTTTTCTTCCTCATAGTTGAGCATTCTAAGTTCAAAATTTTTAGTTAGTTTTTTGCGATCAATCGGCCCCTTTACTTTTAAACCAAGAAGGTTCCTGCATTTCCTTTCCTCTTCGCTGATCTCCTTGATAGGAGATACTTCAACTTCGTCACTTAATGCCGATTGCCCTCCCTTGGATATCGACTTCGAATTAGGTTCCGTTGCGGTCTTTGTAATCAATGTCTGGAAGATAGTCATTAGATTTTGTATCGTCCAATACAAGACCAAAGCGGAAGAAAAGAAATATAGAAAAACCAAAAACATAAAAGGCATAAACCTCATCATTTTGGCATTTAATCGCTGTGCTTCACTCATTTCAGGACCCATTTGCATGGGGTTAAGCCTCATTTGATACCATTGAGTGGCGACCATGAAAATAGGTAGTAGATTCAATGAAAACCCTTGGATGGTGGAAATATTATCTTGCTCAGAAAGATCATTCGCCCAGAGGAAGCTTTGCCCGTAAAGTTCAGAGGCCGATCTTAACATCCAAAACATCCCAAGAAAAATTGGTATTTGAATCAAAATGGGCCAGCAACCAGCAAATGGATTAACTTTGTGTTCCTTGTAGAACTTCATCATTTCCTGATTTAACTTTTGAGAATTCCCTTTGTGCTTTTCTCTTAGTTTGGACATTGGGCCTTGGAGGGCCTGCATTTTCTTTTGTGAACGAGTTGCTTGGGCGGTAAGAGGCCAAAGCAGTAGTTTTACGATTATGGTCAACGCAATGATCCCAAAACCATAACTACCCAATATTTCACTTAAGTAATTAAGTGCCCAACTAAGCGGCTCAGAAATCCACCAAAAAATTCCGAATTGCATTACTTTCTTCTGATCCGCACCCAAGCTTTTCAATCCCATATAATCTTTTGGCCCGGAATAAATTTCAAAATCATAGCTCTTTGTTTCTCCTGGTTCCAAAAGACCAACCGGAAAGGAAAGAGATCCAGTTACTCCAGTCTTTTCGGAATCACCAGATTTCCGAATCGTGCTACCGTAAATTCGAACATCTGACATATCTGTGCTTGGACGAACAAGGTTGATAAAGAACTGATTGTTCACGCAAGCCCATCTAGCTTGTGAAAGGTAGCGGGGCTCCATTCTTCCGTTTGGCCCCATCTCATTGACCTGAATGAATTCGTCAGCTTCTCCGTCAATTCTTCCGCTACATGTTGCACAAGAACAACCCTCAGGTAGAACCGGTCCAGCATTGAAGTAACCAACATTGAGATAATGGGATGCTGTATCAAAGGGGTTAGGCATCCGTGGAATTTGAAACGCTGAACCTAATTGTAAACGCATCCTTTCAAGATTCAAGGGAAGCTTACCTAAGTTGGAAATTCTTGTCTGATGGCTCAAGACATAAGTGCTATTGCTTTCACGCCAAAAAATTCTCTCTATTTGCAAATTTTGGTTGGAAACCCATTTGTAAGTGATTTTGAGTTTGTCTGAACTTAACTGCGGTTTAAAAGCACGAGGATTTGGAATTTTAGAATTCAAAGATCTACCATTTGAATCTTCAAAAGAGATTGATAGAAAAGGGTCACCCTCCTGAGGCATTGAAAATTCCTTGCTCAGTCTCCCAAATTCATGAATCTTAATTTCTCGGATACCTCCTGTGTGGTTGGAAAAAACAAAGCTAGAATGATTGTTTCCAAGTACCTCTAGGAGATTTTCTTCACCTAAAACACCAACGGTTTCAAAATTATCTGCAGATATGGTTGTATTTTCATCATTTCTATTTTCTGGAGATACTGTATGAGTTGGTGGTTTTAAAACACTTCGATTATAGTCTGTTACAATTTGTTCACTTTCTGGATTCTGGTAAGGATTTTGTTGCAGCATCAAGTAGAATGCGAGCAACAGAAAAGCGAATCCTAGTATGTAATTTTTCATGTTCAAAAAGACAGCTTTTTAATTGCCTCCAAGAATCTCTTTTCTAATTCGGCAAATTTAAGCTGTTTCATTTTTTTTCTGGGCAGGACTATCATATCCAATGATGGAAGAATTGCACTTGAATTCTTTCTAAAAACTTCTCTAATTTGTCTTTTTGCACGGTTTCTTTCAACCGCATTTCCAAGTTTTTTGGTAGCAATTACTCCAAGCCGAGAGTACGGATTTGAATTGTTTCGCAATCCTTGCAGAAAAAATGCTTCCTCTCTTCTTTTGATTCCTTCATTTTTGATTCTCTCGAATTCAAAAGATTTACATATTTTTCGAGAGGACGAAAAATTTTGTCCGCATGATTTCAATTACTTTTTCGTTCTTAACGAAAACGCCTCGCAACGGATGCTGACAACTTGGCACGACCTTTGCGTCGACGATTTTTAAGTACTTTACGCCCTGCTGCGGTGGAATTTCTGCTTCGGAAGCCGAATTTGCGTGCACGTCTGATTTTAGATGGGTTGTAGGTAGGTTTCATTGCAAAAGCGGTTTATGTTAAAGACATACATTACAAAGTCAAACATTCAGAAACCTATTTAACTTTCCTTTGAACTTGCGAATTTAAGATTAAGTGCCATAATATTTCAACTTTGATGTCCCGTTCGTCTAGTCAGGTCCAGGACACCGGGTTTTCATCCCGGCAACAGGGGTTCGAATCCCCTACGGGACGCCAAAAATTTGCAATCTTGCAATTGCACCCTACAACACTTTCATGTGTGTTACATCTCCTGACATCTTTGTCCAAGAGGCAAAACATAACAACCTAAAGGCAATCGATTTCAGTATTACCCCCGGTGAGTTAACTGTGATCACCGGTTTGAGTGGTTCTGGCAAATCCACTTTACTTTTTGATGTTTTACATGCAGAGGGACAAAGAAGATATGTAGAAACTTTTAGCCCCTATGTACGGCAGTTTTTGGACACTCTTCCGAGACCTAAAGTCAAAAACATCGTTAATGCCAGGCCTTCCATTGCAGTTGAGCAGAAAAACTCGATTCGGAATTCAAGATCCACCGTCGGAACTATGACTGATTTGTGTGATTATTTTAAGGTTTGGTTTTCAGAAGTAGCACAACTTCATGATCCTGAAAACGGGGATCTCATCTCTAGCTTGAATACATCCGAAATTCTATCTGAGTTAATCAGAAAATATCCTAAGAAGATTGGGTTCTTTTGTTTTAAAGTTCCAAAACCAGAGCAAATAAATCACAAAGATTTTTTATCTTTTTTAAAAAAATCCGGTTTCTCGCGGATTTTCCACGACGGGAACCTTTCTAAAGTTGAATCGATTCGGAATTTGCCTCAGTCAATCAATGAGGTCTTTGTTATTATAGACCGGATTAAGATAGAGAAAGGCCAGAAAAAAAGGCTTATTGAAGCGATCGATTTAATTCTCGAGCACGGGAAGGGGGTTGGTGAGATAAGATCGCTTGAAGGTAAAACAATGGAAACTATCGTCCGAGGATTAAGGTCAAAGGTTAATCACAAATTATTTAAGCCCGCCAAACCCAATCTTTTCTCCTTCAATTCTCCTCAGGGTGCCTGTCCTAAATGTAAGGGTTTCGGCAAAACTATTTCCATCGACAGGAATAGGGTCATACCAGATGATTCTATCAGCCTGAAAAAAGGTGCGATCAAAGCTTTTAACGGCAAAATATACGGACATTGCAAGGAAGACTTATTTATATATTGCAAGGAAGAAGGAATTGATATTGACCGACCATATCGGAATCTAACCCAGCGTCAAAAAGACCTCATCTGGTATGGTGAAAAAGAATATGAGGAAGAAAGTTCGATGTGGTATGGCGTTGAAAGATTTTTCTCCTGGGTGGAAAGAAAAACCTACAAGATGCATGTACGAGTATTTCTTTCGAAATACCGCGGTTATTTTGTTTGCAGCGAATGCAACGGTACTAGAATGCGAAGGGAAGCAGAGTTCTGGAAATGGAAAAAATTCACACTCCCTGAACTTTATTCCAAAACAGTAGGAGAACTTCTTTCCATTCTTCCGAAGGCCAAAAACAACTCTAGATCTAAAGATTCGATCGCTCTAGAGGGAATCCGTACTCGATTGGGATATCTAAACGAAGTTGGTTTGTCATATCTTACACTCGATAGACTTAGTAAAACGCTTAGCGGAGGAGAAACCCAACGAGTAAATCTAACCACTTGCCTTGGGTCTTCTCTAACAGATGCACTATTTGCCTTGGATGAGCCAACTATTGGACTTCACCCCAAAGATATCGGTAAATTAGTGGAGGTTCTCAAAAAGCTTGCTGATGCTGGAAACTGCGTATGCGTTGTGGAGCATGATGAACAAGTCATCCGATCTGCAGACAGAGTTATCGAGATTGGACCAAAGCAAGGAACTTCAGGAGGCGAAATTATATTTAATGGATCCGTACCAGAATTATTAAAGTCTAAACGTTCGATTACAGCCGCTTGCTTGAGGAAAAAAATTCATTCATATTCTTCACAAGAAGAAAAAGATGTAAGTCAACTGAATGGGGGACTACTGAAAGTCAGAAATGCCACACTTCATAACCTCGAGAATTTTGCCGTCGATCTACCTCTGGGTAAGTTTGTAGGAATTGCAGGAGTTTCCGGTTCAGGGAAATCTACTCTAATTAACGAGATAATTTTTAAAACTCTTTCATTAGATTCGAAATCTGAAAATGTATTTTCGGAAAAGCAGTTTGATGATGTTATTTTAATCGATCAAAATACGATTTCCAAAACCCCAAGATCGAATGCAATTCTTTATGCTGACGGATGGAGTCCTATCAAAGAAGCACTTGGTAGGACCGAGGAAGCCAAGAAACTGGGCTATTTTGCTTCTGACTTTTCATTCAATTCGGGTAATGGTCGCTGTGAGGAATGCATGGGCTTGGGCTATGAAATTGTGGAGATGCAATTCCTTTCAGATATCCAAACTCCATGTTCCTACTGTAATGGTATGCGATTCAAAAATGATGTTTTAGAAATCAAACTGAATGGAATGTCGGTTTTTGAAATACTTAGTCTTACTGTAGACGAGGCTGTTAACCATTTCGTTCAATATCCCAAGACCCACAAAAAACTTCGCCTACTTCAAGAAGTTGGACTCGGTTACCTATCCTTAGGGCAACCCCTAAATACTTTATCTGGAGGGGAATCACAAAGGCTGAAACTGGTTAAGTTTATGGGAGGTTTATCACTCAACAAGAAACATAGTATTCTTTTAATAGATGAACCTAGTACAGGCTTACACATGAAAGATGTCGAGGTGCTTGTTTGTGCTTTAAAATCAATCGTTGAATCCGGAAATTCTTTATTTGTGATTGAGCACAACCCTCAAATTTTGAGCAATGCTGATTGGATTCTGGAATTAGGACCAGGGGCAGGGAAGGAGGGAGGCAGGGTTACAAAAAACTGCTCTCAAGACTCTTACAGGATTTACAACCAAGGAAAAATTAATCCGAGAAAAAAATCCTACTTAAAACGCACCCCGAAATCATCTTTAAAAAACAATCAGGGTCAAAGAAGTATTGAGGTAATTGGTGCAGCTGAAAATAATCTGTGCAGGATTAATTTAAAGATTCCATACAATAAATTTGTGGTTGTCACTGGACCCTCTGGTTCAGGTAAATCATCTCTCGCTTTTGATGTTGTTTTTGCAGAGGGACAAAGAAGGTTTATGGATTCCATGTCCTCCTATGCCAGGCAATTTATGGAACAGATGCCAAGGCCAGTAGTCGATCAAATCAATGGTTTGCCCCCTACGGTCTCCATTCAGCAACGAATAACTAGAGGTTCCAGAAAATCAACCGTAGGTTCCATCACTGAGATCACGCAATACTTAAGACTTTTGTACGCAAAGATTGGAACTCAATTAAGCATTCACACGAAAAAGCCATTACAAAAAGCCAGTCTATTTGAAATACAATCCAAAGTTCGCAAACAACTAAAAGGCATGCTTAAGGAGGTTAATTCCGAATGTATCCTCCTGTCACCTTTGGTAAATGGACGAAAAGGACATCATAAACCCATAGTGAATTGGGCTTTTGAAAAGGGATTTGAAGAAGTCAGATGTGATGGTGTTTTCTACAGTACAGAAAATTTTCCTGGTCTGGACAGGTATCGAATTCATGATGTTGAGGCAGTGATTGTGAGGTGGTCCAAAGTTCCCTCCGTGGCTCAAATTAAATCTTTTGTTCAGCATGCTTTGGACATTGGAAATGGACGATGCTTGATCACTAATATAGAGAACAACGAAGAAATCTGGCATTCAACAAATAGAGTCGATGTACAGACTGGTATTTCATATCCCGAATTAGAGCCTTCTCATTTTTCATGGAATTCAGCTAAAGGTAGGTGTCCATGCTGTAAGGGTTACGGCAGGATTTTTGACTGGATGAAAGATGATTTGCCTGCAAAAGATGATTGGTGGAACATAAAGGATGGTGATATTTGCCCTGAATGTGACGGACAAAGAATCGGAGAAATTGCTAGAAATGTAGTGCTATACAACCAAACTGGAAATGCCTTATCTTTACCTCAAATTCTCGCTCTTACGCCCGATCAACTTACGAATTTTTTGAAGCAACTAAAGGTAGAGGATTTTCAAAAGCCTATTGTAGAAAGTACTATCCCAGAGATCACAGAACGTTTGAAATTTATGGGTAATGTTGGATTAAGTTATCTAACGCTGGATCGAGAAACATCTTCTTTATCAGGAGGAGAAGCACAAAGAATCAGACTCGCCGGACAATTAGGCTCAAATCTTTCTGGAGTTTTGTATGTTCTGGATGAACCTTCCATCGGACTTCATCCATCAGACAACCGTATGCTTCTTGGATCACTTAGGAATCTCCAAAAAAAAGGTAACTCCCTTTTAGTCGTCGAACATGACCAGGAGACCATTGATCAAGCGGATTGCCTAATTGAAATTGGGCCAGAAGCTGGAGTTAATGGTGGCAGACTGGTTTCTTTGAAAGAGGGAATTCATATTACAGACAAATCACATTCCAATGCCTCGCTAAATTGTAAAGAATTTCACCATTTCTTTAGTAATGGGGTAAGAATGATTCCATCCGGAATCAAAAACCTGAAAAGCAAAAACTGGTTGAGGCTCAGAAGAGCTAACTACAGGAATATAAAAGGTGTTTCGGTGGACATTCCTATTGGACTAATTACCGTATGCTGCGGAGTTTCTGGGTCTGGTAAATCAAGTCTGATAAGAGGAATTATTTTAAAGGAAGTCAAAAAATCGATTGCAGAGAGAAAAACTACCATTGAAGGCACTAAAGGTGTGCTGAAGAATGGAAACATTTTCGGTAAAGTAATTGAGGTGGATCAACATCCAATAGGTAAAACTTCTCGTTCCGCACCAGTGACTTATTTGGGTGCTTGGGATCGGATACGTACTCTGTTTTCACAACTTCCGGAGTCTAAAACACGAGGTTACGCTGCAAGCACTTTCTCGTTCAATGTTAAGGGTGGGAGATGTGAACATTGCAAAGGAAATGGTAAAATCAAATTGGAGATGAGTTTTCTTCCCGACAGTTATGTAACCTGTTCATATTGTAAGGGATCCAGATTTAATCCAGAAACCTTAGCCTTGAAATGGAATCAAAAAAATATTTCCGAGATATTAGATTTAACTATGGAAGAAGCTTCTCGTTTCTTTGAATTTGATCATTTTCTTTTTAATACCTTTAAGTTGATGACTGAAACGGGTCTAGGATATCTTAAGCTCGGACAACCTTCTCCTTCCCTTTCAGGAGGAGAAGCCCAACGGCTAAAGTTGGCTTCTGAATTGGTTAAAAGCATCGACAAGTCGAGACTTTCCAATCGACCAAAATCTAAACCAACTCTTTATATTCTAGAAGAACCAACCATTGGTCTGCATCACAAAGATCGGATCAAACTTTTTCGTTTGTTGAGGAGACTGGTTGATGAAGGAAACACCATCATCGTCATCGAACATGATGTCGATTTGATCGCAAATGCTGATTATGTTGTAGAAATGGGCCCTAATGGAGGTGTCCATGGTGGGAAGTGTATTTTTCAAGGCACCCCAGAAAAATTAATTAATTCGAAAATTAGTAGGACTGCTCCCTTTATTCGGAAATTTAAATCATGAAACGAACAAATATCTTCTTCCCAACTTTGACCACTTTCTCGGAAACTTGATCATCCGAGGATAGTAAGTCCTCTGGATCCTTTATTGATACGCCGTCTGATTTAACTGCCCCCTGCTTGATTAACCTTCGAATCTCACCTTTGGAACCGAATATATTTGTTTCGTTAAGCACATTCAAAATGGAATCCTTTTCCAAATTCATTTCTTTCACAATGAAAGTGGGCATTTCTTCGGGTAATTTACCCTTTGAAAAAACTCGGCTAAACTCTTCTTGCTCATTATTCGCAATTTTGGAGTTGAAAAACTTGGATGTTAATTCAAATGCCAACCTTTTTTTCGCTTCCATGGGATGGACCTTCTTCAATTCATCGATAGCTGCATTTTCATACCCTAGAAGAAGCCGAAAATAATCTGGCATGGCTTCATCGGAAATTGACATGGTTTTTCCAAAAATATCTTTAGAAGAGTCATTGAAGGCTATGTAATTGTCATAGCTTTTAGACATTTTTCGCTCACCATCCAATCCGACCAGAAGAGGCATTGTTAGGACTGATTGAGTATCCATGCCAAGATCTTTTTGCAGGTTTCGTCCTACCAGCATGTTAAATAATTGATCGGTTCCACCAATTTCTACATCCGATTCAAGAACAACGGAGTCATATCCTTGGATGAGTGGATACATGAATTCTACCATAGAAATAGGTTGATTCGACTTGAACCGATTATGAAAATCATCGCGCTCCAACATCCTGGCAACAGTCATTTTCCTGGTGAGGTTCAAGGCATCAGCGAAAGAGAGTTTTGAAAACCATTCGCTATTTCGACGAACGATTGTTTTTTCTTCATCCAGAATCCGAAAAGCTTGCTCTAGATATGTGCTCGCGTTCTCATTAACTTCATCCTCCGATAGTTCAGGCCTTAATTCAGACCGGCCACTTGGATCACCTATCCTAGCTGTATAGTCACCAATTAGAAGAATGGTTTCATGACCTTCATCTTGAAATTGTTTCAGTTTATTGAAAACAACAAGATGACCAAAAGTTAAGTCTGGACGAGTTGGGTCCACTCCAAACTTAACTTTGAGCTTTTGTCCACTGCCCAATTTTTCGGTTAATTCATCCTGTCCAATGACAATCTCAGTGTTTGAAACTAAATCCATTTCGAAAATTTGATTAATCCATCTTTTACATCTAATTTATGTCTTGTACGAGCGAAGAATTATTATTTGGATCAATCAACATGATGATTCGTCTTGCTATAAATTTGAAGAAGATTACCAAATTATAATTTTCATAACCCCCAAACCCATCCCTCATGACACTAGAAATAGGCTCTCAAGCACCTGACTTTTCCCTTAAGACCAAAAATGCAGACGGTCTGGTAGATGTAAAACTAAGTGAATACATTGGCGAAAGTACTGTTGTTCTCTTATTTTTTCCTTTTGCCTTCACTGGCGTTTGTACCGAAGAAGCTTGCACGGTGCGAGACGATCTTGCTTCCTACGACGCTCTGAATGCAAAAGTTTTTGGCATTAGTGTGGACAGTCCCTTCACCCAAGAGGTCATGTCTAAACAAGAAAATCTCAATTTTACTCTCTTGAGTGATTTTAACAAAATCGTTTCGAAAGAATATGGTGTTTTGTACGATGAGTTTATTGGATTTAATGGCGTTTCTAAAAGATCGGCTTTTGTAATTGCCCCAAGCGGCACAATAAACTTCGCTTGGTCTTCCGACGACCCCAAGCAACTTCCAGATTTTGAAGCCATAAAGGCAGCAATTAATTAAATATTCCGCATTGAGACTCAAATTATCGAGTTACATCGCTAATCAATCTTGTATCTGATTAATTTCCACAGTGAGCAAAGGAAATTATCAAGTTCATGATACTCCAGAAAGAAGCTTTGTAAAAATTAGCGATAAGGCAACTTTTCTCAATTGCTCCCCGCTAAGGGAATTTTTTCTCAATCGTCTGGAATCGGGACAGATAAATTTTGTTTTGGATTTCGAAGATTGCAGAAGTTTAGACAGTACTTTTTTGGGAATTCTTGTAAGCTTAGCCATAAAGGTTAAAAGTAGTGGAAGTCTTACACTACTTAATCTCAAAGACAGAAATTTAGAGACTGTCAAAAATCTTGGGATCCACAAAATCGCAGTTGTTTCAGAGGAACACTTCGAAAATTTGGAAAAATTAGACCAAATTTACTCAAAGGAAACAAATAAGCAGGCCAGTGCCGAAGTTATTTATCAAGCCCACAGATCGTTGATGAATTTAAACTCAAAAAATCAAAGATTATTCTGCGATGTAATCAAGTTTATGGATCAAAAAAGAGAAAATTCCCCTTAAAAGAATAACACTTCGTATGGAATTTTTTTGGATTGCTTGTGGTATTGGAGTTAGCTCCCTAATCTGGCTTTTTAAGCTACGAAAACTCCGCTCTCTTCACAATTTGATGTCCGATGACAAGGTTCGCTTGCAACAGGAAAAGGAAATCGTAGTCGATTTTATGCACAACTTAGCTGTGGCAATTGGAGAAGGCATCGCGAAAAAAGATTTATACCAAAGAATTGCTCATACGGCGGTCATCACAACTGGGGCCATGAGTGCATGTATTTATGAAAAGTTACCCAATGGAAGACTCCAGGGTACCGCGGTGGAAGGGCTATTCCCCCCGCAAAGAAAAATCAGAGGCTCAATCAGCGACAACGAAGGCGAACCTAGAGCAAGATTCTTAGAAAAGATATTAAATTCAGAAGTCCTTGAACATGGAGAGGGCATTGTAGGGCAAGTGTCTAAAACCGGAAAAGCTGTCTTAGTCGAAAATGCTCAAAATGATCCAAGGATAGTAAAACATGAAGATCCTTCTCTTACGATCCGTTCAATTATTTTTTCTCCGTTGATTTACAATGATAAAACTCTGGGTGTTTTAGCTGTAGCAAATCCTGCAAATGGATTAGCATTTTCTGAAACCGATTTTTCTTTGGTTAATTCGATTGCAGAACAAGCTGCTTTGGCGATCCGAAATTCGGATGCCATGAACCTTAGACTCTCCCAATCTCGAATGGATGCTGACCTCAAATTGGCTAGCGAAGTACAAACTCTTTTTCTAGCCCAGAAATTCCCTGGGTGTAAGGGACTCGAAGTTGACGCTCATTACACACCATCTGCTCAAGTGGGAGGTGACTTTTATGACTTTAAAAAGCTCAGTTCCAATAAATTTGCCGTTTCAATTGCCGATGTTTCCGGAAAGGGAGTCCCTGCTTCTCTTCTTATGGCTTTATGCCAAACGAATCTAAGGCATTATCTGACTAAATCAAGAAAGCCCTCGGAAGTTCTCAAAAAGCTGAATGAAGAATTAGAGAATCGTATTCGGGAAGATATGTTTATTACTATTTTTTTAGCTATTATAGACACCCAAGAAAATACCCTTACTTATTCCAGGTCAGGGCATGAACCAGCTTTGTTATCCACATCTTCCGGAGTGATCAAACTTGAAGGTTCGGGTATGGCAGTTGGGATGGTCAGTCCAGATATTTTTGACGAAATTGCAGAAGATCATACCGTTGATTTCGTTCCTGGAAATTTATTAATGCTTTACACGGACGGAATTACAGAATCAGAAAGTTTAGAGAAGGAGGAATTTGGACTCAACCGACTGATCCAATGTTTCGACTCCGCAATTTCATTGGAGCCAAATTCTCTCAACGCCAATGTGCTTGATAGTTTAGACCGATTCTCCAGCAAAAATTTTGAGCGTGATGACCTGACATTAGTAACAGTCAAAAGAATTTAAGTTAAATTATTTAATTTTTTCTTCGTCAAAATCGATAATATCGGCAAAAGAAAGTAGGTCTTCACGATGATCCGCGTTAAGATTTTTCTTAACTTCATTGAGTTTTTCACGAGCAAGATCTGACATCCCCATCTGAACCACTTTTCTGTTCCAAGTGCTTGCCCGAAGATTTTTAGGTAACAGGACCTTCAAATTTCGATTTAACTCATCATCCGACTTTGCATTTTTTACACATTCGATTATCTCTTTAGGTTCGATGCTTAAATGTAGACACAAAAATCCATCAAAACCCTTTGTGAAATTTCTTTGGTAGCTTTTGGGTAACTGACCAAGCAAATGCTTTTTTATTTTAGCTATGAAACGGGGGAGGTGCAGCAAACCGTTTGGGTGGGCTTCATAAGGGGATGGTAAATCAAGTACAGTAGCACCAGTCGACCCTAGTTTGATGTTTTCTTTATCAGCACTCAAAACAATATTTCATATTCAAAGATCCATGTCAGTTCAAAGAAATAAAAAAGTTATTCGAAGGGTCAGTAGTTACTTACTTGAACACAAGTTTCTTTTTTTTCTCACACTCACCTTGGCATGTGTGATGACGGTCTTATCGGTTTTCGTGCCAACCTTGATCCAAAAAGTGCTGGATACTATTTTCTTATCTGAGGGAAATTCCAATGGATATTTAATTCAGGGGGTATCCATGATTGCACTCATGTTCTTTTGCAAAGAATTACTCAACAGTCTAAGGATTCGATTCAACAATAAACTTGAGCAAAAAGTAATTCTAAAGCTTCGAGAAGATTTACATCGGAAACTACTAAAGTTACCAATCAGTTTTTACGATCAAAGAAAGAGTGGTGATATTTCTTCTAGGGTTGTTGAAGATGTTCAAAATGTTGAAAGAGCTATTTTGGATGGAACCGAACAAGGGGTAATTGCTGTCCTTACTCTCTTAGGGGTTACTATCATGATGTTTACCCAAGAACCTAGGCTTGCTGTATTGGTATTTTTACCTCTTCCAATTTTGTGCATTATGGCCTTTCGCTATTCCAAAATCTCTAAGAAAAATTGGAAGGCAGTACGCGAAGCATCCGGAGACTTAAACGCACTATTAGTCGAAAACATTCAGGGAAATCGATTAATTCATTCCTTTTCCCTTACGGAAAGAGAAAGAAAAAGATTTCGTTCAATTGGAGAAGTACTTCAAGAAAGATCCTTAAAGGCAATGTATCGATGGTCTATTCAAGGGCCAAGTGCAAGCTTTACTTCTTCTTTGGGAATACTGGCTGTAGTTGGTATGGGGGCCCACTTGCTAAGAACGGATCCCGAATTTACGACCGGTCAATTTTTCGCTTTTTTACTCTACGCAAATATGTTCTACGAACCTGTCCGACAGTTGGTTTCAATTAACAATTTAATTTCTGCAGGTAAGGCATCTGGAGAACGGGTTTTTGAGATCTTGGACACTCCAGTAGATATTATTGATCCTACACAACCGGTAAGGTTTCCAACCATAAAACAGGACATTACTTTTAAAAATGTTTCCTTCGCTTACAATGATAGACAGAATTTAGTGGAAAAGTTGGATTTTACCATCCCTCATGGATCCACGACTGCCTTAGTTGGCCCAACTGGTTCTGGAAAAACCACAATAGCAAGTCTACTGCTCAGATATTACGATGTTTCTGGGGGGTCCGTACTCATCAATAATGTTGATGTTCGGAAATTTAGGCTAAATGAACTCAGGGAAAATATTGGTTTTGTTTCCCAAGACCCTTTTCTGTTCGATGCCACTATAAAAGAGAATCTATTACTTGCTTCTCCACTTTCCGGTGAAAGGGAAATGATGGAAGCCTTAGATGCAGCAAGTATTCGTAAGTTTGTCGAAAGTTTACCAGATGGTATTAACACGCAGATCGGTGAACGTGGAATAAGATTAAGTATGGGAGAAAAGCAAAGAATAACCTTAGCCCGTGCAATTTTAAAATCTTCTCCTATAATGATTTTTGATGAGGCTACTTCGAGTGTAGATGTTGAAACGGAAAGAGAAATTCAAATCGCAATATCAACCCTCTTGAAAAAGCATACGACGCTGATAATAGCTCATCGCCTAAGCACCATAAGAGAGGCAGATCAAATAATTTTCCTAGAGAAAGGTAAAATTGTGGAGTGTGGAACTCACCAAAGTTTGATGGAAAAAGAAGGAAAGTATTCTTCCTTTTGCGATTACCAAAATAATGTAATTAAAGGATAGAACTATTTATTGTTTCTGGTTTTGTTTAAAACAAACCGTAATAAAAAGAATGCGATCCAAGGAAAAAATAAAAAAAGAATGCGCGACAAAGATCTCCATCCGAATTGAGAGATTGGACCATAAACTTTATCTTCAGCCCAGACGCGAAGACTTAAATCTAAAAAGTACTCCAATCCGATGGCTCTCCCAAGGAAGTAAACCATTAATGGCCAGACCGTCCAACCAATGCAAATGAACATTAGCCCAAACCATAGCTCCTTGCTCCAATCGATTTTTTCTAGACTTGAGGTTGTCGACACTTGCGTATTAGCACTCATCAAATTTAATATAAAGACATTAAAAATTTACTCAATGTACTTATGAAATTCTTAGTCACAATTGTTAGCATATTATTTTTCCAATCATTGGCTGCCAAAGATTTAAAAAAAGAAATTACCTCTTTTAAGGTCTATGATCAATTGATTGCCCCAGTATTCGAGGCTCGGTGTCAAAATTGCCATGGAGAAAATAAAGATAAGGGGAAATTACGCATGCACACCCGTGAGTTACTGTTGAAAGGTGGACGAGGTGCCGGGCAAGATATTATCATCAAAGGGGATCCTGCTTCTAGCGAGCTTGTATACCGTATTACTCTACCGAAAGATGATGAAGAGGCAATGCCGCCATATGAAGAAGATGAGTCATATCGTCCAGTAACTGTTTCAGAATTAAAAGTTATCAAAGAATGGATTAAATTGGGTGCTTCATTTGATGTATTGGTCTCGGACCTAGAAAAATCCACTCAGGAGATTGCTGAGCAAGTTCTCAATAATCTACCAAAGAAAATAAAGTCTGAGACTGAATTAGCAAAATTGGTTTTGCCAGAGGTACAAAAAGCTTCTTCTGCTGCCTTAGAGTCCGTGGCTAAAACGGGGGTTTTAATCATGCCCATTGCGCAAAACACCAATGCTCTCTACATAAACGCCTCATACTTGGGTAAAGACTTCGATGACAAAATGTTAGAAAAGCTTCTTCCTGTTGCAGACCAAGTACTTTGGCTAAATCTTGCAAGGACTAGAATTTCTGATTTAAGCGGCAAAAATTTAGAGAGATTTAGGCTTTTAACTCGTTTACACCTTGAAAATACCAAAGTATCTGATGGCATTTCACCCCACTTATCAAAATTAAATTCGCTCGAATATCTCAATTTATATGGAACGAAAGTTTCTGACGCTTCAATTCCTCACCTAACCAATTTAAAGAACCTAAAAAAGGTTTTTGCATGGCAAACTAAAATCACTCCAATTGGAGCAGAAAATTTGAAAAGGTCTTATGTCGACAACACTTCTTATCAAGAGATGAAGCACCAGCATAAGAAGTTAACCGCCTCGGTCAGAAAACTTACACTTGATCAGGAAAGAGTGATCAGTTCAATTGAGACGAAAATGCATACAATTGGACTTCAGACCATCGACAAAGTTGCCGTAAATTCAAACTGTCCTGTTTCACAAAAAAAAGTTTCTGCAGAACAGATAATTGTTTTTGAAGGAAGGAAAGTAGCTTTTTGCTGTGGTGATTGTTCTCTTAAGTTCTCTAAAGATCCCGGCTCTTACCGGTCTAAAATAGGGAACTTTGAACCCTCCATCGCTTTTCGAGAAGTCGCTGAATCACTATTAAATGCCCGCTCAAATAAGGACTTAAAAATCGAAAACGAATCAATAAAGTTACGAGATATCTCTTATCAACTGAGATCAGTTGGCCCTGAGGTTAATTTGGGTTGGACGGAATCTGAGTGAAAATTTGTAGGCAATAAATCTAAGGTATACGGTATGCGTGAAAATAATATTTTCCCCGGTACCACACATAGAACCGATTAATACCCTGTTTTAATTTTTGATTTACTTCATCAATTGATGAAACCTGTGCACCATTTATTTCAACAATTACAACTCCTTTCTTAAAAGTCTTTTCCTCACCAGTTGATCTGCTTACAACTAGACCGCGAACTGCATTTGGAATTCCAAACTCTTCTTTCACGGAGGAAGTAAGTGACTTTAAAGTAATACCGGGAATCAAAAGTTTAGAACTGTTTCCTAAAAGGTCCAAAGTTACTTTTAAACTAATCTCCCTGTCGTCTCTTTTAATAATGATAGGGACAGTTGTACCTGGTTCTGTTTGGGATATTGCCAATCTTGATTGATTAACCGAATAAACTGATACTTTACCAACCTTTATAATAATATCACCTGCTTGAAATCCGGCAATGTCCGCAGCACTTTGTGGAACAACTTTACCGACTAATGCACCATCCATATCTTTGGTTTCCAAAAGCTCAACTCCAAGGAACCCCCTCCTGATGGATCCAGCTTGTACAAAATCAATCAAAACTTTCCGAACCATATTCACAGGAATCGCTAATCCGATTCCAATGCTGGCCCCTGTCTGCGAAATGATCGCAGTATTAATACCAACTAAACGACCTTTCGTATCGAGAAGTGCACCACCTGAATTGCCTTGGTTTATCGATGCATCGGTTTGGATGAAGTTTTCATAAGCACCGCGTTGGCCTCTAAATACATCCAGCTCCGTTCTCCGGGTTGCAGAAACAATTCCCATAGTTACGGTCAGACCAATACCCAGGGGATTACCTGCAGCGAATACAATGTCGCCCACCTGCAGAAGATCACTATCCGCCAAGGTTACAAAAGGTAGTGGTTCGTCTGCATCAACTTTTAAGACTGCAACATCAGTGGAACGATCGAAACCTACAATTTCAGCTTTGAATTCTTTTTTGTCTGCAAGTTGAACCAGAACTTCTTCAACAAGATTTCCTGTCCTTTGGTCAGTAATGACATGAGCATTGGTGATTATGTGCCCTTCAGCGGTAACGACAACTCCAGAACCAATTCCAGAAGGAACTTTTTCCATCACGGGTTGATCTAATTCTGGCAATCCATAGTATCTACGAAGGAAATTTTCTAGTGGATTAGAGGAACCTGAATATCTTAGCGGCACATATTGTTGGGTGGTAACCGAAACCACTGCCGAGGTTGGATCTTTTAAAACTGTAGAGTAACTGTGCTGAGGTATTTTTTGATCTCTAGGAAGATCAGAAGAGTCAATTTTTAATGTAAGAGCATCTGATCCATGTAAGAAGGATAAGGTAAATGTGAAGAATGTGAGTATAAATTTCACAAACTTAAAGCGAAAGAATGACTGCGATTTGTTTATTTCTTTGAATCAAAATCTATTTTAGAACCCTTTTATTTCAAATAGACTGGATATGCTGTTGTCGGTGTGGGTTCTCTTTATTGCCTCGCCAAGTAAAGGGGCAACACTTAATTGCCGAATCGGTAAGTCCTCTTCATCCATATGGACACTGTTGGTGGTAATAAGTTCGTCTAAATTACCGTTCCTAAGTCGCTCTTTTCCAGTTTGATTCAGCACACAATGACTAACCAATGCACTCACTTTTTTAGCACCTCGTTCCTTTAACAATTTTGCTGCCGCAGTCAGAGTACCAGCAGTTTCGGTCATGTCATCAATCAGTAAAATCTCACGATTCTCAACTTCACCAACTAAATTCATTGCTTCAACCGTACTTGCCCCAGTTCTTCTTTTGGCGACAAAGCCTAATGGGCAGCCCAAAACTTCCGCGTATGCATTGGCCATTTTCATTCCCCCAACATCGGGTGAAAATATCGTAAGATTGCTAGAATCTTTTGCTTTCAGTTCCTCAAAAAAAACAGGCGATGCATAGAGATGATCAACTGGTATATCGAAAAAACCCTGAATTTGTTGAGCGTGCAAATCCATAGTGAGAACTCGGTTCACTCCAGCCGCAACCAGAAGATTAGCAACCAGTTTTGAGGTAATCGGAACACGGGGTTGATCTTTTCGGTCCTGTCTTGCATAACCAAAAAATGGAAGCACTGCTGTGACTCTGGCCGCAGAAGCTCGTTTCGCCGCATCAATCATAATAAGCAATTCCATTACATTGTGATTGGCAGGTGAGGAAGTGGACTGCACCAAAAACACATCCGTACCACGGATATTCTCATTGAAACGTACAAAGCTTTCATTATCGGGAAAAGAAGTAACCAGTGCGTCACCAAGTGGTACGCTCAAATAGTTACAAATTTCTTGTGCGAGAGGTTCGTTTGACTTTCCACTGAAGATTTTAAGTCCTGTTCCGTTTTGCATATAACTGACCTACTTATTGCCTCCGATTTGATCAAACCTATTAAATAATTCTGGGAGCCTTCTTTGAAGAATCGAAATTTTTTGGGATAACTTGAGTGGTAAGGCAGGATTGCCCTTTAGAAATGCACCAGGTTCAACATCTTTAGTAATTCCAGCTTGCCCGGCAATTTTTGCTCCTTTTCCTATCCTTAAATGACCGGCAAATCCGGCCTGACCACCAACAACAACTTGATCTTCCATGTTTACGCTTCCTGCAATCCCAACTTGAGCAACTATGAGGCAATCCTTCCCTACTTTCACATTGTGTCCAATTTGTACTAGATTATCTATTTTAGTGCCTAAACCAATCCGGCTTTCATCAAAACGTGCCCGATCAATACAAGTATTTGCCCCAATTTCAACATGGTCTTCAATTACCACAATGCCCAAGTGAGGTGTTTTTAAATTTTGACCCTTAACTTGATCAAAGCCATAACCTTCGGAACCCAAGACAACTCCTGCATTTAAGATAACTTTATTTCCCACTTTACATCTGCTTAAAACCTTTACACCAGGGTGAAGTTTGGTGTCACTTCCAATCCTAACTTCATCTCCAATGTGACAATGGGACAGAATATGGGAATTTGAACCTATGTTTACATTTTTTCCGATGTAACAAAATGGTCCAATTGATGAACTAGGATGAATTGAGGCGGTTTCCTCGACGAATGCAGAGGGGTGAATTCCAGGGCATGGAGGGGGAAAGAGTTTACTTTCGATGAATTTACATATTACAGCAAGCCCGTAGGAAGGATCATCGATTCGAAGAAATAGTTGATTTTCTTTGGGTTCACCATCGAAATCATCAGGAATAAGAAGACAGGAAGCTTTTGTATCAAAAACTTGTGATCTGTATTTGGAATTGCCAAGAAAGGAAAGATCTCCCTCTTGAGCCTGATCCAAGGAAGAGATACCGAATAAATGAACACCGTTGTAATTTCCTTCAGTCTTCGCCTCAGGAAATAATTCTAAGATATCGTCTAGTTTAAGTTCAAATTTCACAATTTAGAACAACAGACGGTGAACTAAACTGCTACTCTTTAGATGTAGCGTTTAGAGTGAGGATTACATCTTTAGTAATATCTAGTTTATCTGAAAAGTAAAATACTCCGAGTTGAGTTTCCGAGGCATTAATTACAAGATCAAGACCTTTTGCGGAGGAAACCTTTTTTACCGCTTCTCTTATGTCGCCAAGGTGTTCAACCAATAGATTTCTCTGTCGCTGTGCGATGGTTGCCTTGGCCCTCTTATCGTATGCAACCATATCTTCTTGTTTTTCCTTCGCTTTCTTTAATTTCTCTTGATAACTAGCTTTCAAATTGGAACTTTCAATATTTGGATTCTTTAATTTTTCTTCCATTTCCCTCAATTCTTTGACGATTTTTTCAAGCTCATCTTTAAAAATTTCGAGTTCTTCAACGGCAATTTTCTTTGATCGATCCAAGCGTTCACGGGCATCCTTGACTTTCTGATAGCCGTCAAATGTCTTTTGCACATCAACAACGGCAATTTTTTGAGCGTTAAGTAAGGAACCAACTAAAATGAAAAATGTTGGAATAATGATTTTTATTTTGTTCATGATTTAAATACTTCTTTATTGGCAACGCTTAGAAACGCGTTCCGCCTGAAAAGTGAAATTGAGGAGAACCTCCTGTCGTACTAGGGTCACTAATTGGAAATCCAAGGTCAAGTCGTAATGGCATTCCCATGACCATGATTCGAAGCCCCATACCCCAGTTGTCATGCCATCCCTCCTGTCCGTTTCCCGGAAGAAGCTTGAAATCACCAGTCCGTAGATAGCCTCCATCATAAAAGAGTGCAAATCGCAGTGGGTCAGCTATTTTAAAAGTATACTCAAGTCCGGCGTAAGAATAGGAATTTCCACCCATTGGCTCACCGGCGGATTGAGGCCCCGCATCCCGGTAGTCCCATCCCCGAAGATTGTATGGGCCTCCCAAGAAAAATTTATCAAAGAAAGGTACATCTGCATCTTCACCATTAAATCTACCCAAGGTTCCGGTCCTTCCCATAATTGACAAAACCTGTTCCATCGGATCGAAAGTCCGGATAAACCGGGCACCTTGAAATTCTAATCTACCATAGTCCGCATCACCTCCAAAAATTCCTCCAGCAAATTCTTTTCTTAAAGTAAAAATACTTCCATCGTTCGGGAAAAGTATGCTATCTCGAGTATCCCTGCTTAGGGTAAGGCCGACTTTGGAAATAGACAAATCCACTGGCGTAATGAAAGATGGTGCACTGGTGCTGACATCATCAATTTCAACATCCTCAAAACGATAAAACAATCTTCCTTCCACAAGTTCGAAAATTCTTTTTCGAAAATAAACTTCGAAGCCTGCTCGCATTTCGTCATAGTAGGAACTGTAATAGTCCGACTTCTCTCGAAAAACTTCAAATCCTGCAGCAAGCCTCCTGTTGAAAAACCACGGCTCTTCCAAGGCCAACCTGGCCTCGTTACTCCGTGAACCCAGTTTTAATCTCAATCGGAACTTCTGGCCATCTCCCTGAAGAGGGTGGGGAGTTCTCCAGCGCATGATATCAAAATTTCCCTGCCTGAATTCTGCAAACATCATGGCTTTTTCCAAAGTACTGAATCCAACACCAAAAGAAACATGGCCTGTTCGACCTTCTTTCACATCAACAATCAGATTTCTTCGACTGTTTTGAAGTTCAGGATCAGTTGAATTAACAGGTTCGTCATCTAAGTCTACCTTTTCAAAGAAGCGGGTGTTCTTTAGCCTCGATTCGCTAGTTTCCATTCTTACCAAGTCAAAAGTTTCACCCGGTGCTAATGCAAGTTCTCTGATAATCGCTATTGTCTTGGTTTTCTCATTCCCTCTAACCTGTACGCTATTAACGCTGAACTTGTTATTTTCAGTAATTTCAAATTTAAGATCGATCTGATTCGTTTGAAGGTTTGGGGTACGGTTCGAGCGAATTCTGACATCCAAATAACCTTTTTCACCATACTTTCTTCGTAATCTTGAGATTTCAGCATTTAGTTTCGCAGGAGAATAGGGCTCCCCTTTCTTGATTTCAAATCGGTTATCTTTATCCGCTCCTTTGTCATCAAGAAGATAATCTTTGCTTAAGATAACATTTCCAACAACTTGATACTCACCGAAAAAAGAACGATCTCCCTCAGAAATCTTGATGAGCAAATCCAAGTTACTCTTTCCCTCAGGTTTAATCTCAACACTAGACTGATCAATCCCTACATCCAGAAAACCCTGGTTTCTGTATAATGTTTTTAGATTGTTTAAATCTTCTTCCAAAATCGAAGGTCTGTATTTCGATCTTTTCGACCAAAATCTCCAAAATCTCCAGGGAGCAGTCTCCATTTCTGCAAGTAGTTCTTTTGAGGATAATTTGCTATTCCCAACAAACTGGATTCGTCTTATCTTCCTTTTTTCATTTTCTTCAATCTTAAATAGAATCTCAATACCACCATTAGCATTCGTCTTTTTTAAATCACTTGAAATTTTTGCATTCCAATATCCCTTCTCCAAATAAAGCTTTTCCAATGCGAGTTGATCGGATTTGAATTCAGAGTCGTCAAATAAGTCTCCCACGGTCAAAGAGATTGTTTTTTCTAATTTTTTATCAGACAGCTTATCATTTCCAGAAAAACGAATTTGGCTGATTCTAGCTTTAGCTTTTACTTTGAAGATTAGTGCAACCCCTTCTGCCGAAGACTTTTTTGGGTCGTAGAATACTTTCACATCATCAACGGAACCAGTAGCTATCAAGTTTCGTATTGATTTATCTATTGAGTTAGGATCGTAGATCATCCCAACTTCAACTTGCAGATTCTGCAACAAAAAGGATTTACCTAAAGTTTTCGGTCCATCGAGTGCAATTTCGATCGATGAAATTTTCTTACCACTTGGTACGACCTGCGACCAAAGTAATACGATGCATGACAAAAGCATCAAAACGGGAAATATGGATCGTACTCGAGAAATCATTAGAATTAATTTAGCCTTGGTTCACCTTCCAAAATTTCAAACCTCGTGTATTTTCTGCGAAAAGCGAGATTAATTCTTCCAGTGGGACCATTTCTTTGTTTGGCTAGCAAAAGTGATATCGGTTCATAATCTTCTTCAGAATTTTCTGCGGCAGCCTCTTGATCGACTTCCCTAATATCCTCACCTTTTCTTTGTTTTCCCAAAAGCATAACTAGATCAGCATCTTGTTCAATAGAACCAGATTCTCTCAGATCGGATAACCTAGGATCTCTCCTTTCTTTTTCAGAATCACGATTTAATTGGCTTAGAACGATTACCGGCACATCCAGTTCCTTTGCCATAGCCTTAAGGCCCCTTGATATATCTGATATCTGATTCTCTCTCGACTGGGCACGCATATCTCCAGAAATCAATTGAAGATAGTCGATCACAATTAAATGTATCTTCTTTCTTGTCTTTAGCCGCCTCGCTTTAGCTCTAATCTGATTTATACTAAGTCCACTTGTATCATCAACCCATAGGGAAGCCTGTTGAAATTCTCTACTGATTGCATTAAGGGTTTCAGCATCTCGTTTGGGAACAAATCCCCGACGAAGGTCATTCATGTTGACCTTAGCTCTACCGCAAATCATACGCATGGCAAGGGAAGTTGCACTCATTTCCAGACTAAATACCAAGATATTTTTAGGATCGGAAACATACTTTGGAGAAAATGCAACATTTTCTACTATATTCATCGCTAAACTGGTTTTACCAACGGAGGGTCTTGCTGCAATAACTATCATCTCCGCTGGCTTGAAGCCATTGGTCAATTGATCGAGATCCTTATATCCAGAAAGTAGGCCATCCATTTCCTCGTGAGACAGCATCCTCTGTATCTGCTCCATTGCGTGCTGGATAGGTTCTCGGAAAGGGACAGATGTTTGAATGTTTTGTTCATCACCCAATGAACAAACTTTTTGTTCCATTGTCGCTAAGAAATCGTCTACATCGCCTTGAATTTGATTCGCACCATCGATGATCTCAAATCCCATAAAAATACATTTTCTCAGAAGAGCCTTTTGCTTCACGATGTCCAGCCAATATGGAGCATGGGCCGTGGTATCAATTCTTGCAGATAATTCGAATAATGCTTCTTTACCGCCGATCTTATCGAGATTATTTGTGGATGAAAGTTTTTCAGCAATTAATATTTCATCAATTTCACTATTTTCGTGATGCAATTGTAAAAGAGCATCGAAAATGATCTGGTGGTTATGAAAATAGAAGTGATCGGGACAAATCGCTTGCTCTGCACAGCGTCCCATGACCTCTCCTGAAGAGTCCAATATACACGCTGCGAGTAAACCTTGTTCAGCGTCTATGTTACTGGGCAAAGGCTTACCGTCCAACTTACCCTGAGGGAGATTTTTCTCAGAAGTCGAACTATATTTTGATTCGTTATCTTGCTTTAAAAGAGAAGATGAAGATGGCATTCGGGTAAGGCTTCTCTTTTAAATAAAAGTTATTCTGCTTCCTCGATGGGGTTTTCAGAAACTACTTCCAGTTTAATTTCAGTTGATACTTCTTTGTGTAAGGTAACTGATACAGATACTTGTCCTAATTCTTTAACAGGTTTAAAATCAGAGAAATGCCTCTTGTCCAACTTGAAGCCTTTTTCCTCCAGTTTCTCAAGGATTTGCGTTGTGGTCACGGAACCAAAGAGCTTTCCTCCAGAGCCAGTTTTGACGGCAACTGCAATACTTGCATCCTTAAGTTTTTGTGCAATCTGCTGGGCATTTTGTAAATCCTCTGACTCTCTGGCTGCTCTGGCTATCTTCAATGCATCCAGTCTTTTCTTGTTCGCATGATTCAAAGGAACGGCCTTGCCTCTAGGCAGCAAAAAATTGCGGGCATATCCAGGACGCACTTTTACGACATCGCCCTCGGAACCGAGATTTTCAATATGTTCAACTAATAAAACTTCTGATTGTGGCATTTTGATAGGGGGTGAATGTTAAAATGGAACATCCTCTTCGAGTTCAGGATCTGTTTCGTTTTGGGCTAGACTATCTGGCGCATTGTTGGTCTCGACCGAAGATTTATCTGATTGAGGTTCGATTCCTGGACTAGAATTATCCTGGCGAGAATCTACAAACTCAAAATTATCAAGGACTACGCGAATCGCACTTCTTTTCTCGCCTTCTTTGCTTTCCCACTGATCCAACTTTAGCCTACCCTCGACGAAAATCGCTCTTCCTTTGGTAAAAAATCGCCCAACTGCTTCTGCTCTTGGACCAAAACATTCAACATCGACAAATGTGGTTTCCTCTTTTCGATTTCCTTCGGAATCCTTATAGGATCGGTTCAAAGCCAGACCAAAATTACACACAGGCCGACCATTCGTCATCATACGAACATCCGGATCGCGAGTTAAATTTCCAATTAGTAGGACTTTGTTGAGTGAGGCCATTAATCAAGAACAGGGAAATATTACAAACGTTCGATCAAAACGCGATCAACCTTTTTTTCCAGTTTTAATTTTTCTTTTATGGAATCAGGAGTGGTTGGCAGGCCGGCAATTTCGAATTGCAAAAAGGTGGCCGAAGTTAGTCCTTTCTTTTGTGGATAAGAAAACTCATGGTTACCTTGGTTTTCAACTTTTATAACCTCACCATCTGATTCACTGATGACTTCACTAAGTCTAGGAATCATTTCATCGGTAGTTCCATCGGAACCGCGAGGGTCAAAGACGATAGTGGCAAGATAGCTTTTTTTGTTCATTGTATGATTTGAGGTTGTTTAACTTTGTTAAAATTATTCATGGCAGAATCTATTCCCGAAACAAGCGAAGAATGAACTGCTTTCAAAAAGTAAGGTAGTCTTTTTTCCAAATAAGAAATATCTTCCTTAGAAAACTTTGAAAGAACATAATTAGAAAGAGTTTGATCAGCGGTTTCTTTAGAGCCAATACCTAGTCGAATCCGGTGAACGGTATTTCCCAACGCCGAAATCACGCTCCGTACACCATTATGTCCACCAGAACCTGTTCCTAAAGGAGAAATTTTAATGGAACCAAGCGGTAAAGTAAGTTCATCATGCACGAGTATTTTACGACTACATTCAAAGCCGGCCATTCGAAGAATGGTGGATAGATTTTTTCCTGAATCGTTCATGAAGCTCAAAGGTTTTATCAGTATGATATCGTTATCTAAGTAAGTAAACTTGGAGACTTCAGCGTTGAACTTTCGGTCAAATCTAAAAGAAAGATTTTTTTCTTCAGCAAAGTGATCCAATAACCAAAAGCCCATGTTGTGACGGGTATTTTCGTAAATTGCACCTGGATTCCCAAGGCCAATAATCGCTACTTTCGTCACCGCACATTAGTAGGATATTACTCCCCTTCTTTTGTTTTGGTTTCAGAATCCGAGTCTTCGCCAGCTTCTGTTTTTTCTTCAATTTCGCTGTCAGCATCCCCGGATGTATCTTCATCTCCCGATTCAGATCTTCCGCTAGCACTTCCTACACAGGATACAAGCATTGTATCAGGTGAATCAACAAAGCTAACTCCTTCAATCTCCGCAAGGTCCTTAACTTGGAAATTTTCACCTAAACCTAATTCGCTGATATCCATAGAGATTTCGGATGGAAGTTTGCTTGGGCGACACTTGATCTCTATTTCATTTGCAAGAACTTCTAAAATGCCTCCTTCGTTTTTAACTCCAGTTGGCTCACCAGTAAGGACCAAAGGTATTTTTGTTTGCAAATCTTCGCCACGGGTAACTTGGATAAAATCAATATGAAGGATTCGATCTTTAATATGGTCTATCTGTAAATCTTTAATCAGAACCAATTCATCTTCGCCATCTTCGCCCAAGAGTCTCAAAAGGGAGGAAGTTCCTGAGGCTTCTCGCAAGAGCATTCTTGTTTCCTTATCGTCTACTGAAAAGGACTTGTTTAATTCCTTACCATAAAGGACTGCAGGTATTCTACCCGAGTTGCGTAAATTATTGGATGCGTTGCGACCGGTTTTATCTCTCGGGGTAACCTTTAAAGTTAGTTCACTTAAATCTGACATAATAGGAATGGGGAAAAAATAAGCGATAATTTATAGCAACTTAGCTCATTTCTTGCAAGCTCATATCAATCAAGATTGAGGCCTAAAGATTGGAAGTGAGCCCAAGACGAGCTGAAATGATTTCTGTGAAATTTCTAATTTACTACAATTCTGGTTGATTCCATTTGGGGATCCCGCCCTCTGATAGTTGCTTATCGTATAATTCATGATAGGGACGGGTCTTTGACATAGGCACATCTTCGTTTACCATCAATGGGCGGGCTTTCTCCCAAAATTCTTCATAAGCTTTTCGCATAGACTTAACGACCTTAGGGAAATCCATTGACACATTCGTTCTTTGAGAGGGATCTTTTTTCATATCGTAGAGACTATTTTCTACCAACCGAAAGCGTTCATTTCTGACAGCAAAACGCTTCCACATATGATCTGTTGGCTCAGACCCAGTCTTCCAACGAGCTACCTGTGTAAAAAGATAGCGGTCTTTCCACTTTGCCTTAGGGTTCTTTAAAAGTGGCACCAAACTACGACCCTCAATCTGGTCCTTTGGTAATTTTTTAACACCAGTAATGTCTGCAAGAGTGGGTAGAAGATCAATGTGTGCTGAAATTTTTTCAATCTCTACACCCGCTCGAAATTTACCCTGCCAGCGAACAAAGAAAGGCACTCGTACTCCTCCTTCATCCGCGGATCCTTTGGCACCTTTCATCCCTGCATTAAATCCCTCCATAATGTTTCCCTCATTATCCTTACCAAGCTTGGAACCGTCACGCACCATTGAGCCAACTGAACCGTTATCCGACATAAATATAAGGATGGTTTTTCCGCTAAGTTTCCACTGATCTAGCTTGTTCATCAATCGACCCATATTCTGATCAATATTTTCGATCATCCCATAAAAGCCCGCATCTCTTTCAGAAAAACCAAGATCAGTAAATCGTTTTGCATTTTTTGGCGGTGCGATAAAAGGACCATGCGGAGCATTTGTGGTTATGTAAGCAAAGAAAGGTCTTTTCTCTTCGCTCATTTGTTTTATCCAACCTAGACCTGCGGTAAAAAAAATGTCTGTGCAATATCCTTTGGTTTTCACAAATGAACCATTGTGTCTGATAACCGGATCAAAATATTTATTTCCTGGGACATCTGCACAGGAGCAATTGAATTTTTGTCCGATACCTCCAGCTCCATGGATAAAGGCTTCATCAAAGCCGCGCTTGTGAGGTTGATACTCTTCTTCGTCCCCTAGGTGCCATTTTCCAAAAATCCCTGAGGTATATCCGGCATTTTTTAAAACCTGGGGCAGGGTTACCGTACTCAATGCCATTCTTTCGCGCTCTAAAATCGTGTGGGTTATCCCGTTTTTCATTGGGTGACGCCCTGACATAAGGGCTGCCCTTGTCGGTGAACAGGTCGGGCTAACTAAAAATCTCTCGAAACGCGTGCTCTGGCCGTGAAGTTTATCCAAATTGGGAGTTTTTATCCATGGGTTTCCATGTTTACCGATTGGGCCGTAACCCTGATCATCAGTAATTACAAGAATGATATTGGGCTTTTCACCAAAGGGGAGGGCATACAGGCCATGAGCAATCAGGTACGGTACAGTAAATAGTGCTAGTTTTAAAAGGTTCATTCATACATTAGATAAAATCTCGGGGAAATTAGAATTAGAAAATGTAAATAACCACAGCTTTTATTTCCGAGCAACTTAGAGATCGATGAATTGGTAGGGATAAAAATCTCCGTGTTTATTGAATTTTTACCTCGCCAAACTTGGCACCTTCTTCTCATGAATGGAGATTCCTAAAAAATTATTAGTTTAGCCCTGAATTATTTTAAGATGAAATTTTGCCTATCTCTATTTATGTATCTTTTCACTCAATGCTTAGCAATCGGTGAAGGTGAGGATTTTCAAAAATACGCAATGTTTGCCCAAAATGCTGAGAGGGCAAGTCAAGTTCCCCCAATTGAGACGAAGTTACCACTAAACCTAGACAAAAAAACCCGAATTGCACTGATTGGAAATACACTTTTTGATCGAATGAGAAATTTTGGTCACTTTGAGGCACTTTTACAACAAGGTCACCCAAACCATGAGTTAGTACTACGCAATCTTGCATGGTCTGCAGACGAAATTGACCTGCAGCCCAGACCCGATAACTTTGCCGACACCAACCAGCACCTAACTGCAATGAAGGCAGATGTAATCATAGCTGCTTTTGGATTTAACGAATCCTTTTCTGGTATTGATGAAATCCCCAACTTCAAAATTCGATTTCAGGCTTTTCTGTCTTCCTTAAAATCAGGTGCATACAATGGTATTTCCGCTCCCAAGGTTGTCTTGGTTTCTCCAACTGCCAATGAAAATATTCCGGGTGTTAATGCAGGTACTATGAATAATAAACGCCTTCTTGCATTCACCAATGCCATGAGAACAATCTGTGCAGATCAAAAGGTTGGCTTCATTGACTCCTATTCCCCCACTTCAAAAATAATACAAAGTTTAAAACGAAAGTTAACCATCAATGGATGTCACTTGAATGAATTCGGCTATCATCAATTTGCTAAAATTCTTTACAAAGATCTTACAGGTAAATCCCCTCCTGCTTTGAATCAAGATGTGCGTGCCGCTGTAATCGAGAAAAATACCCAGCATTTTTATCGTTTTCGTCCGCTTAATACCTTTTATTACACAGGCGGAAGGCGGGGGAGTTACGGATACCTCGACTTCCTTCCGGCTATGCGAAATTTTGATCTCATGACTGCCAATCGAGACCATCGTATTCATCGGCTTGTCAAAGGAGAAAATCCCAGCCCAATCATCGATGATTCCAATGTACCTCCCATGCCAATTACTAAGCAAAGTCGGGGAGCGAATAAATGGATGAATCCCAATGACGAATCGAACGCATTCAAAGTAGATCCTCGGTTTGAGGTATCCTTGTTTGCCAGCGAAGAACAATTCCCAGAACTTGCATGCCCCATTCAAATGAGATGGGACGGGCTTGGCAGAATGTGGGTCTCGTGCTCGACCACCTATCCGCATGTTTATCCCGGACAAGCTCCCAACGACAAGATAGTCATACTTGAAGATTTAGATGGCGACGGTAAAGCTGATTCCTGTAGCGTCTGGGCAGAGGGTCTCAATGTACCCCTATCTTTTGAATTCGGGAATGGTGGAGTATATGTTTCTGAAGAACCACACCTTACTTTCTTAAAGGACACAAACGGTGATGGAAAAGCAGATTTAAGAGAAATTCCACTAACTGGATTTGGGTGCGAAGACTCGCATCATGCGCTTCATGATTTTGCATGGACTCCAGATGGCGATCTTATTTTCCGTGAGTCCATCTTTCATCATTCGCAAGTCGAAACTCCTTACGGACCCGTTCGACAGCAAAACAGTGGATGGTTTTCATGGGAACCCAAGCTTCATAGACTCACTGCCTTTGGCTCTCACCCAAGCACAAACCCATGGGGCGTAACTTTTGACGACTGGGGACAGCATGTTGCAAGTTATCCCATCTTTGCTTCCGCACACCATGCTTTAGACCCGCCTTACCCAAAGCAACATCCCCGACCAAGTGGTCTCCAAGCTTACTCTGGTGTATGCGGCCAGGAATTCATCGATTTTCCAAATTGGCCTCAAGAATTGCAGGGGATGATGGTAAAAGTTCGTTACAAGCCAACCAACCGCGTGGAACTTCTTAAATGGAAAGAATATGAATATGGCTATGAAGAAGAATACCTATCAGATATCCTTTTTTCTTCGAATCTCAGCTTTATCCCCGTCGATCTTAGATACGGTCCCCGAGGAGGAATGTATGTGTGCGACTGGTACAATCCGGTAAAAGGTCATGCTCAATATTCTTTACGAGATGACCGAAGGGACAGATCCTCCGGCAGAATCTGGAGAATATTCCCCAAAGGAGCTAAACCAGCAGTTGCACCAAAGATTACTGGAGCCTCGCTAAGAGAATTACTCGATCTTCTTAAACGGAGAGAATATCGATATCGATATTGGGCCAAACGAGAGATTAGGGAGATGAACCCAAAAGTCGTAAAAAATGCTCTAGACAAATGGCTTTCCCGCCTCAATCCCAAAGATCCTCGTTTTCGGCATCACCAAGTAGAAGCGATGTGGACCTATCGAAATCTGGAGTTAATCAATATTGAACTTCTGGAAGAACTGCTAAATTGCGAAAATCACAATGCCAGGGCAGCGGCAGCACGACAACTGCGTCATTGGTATTCCGACAACAAGAATGGAAACTCATTGCTCAAGAAAGCCGCCTTTGATAAGAACGGTCTAGTTAGGCTTGAGGCAGCAATTGCTTGCAGTTATATAGGGACCTCCAAAGCCTTTGACACCCTAAAAAGTATCGCTTCACAAACTCATGAAAAGCACTTGACCTACGCGATCCTTAGCTCTTTGGGATCTGAACCTCTAAGTAGATTTTGGGATCCGAGTACAATAAAGATGGAACATCCTAAAATCGCCACCTTATTTTCCAAACAAAAAAGGAAAGAGCAGGAAGCCGAGTTAACCAAGGCCAATGCAAAATTTGACCGACACAGAAACTTACTCAAAATACGAGTCAAATGTATAAAGGAAAGAATGCTCTTTGATGTTGAAAGCATCGAAGCAAAACGAAACCAACCCATTCGACTTGAATTCCTAAATCCAGACGCCACCCCTCACAATCTCGTACTCGTTCAGCCTGGATCTCTTGAAGAAGTTGGTAAAGCTGCGAACCAAATGGCTGCGGACCCAGTAGCTGCTAAAAGCGGTCAATTTATTCCCCAGTCCAAAAAAATTATCGCTCACACAAGAATGCTGAAGCAAGGGGAGTCGGAATTTCTTCGCTTTAAAGCACCAAGCAAGCCGGGTGAGTATCCGTATTTATGCACCTTTCCAGGTCATTGGACCATCATGAGAGGAAAATTAATCGTTAAATAGTTTTATTATAATGCGTCTTCTATTTTCAGCTGCTCTTTTATTTTTCAGTCAACATCTATTGATCTCCAAAACGAATGTTATTCTTGTAATGACAGATGATCAAGGATGGGGGCAAGTGGGTTATATGAATCATCCAATATTAAAAACCCCAAATCTTGATAAAATGGCAAACAATGGGCTTTGCTTTAATCGCTTTTATGCCGGGGGTCCGGTCTGCTCTCCGACAAGAGCAACCGTATTAACCGGACGAACCCATGATCGTACCGGTGTTTTTAATCACGGTTATGCTTTGAGATTACAAGAGAAAACGCTTTCAAAAGCCTTAAAGAAAGCCGGTTATGCCACAGGCCATTTTGGAAAATGGCACTTAAACGGCCTCAGGGGTCCAGGGGTTCCTATTCTTGAATCATATCCTAATGGACCAAAAGACTTTGGTTTTGAAAAATGGGTTTCAGTGACAAATTTTTTTGATCTAAATCCAATTATGAGCAGGAATGGCAACTTTGAAGAATTTTCGGGGGATTCCTCTGAAATTATCGTTGATGAGGCATTATCATTTATAGATGATCAAAAAAGGAAAGAAACGCCTTTCTTCTGTGTGGTTTGGTTTGGCACACCCCATTCACCGTTCATGGCTCTTGAAAAAGATCGTGACGATTTCGCACACCTAGATGAGACCTCAAGTAACCACTACGCAGAGCTGAAAGCAATGGACAGAAGTATCGGCTCGTTGAGGAAAGGACTCCGAAAATTATCATTAGAGAAAAACACCATTGTCTGGTTCATGAGCGATAATGGCGGATTGCCAAAGATTAACCCACCCACAACAGGTGGTTTAAGAGACTTCAAAGGTAGCCTTTATGAAGGTGGCATCAGGGTACCTTGTATCATTGAGTGGCCCAAGGGTATAAGCGAATGTAGAAAAACGAATTATCCTGCTGGAGCGGTAGATGTATTTCCAACAATTGCTGAAATCGTTGGTTTATCAAAAGATTCATGGCTAAATCCTCAGGATGGTGTAAGTCTTGTAAAACTATTTAACGAAGAACTTCCATTCCGTAAAAAACCACTTGTTTTTAGCAGTAATGATAGAATGGCGGTGATTGATAACCATTGGAAACTAGTTTCACTGCCCGGTAAGAACGGTCCGAAACTTGAACTGTATGACTTATCAAAGGATCCTTCAGAAACCATCAATTTAAAAGAAAAAGAAGTGCCTGTTTTTAATAATTTATTGCGATTAATTAAATCAAGCAGAACCTCAATTCAAGAAAGCGTAAAAGGTAAAGATTACGAGCTGAAGACTGTCAAAGAGCAACCACCAAGAATTTTTTGGACGGAAGTCAAATCATACGAAAAATACTTTAACAATTGGAAAAACCGTCCAGAATATAAACGGTTAAATAATAGGCAAAAATGATCCTCAACAATTTAACTAAGTATTTCTCTAGAGTCTTTTCTATTTCAACTCTACTTTTCTTGGTAAATAGTATTTTTGCCTCACGACCGAACATAGTCTTAATCATGGCTGATGATCTAGGTTTCTCAGACTTAGGTTGCTATGGTTCAGAAATTAAAACCCCCAATTTGGACCGACTTGCCAACAATGGACTCAGATTTACTCAATTTTATAATACCGCTAAATGTCATTCCTCGCGTGTTTCGCTGCTTACTGGCTTATACTGCAACCAAGCGGGTGGTTCATCGCTTTCCAGGGCAACAACCATTGCAGAAGTTCTTAAATCTACTGGATACTCCACATGGATGACCGGAAAATGGCATCTTAATAAACAACCGACTGATTTCGGTTTCCAAAAGTACTGGGGACATTTATCAGGTGCCACAAACTTTTTTACCGGAGACAACACCTTCAGGCTGAATGGGAAGGAGTGGAGTGTTCCGAAAACATTGAATGGAAGACCTTTTTACACAACCCATGCAATCACTGATTTTGCTCTTCAATTTATATCCGATCAAAATGTTAAAATAGATTCCGATCCATTCTTTTTGTATATGGCATACAATGCACCGCATTACCCTCTTCATGCCCCAAAGAAAGATGTTGAGAAATATAAGAGTGAATATGACCAAGGATGGGATGTGGTTCGGAGACTTCGCTACGAAAAACAGATTAAATCGGGTCTGATACCTGATAGATTTAAGCTATCTCCAAGAGCAGCCCATATACCTTCATGGTCCGAGCTCAAGGAAAGTGAAAAAGTTTGGGAGGCAAGACGGATGGAAGTATTTGCTGCTATGATTGATGTAATCGATCAAAATATCGGTAGACTAATATCTGATTTAGAAACTCGTGGAGTTCTTGATAAAACTCTTTTTCTTTTCTGTGCCGACAACGGCGGTTGTCCATTTGAAAGGACACGAGGCAGAAATTTAGCCCCATGGGACCCAAATTCATACTGGACCTACGATGCTTCCTGGGCACAGGTTAGTAATACCCCGTTTCGACTTTACAAACAAAATCAACACGAAGGTGGGATTTCATCCCCTCTAATTGTACACTGGCCTGATGGATTAAAGGTTCAGGCAGGAAGCATCACCCGACAACCAGCACACCTAATTGATTTCATGGCAACTTTTATTGAGCTAGCCGAGACTACTTATCCTCAAAAAGTAGATAATCGGACGATCAGCCCCCTAGAAGGTAAATCTCTCACTCCGATATTTAATGGAAAAAAAAGAGATGGGCATGATTCATTATACTTTCACTTCGGTACAGACAGAGCACTCAGGCAAGGAAAATGGAAACTTGTATCGGCAAAAGGAGGCAAATGGGAGCTTTATAATCTAGAGAATGATCGAACCGAATTGAATGATCTATCGGCTAAACATCCCCAAAGAGTAAAGCGTATGTCAAAAGAATGGTACAATATAGCCAAAAATAAAGACCGCTTAGACGAGAAAGCAATGAAGCCGGTTAAAGCTCAAATAAAATCACTTTCTTTCAGGAAAGATACATCTGGACAATTAGCTGATTAACCTAACTTTGCACTCCATTCCCCGGTTATAGCGAGGGTAAGTCCATCGTGCTGCATGTTTACAAAGAGTGTTGAACCATCTGGAGAAAAGGTTGCTCCCGCAAATTCTCCAGAACTTTTGGCATTTTTGGCTAATTTGAAAATCTTCCCCTCAGGAGTAATCACATCAAGATATTGTTTTCCACCGCCATCCTCACAAAGAATCAAATCACCCCAGGGTGCCACCGTTAGATTATCACAGTTATCTACGAGATCCGAATCGTTTGGTTCGGAAAATAAAGAAAGTTTATCCGATGATATTTTCCAAATTTGTCCGTTTTGTTTCCTGCCTCCATTTGTGCATGCAAAATAAATGGCCCCTTTGGAGTACCACATACCTTCGCCCCGTGCAAAACATGCAGCTCCCTGTTTAAACCCGCGAAAACGCAGATCATCTTTGGGTGAATGAATATCGTTCATTTCTATCCAATCAAGACTCATTTCATCCCCAATATTCACTTTTTGAGTCCTCCAATTTCTAGTGTCTAAACTTGTGAAGTTTTTGACTTTCAGAGCGTATAATTTTCCTCCCTTAGACAATCTACCAGCAATCTTTGGAACAAATTTATAAAGTAAGCCCTCATGGCGGTCCTCCGTAAGATAAACATCTCCAGTGTTCGGATCTACCGCCACAGCCTCATGATTGAATCTCCCCATGTCTTTAAGTGCCGTTGGTTTATTTAATTGAGGACTTTCTGTCGCAGGAACTTCGAAGCACCATCCATGGTCTTTGAGACAAGATCCGCCTGCACTAACAACCGTCTCCTCACATGTGATCCATGTTCCCCACGGAGTTGGTCCTCCGGCACAATTTCTAATAGTACCTGTCAGGCTTAGGAATTGCTTTTTTACTTCCTGCTTGTGGACATCGTAAATCACGGTTGTGGTTCCCCCCAAACATGGTTTTGATTTACCCTTATCGTAAATTAAACTTTCTGAAATATCTTTTAACTTTTTGTTTTTCGCACCAAAAGGACCTTCTTTTGCTGATGCTTCAGGGTTGATTTCATGATTCCTGACAATAACAACCTCATTTCTTTTGGAAGATGAAAATGTCGCCATTCCGTCAGGTTTTCCAGGGAGAAAGAAACCATCTGACATCTGATCACCCGTTCTACCGATAATTTTATAGGTAAATCCATTTGGTAAGTCTAATATCTTGGCTGGATCTTTAATAAGAACGCCATATCCGGGATGAGGTTGCCCTGATTTACCCGACAAACACAAAGCTTTAAGCCCTAACAATCCAAGTGCAAAAGATTGAGTATTCCGAAGAAAAGTGCGTCTTGATGATATCATCTAAATCAGAATATTTTATGCCCGATTCCTGGCAAACACTTTGAATATTGAAAAAAAAAAAGTTTACCTTATTATATTTATATTGATGAGCTTAAAAGCAACAGTTTGTGCTTTATGCATTTTTTTTATTCCCCTCTTTGAATGCTTTTGTTGCGTAGAAAGAGAAACTTCCTCAACTTGCTGTGCTAGCCAGTCCTCCTCTAATCAAAACTGCGATGTTCATCAATGCCTTGAAAATCTGGACGAGCTTGGTTTTGTAAAATCTTCTGAAACGGGATGTTCGGTTTGTTTTAGCCGTTCATTCTCTTCTCATACTTTTACCGATGTTCAAGAATACTTTAACAGATTCTTCTCTTTAGATAACTGTTTTAGTTCTCTAAGGAGGCATCTTTATTTGAATGTAATAATTGTCTGATCCGCAAGTAATTCTAGTTACTCCCACCTAGGGAGCTTAATTACAATCGTAGACAGACAATTAATGATAAATAATTTATTTTCACGCTTTCAGCCTGACTCAAAAAATTCCGAGCATTCGAAAAGTTTTCTCCAAAAAAGATTAGCTTTAATTTCCGGGTTTTTGATTTTGGCATCCTTTTTCTTTTTTATTCTAAAGGATAACTTTCTTACAGTACATGAGGTAGAGGTTACCAAAGCTATTCTATATCCCGAAAATATTAACGAAAATAGCTCAGCTATATTTTCGACGGGAAAAAAGGGTGACCTCCTATTTCAAGCAAGTGGTTGGATTGAGCCAGACCCTTTTCCCATAAAAGTAACATCGCTTTACAGTGGGGTTGTCAAAAATGTCCATGTATTAGAAGGAGAAAAAATCGCTAAAGGAGATATAATTGCCACTTTAATCGATGAAGATGCTCGGTTAGTTTATTCTGAGATAAAAGCCAAGTGCTCACAATCTATTTCAGAAGAAGCAATTATTAAATCTGATATCAAACTTGCAATAGCAGGACTAGAGGCAGCTGAATCAACTGTTACTAAAAGCCAAACCTTTTTAAAGGAAAACAATGATACTTTAAATCGAATGACCTCCCTATCCCGTGGGGCAGTTTCAGATCAGGCTATTTACCAAGCCAAAATCGCTTATGAGCGTCAGAAGGCTGAGGTTGTTACTTCAAAGGCAGAAGTAAAACAACAAAAGGCATTGATCAGAAAATTGGAAGATACTCTAATTGTTCAAAAGAAAAAGTCTGAGATTCTTAAAATTCAAAGGCAAAAAGCAGAGCTCGATCTAAATCGAACCAAAATCACCTCACCAATTGATGGAATCGTCCTTCGTTTACTAGCGAAGCCAGGATCTCGAATGATGCTACACATGGATGACATGGATGCTGCTGCTGCTGCAATTATGTTCGAAGAAGGAAAATTGCAGGCAAGAATTGATGTTCCATTAAGTGAAGCTGCTAAAATTAACTTGGGACAATTGGTTGAAATTAGCTCAAGTATCCTCCCGAAAGAAACTTTTAGAGGGAAAATAACCCGAATTCTAGGTGAGGCTGATTTACAACGGAACACCCTTCAGGTGAAAGTAAGCCTCATCGATACACATCCAAGGTTAAGACCAGAAATGCTATGTAGAGCTAAATTTTTCGCGATGAATACAAAAAAAATAAACAAGGATCTTTCTGAGCTCAAAATATTCATTAAGAAAAATTTTCTTTCCATTCAATCATCGCTAACACCCCAAGAGATCGATCTTTGGGTTATCTCAAAAGATGGTAAAACCTGTGAAAAAAGAAAAGTTTCACTGGGTAATACGATTCGCGATGAATACATAGAAATAAGCAAAGGTCTTCTCGCTGGTGATAAAATAATCATTGATCCCCCCGAAAACCTCCGGGATGGAGATCAAGTTAAGGTGATCGAAATATTATGAACGAACCATTTATCCAAGCCGTTGATCTCACCAAAAGATTTCAAAAGGGGAAGCAGCAAATTATTCCTATCCAAAATCTCAGCTTCAAAATTGAATCTGGAGAATTTATTTCTTTAATGGGACCTTCCGGCAGTGGTAAGACGACCCTACTTAATCTAATTGCTGGGATCGACTCTCCAACAAGCGGAACTTTAAATGTAGGTTCTCAATCTCTTCATCAAATGAGCAGGGACGAGCTCACTAAATGGAGAAGTCTTCAAGTAGGTTATGTATTTCAACTTTATCATCTAATGCCCGTGCTTACTGCCTATGAAAATGTCGAATTACCTTTGTTACTCCACAATTACAATAAGAGGGAAAGGCGAGAAAAAGTTCAGTCGGCATTAGAGCAAGTCGGACTATCTGACAGGCAGGAGCATTTCCCCAAAGAGCTTTCCGGAGGCCAAGAACAACGGGTCGCCATTGCAAGAGCCTTAGTTGCAGAGCCTTTGTTGATTGTAGCTGACGAACCTACTGGTGATTTAGACAGGGATTCAGCTGATGAAATACTTGATCTTTTAGAAAAATTATCCGCAGAGGAGAATAAGACCATTGTAATGGTGACACATGACCCCAAAGCGGCTCAAAGAGCTAAAAGGTGTTTGGAGCTTGAAAAGGGCAAGCTGGTTCCAAACTCAGAAGTTTTGAAATGAAAGCTTTTAATCTTCTCACAGTTGCTGCCAAATATGTGGTCAGGAATCGTACCCGATCTCTTCTTACAATCGTTGGTGTGGCAACTGGAATGTTTCTTTTTGCAACGATAGAAACCATGCAGGAATCTGTAAGGGTTGCAACAGAGACAACCGCCAATGATACCACACTTGTTGTCTATCGGGAAAATCGTTTTTGTCCGTCAACCAGCACGCTTCCTGAGTATTACAAAGAAGAGATTGAAAAGATTGATGGCGTAGAAAATGTTATTCCTCTTCAAATTCGTGTCAATAATTGCGGAACAAGCCTGAATGTTGTGGTTTTTAGAGGAATTCCAAAGGATAAAATTGACTCTATCTCGGATGACATGGTTTTAGTGAAAGGTAAGATTGATGATTGGTTTCTGCGAGAAGATGGTGCAATCATAGGGGCCAACCTCGCTAGCAGACGCAAACTCCGGATTGGAGATAGTTTTGATGCTGCGGGGATTACCGTAAAAGTTTTAGGCATCATTCGTTCATCTGAATCATCCCAAGATGATAATGTTGCCTATGTACATCTTCCATTTCTTCAGCAAGCCTCGAGAATTGGTTTGGGTACTGTCACTCAATTTGTGGTTAAGGTGAGGGATTCTTCGTTTCTAAAATCTGTTGCCAAGCAAATTGACAGTCGGTTTAAAACTGAAACAGATCCCACAGACACAAAACCTGAAAAGGCTTTTTTTGCTAGCACAGCTAAGGAATTGATTGAATTAATTGGATTTTCAAGGTGGATCGGGATTGCGTCCGTTTTCGCAGTAATAGGGTTAATCGCAAATACAATTCTGATCGCTGTAAGGAGTAAAATTTCTGAACACGCCATATTGAAAACCATAGGCTATACCCAACTTTCTATTTCATGGTTAATTATTTCGGAAGCCATGATTCTTTCATTTATCGGCGGATTTGGAGGAGTAGCTGGAGCCTCGATTTTTCTCCATCTCCAAACAATTACCATCGGAAATGAAGGATTAGCAATCGCTTTCCTTCCTAGCTTTTCGGTTTGGCTCAAGGGTTTTACTATGTCTTTAGCATTAGGGTTTGTAGCTGGGTTTTATCCAGCCTGGAGGGCAGGAAAAAATTCCATAGCAGAAAATTTAAGAACTGCCTAATATGATTCCTTTATCATACACCTTGCGTAATGTCTTCAGAAGACCACTCCAAACGTTGCAACTTATTGGAGGTAGTACCCTTGTTATTTTACTTCTAATGCTTGCCTTGGCAATAAACCAGTCTATGCAGGAAACCCTTACGAATTCCGGTAATGAAACAAACATTATTTTTTTAGGTGCGGGGAGTGAAGAAAGTATAGAACGAAGTGAAGTTGCTTCCGGGATTGAAACAGTAGTAGACGCGAATGTGAATGGCATCCGTAAAGTAATGAATCAATCAGTGATATCTCCTGAAGTGCATTATAACGGAATGATTTATACTGAAGATAGTCATGGCTCTCAGGCTCTCATTCGAGGAATTCAACATCAAGCACTGTGGGTACATGATAAGGTCAGACTGCTGGATGGCGAATTTCCAAAGTCTGGTGAAGCTATGGTTGGGAGGCTTGCTTATCACAAGTTGGGTCTAAAAGATAATGACCTAAAAATTGGGAAAATAATTATTTTTAATGGGGAAAAAATAAAGATTTCAGGAATATTTGATGCACGTGGTACGGTTATGGAAGCCGAAATATGGATGCCTCTCCTTGACCTAATGGCTTACACACAACGTAACACACTTTCTTGTGTGATTGTTTCCGCAAATAACAGGAACTGTTTTGCAAATGCTGAAATCTTTAGCAAAACAAGGCTCGATCTGGAACTAGTCGTTCTGGAGGAAGCTGAATACTACAAAAAACTTTCTTCCTTCTACACTCCAATTCGCTGGATGGCATGGGTTTCTGCATTCCTTATCTCAATTGGAGCCATAATGGGGGGATTAAATACATTGTTTGCTGCATTCTCATTACGCATAAAGGAATTTGGTGCCCTGCAGGCTATTGGTTTTTCCAGATTCTCAATTTTTTGCAGCTTGTTGAAAGAATCAGTAACAACTGGAATGATTTCCGCCATCTGCTCTATTTTTTTGGGGATTCTTTTGATAGATGGTTTTTCAGTACCCTTTTCGATAGGTGTTTTTACTCTAAATTTCAATAACAGCACAATTTTGGCTGGTTTGATGGGAGGGCTATTGCTTGGAATAGTAGGTATGCTCGCTCCATCATGGAAATGCCTGCAACCAAATTTACCCGAAACCCTTCGCTCCTCCTGAAACTATTATAACTAAATTTATGAAATCATCATCAAATACTTTAATTTTTGCAACTTTTTTGCTCTTATTTTTTTGCTTTAGTTGTTCGGAAAACCAAAGCCCTAGTGAAGAATCAAGAAAAGCCCAACTGCCAAAAGGATTCGTGACAACGCAAGATCTAGGTCCTGCACTAGGGGTAAGAGAATTGGTAGGTCGAGAGAAAACAACCAGTGAAATAATTGTAGAGGGCTTCATTGGGGGAAGAAAAAAACCTTTTACCCAAAATAAAGCAATTTTCATTGTTGGTGACGATTCTCTTGAAACCTGTGATGAAATTCCGGGGGATTCATGTCCAACCCCTTGGGATGTTTGCTGTGAAGATAGAAAAAAAATTGCATCATCGATTTTGTCAGTTCAAATCAAAGATGGTAATGGATCCATCTTAGATGGAACATTAGAAGGGGTGTCCGGCATGCGAGCGGGCAGTAAGATTAAAATCAAGGGAAACTTTGAAAAAAACTCCGGACCTCAATCCATGCTCTTAAATGCTTATCAGATACAGATGTTAGCTGATTAATTTATATCCTAACAACTAGTTGTGAATCGATTTTTGTTAATTTTGGGGATGGCTATCCTTTATGGTTGTGCATCCAGGGAAATTAACATTTCAAATGAAAAACTGCTCCCAAAGGACCAGTCGTTTACCCTTGTGGGAGATTCAAATTTTACAGGGATTCCTTCATTTCAGGAACTATTTCCGATCGAAGATCTCAATTATCTAGTAAAAGAAGGTCTCCAAAATAATCCAAGTTGGAATAGTCAACTTGCTATACTGGAAATGAAAAAAATAAAGTCGGGAATAAGTGTGACTGATTCAAAGCCTAAACTTTCTGCGAGACTTGGCTGGCAGGAAGGAGAAGAAAAAACCAGAGAATCTAATTTTGAAAAAAGTAAAGTACCTAAATTACGAACGGGTATGTTGTTCAATTGGGAGATTGATCTATGGGGAAAATGGAGGTTGCTCCAAAAAGCTTCGCTTCTTCATCTAAAAGAAGCCGAATATTTGACAGAATCAGCAAGAATATCCTTTGTTCATGAAATTGCAGAGACCTGGCTTTTACTATGTGGCAAACAAGAGCAGGCAGAGATTTTACAGAGGGCAATCGCAAGTCAGAAAAAAAGCTTGGACTTTTATCGACAGCGGATAACCGCTGGATTAGATGACAATATATCTTTCGCCAGACAAAATGTAGTCTATGATCAATTAAAACTCGAAGAGGCTCGCTCATTACGAGAATTAGAAATCATCAAGATTCGCCTAAGTTCATTGATGGGACAACCGTTAAATACAGAACTTCCGGAGATAAGTAAACTATCACAAATCGAGCCTCCCATATTGCCCAAAATTTTCCCAACCAATGCCCTAAAGAAACGACCTGATGTAAAGGCGAAGGAGGTCAAGTTGAGAGAAAATTTACTCCTCGAAAAAAATTCTAAATACGAACTTTATCCATCTTTAGCCTTACAAATGTCTGGAATTTCGATGGGTGCAGATCTCTCCAAACCATTTAGCCAATGGAAAGCTTCTTTCGGACCGGTTTTTAACTTCCCTATTTGGAGTCCAAAGAAAAGAATCATTCTGGAAACCGCCCGGGCACAGAGCGTAGTTTATAAGCAAGAATGGAAAGAGATTATCTTTTTGGCAATTGAGGAAATCGAGACTGCGACAAAATCATTTCTGATGAGTAGAGCGGAATATGAACTAGCTAAAAAATCGTCTCAGGATACCGCTGCCATTGTTGAGAAGACAAGACAGCGTTTAACTGCTGGTCTGGTCTCAGAGCTCGAATTACTGGAAGACGAAAGACAGTTTCTTAGAACGAATATGGTTGCAGTGGAATCAAAAATGCAAGTTTTCCAATTTGCCTTGAACCTTTCAAAATCACTGGGTCTAAGATAGATCAAACTCGGTTTAACTGAACTAACTTTTCCTGTCTAACATGCCACTTTAAAAAAGTATTAGTCTGGAGAACATTGTACAGTTGACACAAATCGTTCGCTGATTTTCCGTGAATTATTGAAGGTTCGCTTTTGTTTAGTGCCCTGACTTTTACTGTAGGATAATTATATTTTAAATAAGTGAAACGAGTTAAAAATGTGATAGAAAAAAGAGATTCGGGTGAGAAATGCTCAAGAGGTACTTGCCAATTTCCAAATACCTGTAATTGGAATCAAAAGTGTATGCAAAAAGAACTTGAGTTAAGCATTGCTGCTAAAAAGACTCCTAGCAGTCTCACTAAAGACAAAAGACAAGAAAATCCTATTCGTAAAAAGACCTGAGAGATTTCGGTTTGTCCAGAATTTCCTTCAGAACAACGGCTCTCTTTAATGAATTTCTATTCGAAAGGAGATCATTTTTTATCCAAGAATGCCCAATTAATCCATTGGTGACAGGTGTCTCAGTTCTAACTCGCCCCACTTTTTGATAAGATGTTGGTCTCGATGAATCTTTTTCGTTAGTAATCGGTTTATTGTAATCAACAACAGGTTCATTCTCCTCAAGACTTACAGAAGGGGCATTTACTTCTGGCAATGGGACTTCAGGTTGATTGGCACGCTCCCAAGCTTCTTTTAAAACTTCAGTCAAACTTGGGTTTTTATTTCCAGTATCTGGATTTAACGGGGTGGGCTTCTCAGATGCTGGAGTTTTTTCAGGCTTCTTCTGAATGAATTTGCCAACAAACGAGGCTATCAATAACCCAACAATAAAAAGAGTATCTATAGGAATATCGGGCATGGGTTAAAAGCGAAGTTTACTCCTGATCAACACCTTTGGATATACTATCCCGCATCTCGGTGTCGGCTTCAACATTTCGTAATCTGTAATAATCCATGACTCCAAGATTTCCACTTCTGAATGCCTCTGCCATAGCTAATGGAATCTGAGATTCAGCTTCAACCAATTTAGCCTGCATTTCCTGAACCTTTGCTTTGTTTTCCTGCTCCAACGCGACGGCGGCGGCTCTTCTGATTTCAGCTTGGGCCTGAGCAACCTCCTTATCAGCGGCAGCTTGTGAGGATCTAAGGGCAGCACCTCTATTTTCACCAAGATCAACATCTGCAATATCAATAGATAAAATCTCAAATGCCGTACCTTGATCCAGTCCACGGTCCAAAACTTTTTCGGTGATGGAATTTGGATTTTCAAGAACTACCTTATAATTTTCAGATGATCCAATTGTGGAAACGATACTCTCTCCTACCCGTGCGATTACAGTCTCTTCTTGTGCACTACCAACATAGCGATCAAGATTACTTCGAACAGTCACCCTTGCCCTTACCTTGACCTGAATGCCATCTTTAGCTACGCCGTCAATTGTCTCTCTCCCCTCGATTACGCAGTCGATAACCTTTGGGTTAATCGATGTTCTAACAGCCTCCAAAACAGACTTGCTAGTCCCCCTAGTGGCCAAGTCGATGGCACAAGCCCGATCCCATTCCAAAATAATGTTTGCTTTAGATGCAGCAATTAAAGCTTGTACGGTTTGGACTACATTTCCTTCAGCCAAATAATGGGCTTCCAGTTGATCGGTTTCCAGAGGTATTCCCGCTTTAACCGCGGTAATACGAGCGTCCACAATCAGACCAACCGGTACTCCTCTTAATCGCATGGCGAGTAGGGTGGTAAAGCCGACGGTTGCTTTGGCAAGGAAGGCTTTTAACCAAGTATTAAAAAAGGATATGATCACCAGGGTGATCACAAGACCAATGACTGCAAGCAATCCAATCAGAATCAATTCAAACATAATAATATAGGAGTTAAGTTAAGTTTCTTTGATGAAAAATTTACCAGACAAGGTCAAATTTCTATTTTGGTGTGAGACCGGACTAGAACTCGAAAACTATCCACTCCAACCACCTGTATGCGTGTACCTTTGGGCAGATATCCCTCGTCTGAAAATGCGTCGTATTCTTTGGCTTTGACTTGAATCATGCCTTCCGGATGAAGATCGGTCAAAGTCTTACCTACCTCACCAATAAGACTTGTCTCCGACAGCTTCTGATTACTAGAGCCCGAGACTACTTTGCCTAGAAAGATTTTATTGCCGATTGGACTACGAGCCAACCATTTGAATTCCAAAAAAATCAGGAAGATTGCACCAAGCCCCGAAACAAGAAAACATAAAGATGGAGCAAACCAGCCACCAAATTCTAAATGAGCAAAGTAGGCGGCAATAAAAAGCCCAATAAATCCCAAAATTCCTAGAATTCCACCAGGGACTAGTGCTTCAAAAGCAATTAATGCATAGCTGATAATTATAATTCCAATAACTGTGGTCATGTATTGTCTAATTCTACAACCAAATCAAAACCGCTGGATTTGACCACACGGATCTTTTCGCCTTTGGAAATTTTACCTAGGTTCGCTCTTGCCTCAAATTTTTTTCCTTCAATTTCTATCTGTCCAGTTGGAAATAATTCCGAGACGGTAAGGCCTCTGCTTCCGATTAAATCTTTGGACATTTTCTTCAAGCCGTCTTTCTTATCCAAATTCCCTCCAATAGTAGTGCTTAAAACCAAGCTTTGCCAAAGCGGGGTTTTGGGTAGTACAATGGTAGCAATGATCCCCAAAACAAAGGCAATCCCCAGTGATTGAAAAAACTCCCAGATGGGAAGACGAAAGACCTCCAAATTCCATTCGAAGTTCGGCGTGGGCCAAACATCAACCATCGCCCAAAATACTGCACCCAGCATCATAAAGAATCCTATTATACCAGGAAGAACTAAACCGGGAGCCAAAAAGATTTCAACTAGTACTAAACAAACTCCGAGAAGAAAAACCAAAAGTTCTTCCTGACCGGCAAGACCGGCGACATATTTGGATCCAAAAAAAACAAGCAGAAGAATAATTCCAGCAACACCGAAAATTCCAAAGCCAGGCGTTTTGAATTCTACGAAAATACAGACCAGCCCGACGCTTAGAATGATCGGGGCAATGCCATTTAGCCATAATCCAATTTCCTCTGCCCAATTGACCTCCATCTCTATGATTTCATAGGTTTTATCACCCCACCTTTGATCCAGAATATCTTCGTATGAATCAAATACTCCAAACCCAAGCAGTGGGGCAGGAGGGTCACCATAGAGTTGGCAGGCTTCTTCGCCGGTTAGAGTAAGTAATTCACCAGCTTTTTTAATCACACTTCCGTCTTTTGCCTTCAATGGTTCACCTTCGATAAGAAAAGTTTCATTCGCATCCATCATGGCCGACATAACTTGGGATCGGTAACGGTGATTTCCAGAGTAATTTCTTATTTTTGCTTTTAGATAAGAGTTTATCTTCCTCTTCATAGATGAATCAATATTCGCACCACCACCACTTACTGCCTCTGCGGCCCCAATTTGTGAGTTTGGAGAAAAAGCAATTTCGCTCGTAGCAATTGCTATGTATGCACCTGCAGATATCGCCTCGTCATTCACATAGGTAATGATACTCCCTTCAAATCTTTCAAGGTTTTCAATAATTTCCTCCATTATCTCAAGGGTTACACCAAGTTCCCCACCAGGAGTATCCATGTCTAGTAAAACGATCTGGGCATTTGTACGAATTGCATCTTTCAAACCTCTACGGAGAATATCCAGTATGGGTGGCCCAATTTGATCTTTGATGGGAATCACATAAGCGAGTCGAGATTCTAGAATTTGGGAACTGGTATTCTGCTCGGATAAACCAGAACCTTCATCTCCCAAAGAAATATCTTTCTCAGCAGAAACTTCTACGGAAAAAAATGGCAAAGTTAAAAACAGTAAAAGAGGACGAAAAAGGAGAATTTCAAAAAATTTACTCATTAGGTACAAATAATTTATTTAATCGGATATTTGTCATTGCGCAAAGACCAAAGAAAAGCCAATCCATATAAGATGGAAAAGGTCAATTACCAGAACCATGAAATGAGAAGATGGGATGTTGGACCATCAACCTTTCTTGCTTTGCCAGAAGATGGTGCTCGATTAATCAATTGGCATATCAATATGAGCGATGGCTCGGTACGCGATGTGATCCATTGGCCAGAAGAAAATCACGGAGAAGAGCTTTCTGAAATCCATGGAGGAATTCCTATACTTTTTCCATTTGCGGGAAAATGTTTCCTAGAAGGTAAGGAAGATTTTTGGAAACTGCCAACTGGAGAGCATTGCCCTATGCCGCTCCATGGTTTCGCAAAAGATGCAAAATTTCGAATTCGTTCTATTGATCAATCCGGTTTCGAAGTTGAAATGATTCAGACTCCAGAAATGAAAGCCTTTTATCCTTTCGATTATACCTTTACGGTAATCTATCACTTCCTGGAATTAACACTACAGATCAGTCTAATTCTAGAAAATGAAGGAAAAGAACCCATACCTTGGTCTGCAGGACTACACCCATATTTTCAAGTTCCTTGGAGGAAAGACTTGTCCCTATCGGACCACAAGATGGAAATTGATGCAAAAAAAGTTCTACAATACCAGGAAGGCGGAATGATGGCCGCGAGGAGATCAATCCCAAATGTGCAAACCTTGGAAGATCCTGACTTAATCAATTCAATTTATTACGAACTCAATCTACCTAGTGCTGAAATATCTCTCTTAAATGATGAAGAAACTCTAAGAGTATCTGAAGTCGGTGGTGCGAATGTTGGCTCTCGATTGACATTTGTTTCATGGACAAAGCCAGGTGCTGCTTATTTTTGTTTGGAACCATGGATGTCTCCACCAAATGCTCCCGAAGCTAAAACTTTAAAAATGGTACCCCCAGCTCATCGCGACGAATTTACCGTAGAAGTCGAACTTGCATAGAGTGCATTCTGTAATGTCAATTCATTGCCGCATGTTCAGGTAGTGCTTCAAGCACTCCATCCCAAAGTCTAATTCTTTCCAGTATACTGTTTTCCGCTTGTTGCAACACTTCCGATTCTTTCAAACTGTCTCCTCCACACATATTTTCCAATAGTCGGAGTCCCATTGGTCCATGATGATCTCCATCCAATTCGGCATGTCGTTGTAAATAATAGCGAAAAACCGGAACTTCTTCAGGGCCAAGTTTAGATTGGTCCAGAATTCGTTGAAACATCAGTGGAACAACGCTTTCCCGTGCAATTGCAAAAGATGACGCAATTTCATGAGGCTTCCCATGTTCAATTAATTCAAATGTGTGTTGCATGAAACGCCGGGAAGGTTCTGGCAAAAACTCTCGATCCAATGCTGAAGCAAGGCCGTTTTCTTTTACAATAGTGAGAAAGCGATTTATGTGTTCCGTAGAAACTCCAACTTCATTCATCGCCTGTAGATATATTTCAAAATGACTGGCATATTCCATTCCATTTTCGTTTTTGAAAGACTTATCTGACTCCTCTTCCATAACGATTTCATTGATGAACCGAACCAAATTCCCGTTTGGGCTCGGCAACCATGGAGAACCAATAGGTACCAAGTCGTATTGTAATTTCTTTAATAGCGACATGAAATCCCAAACAGCGTAAACATGATGGCTCATGAAAACTGACAATTCCTCAATCGAATTAATTCGGTCAAAAATAGGGTGGGCTTCCAGTTTGTTTTTTAATGTCTGAAGAGAATCTAAATTCATATGAACCTTTATATACGAATTTAGAAATGTGCCAAAAACAAATGGCGCTCCCGCTGGGAGTCGAACCCAGATCTTCGGTTCCGGAGACCAATGTTCTATCCATTGAACTACAGGAGCTTATTTCGACTAACTTCATAAGAACAAATCAATCAAATGGTCAATCGGTATAATCTTTAAAAGAGCTCGAAAAATTGGTTAGATAACGGAGAGAATCAAAACTGGGGCTCAAATAATTCCGAAAAACTTTTTGCCATGCTAAAGATGCAAGACCTTATTTTCATATTAAGAAGTTGTAACAGTTCTTTTGAATTGATCTTGCTTGCTTGCTTTTCCTTCTTATCAAATTAAGGGATGTCCAATTCAAATACGCCTTGCGTGGGAGTCATCATGGGTAGCCAATCAGATTGGCCCACACTGGAAAAATCTGTTCAAACCCTCGATAAATTTGGTGTTTCATGGGAGGCAAAAGTCGTAAGTGCTCATCGTACTCCAGATCTTCTTTTTGATTATGCCAAGAATGCCGAATCAAGAGGATTAAAATGTCTGATAGCGGGAGCGGGAGGGGCGGCACATCTACCTGGCATGACTGCATCAATGACTTCCTTGCCCGTATTGGGAGTTCCTATCAAATCAAAGACTTTGCAAGGTGTGGACTCACTACTTTCGATCGTTCAAATGCCGGCGGGTATACCAACCGCAACCTTCGCAATAGGTGAATCCGGTGCAACAAATGCTGCTCTATTTGCAGTTTCGATCCTTGCATCTGCGGGAAATGAAGAGCTTCTTCAAAAATTAAAAGTGTTCAGGGATGAGCAAAGAAAAAAGGTAGAGCATTGCGATCTTCCACCCGAAGAATCTTAACGAATGGCAGAAAAAGCTGATGGTTGGATTGGCGTTCTCGGAGGAGGTCAATTAGGTCGAATGCTTTCATTGGACGCCCGAAGGATGGGCTTTAAGGTACTTACCTGGACGGGTGGGGACAGATCTGGGGCGGCATCAACGGCTGATGAATTGCTCAATGAGCCTTTCAACGACCCGAAAGCTCTGGAATCTTTCTCCAGTAAAGTAAATGTTGCGACTGTAGAATTCGAAAACCTTCCAAAAGACATGCTTCAAAAAGTGGAAGAGAGAATACCACTTTATCCTGGCAGTCTAGCTGTCACCACTTGTCAGCACAGGGAGAGGGAAAAATCTTTTCTTTCAAAAAACGGATTCGCATGCGCTCCTTTCAGAATTGCCCAAGATTTAGTCTCTTTCAAGGGGGGCTTAGCCGATTTAAATACAGAAGTAATCGTAAAAACTGCTGAATTTGGATATGATGGTAAAGGGCAGCTTAACATTTCCAAAGATTCAGATACTGCTACTCAAGAAGATGCATGGGAGAAATTTGAAGGTGGTCGGGTAGTCATAGAAGAAAAAGTATCATTGGCTGCTGAATTATCGGTTATTGTTGTAAGAAATACCAAAGGAGAGGTAGTTGCTTACGATCCAGTGGAGAATATTCATAGAAATCATATTCTCGATATTTCCATTGTGCCCGCAAGAATTCCAGAAAACATCCTTACAGAGGCTAAAACTGTAGCATTGGAAATTGTAGAAACTTTTAAATATGTAGGGACTCTGGCAGTCGAATTTTTTCTTTCTTCAGATGGTCGCTTGATGGTGAACGAACTCGCACCACGGCCTCATAATTCAGGCCATCACACCATTGACGCCTGTTATTGTTCCCAATTTGAAAATCAAGCAAGGGCAATTACCGGCTTACCTCTTGGGAGTACAAAACTTCTTTCTCCGGTCGTTATGATGAACTTACTTGGTGATTTATGGACACATCCAGAAATTAACCCAGACTGGTCCGAAATTCTTTCAATTTCAGGTTCCTCTCTTCATCTCTACGGCAAAAGGCAGGCCAAGCCAGGCCGCATAATGGGTCACTTTACCTTTACTGGAGAGGATCAAAATGAGCTGTTCAAGGTTGTCAATAAGGTGCGTACACTTTTTCACATGCCAAAAATTTAGACTCTTTTTAGTCGAAGTAATCTAACATCTTTGTTTAAAGCCTTCTCAATACTCCCCTAAAATTGAAGGGTTTCGGTGTACAATTTCACTTAAAAAGATTCTTCTCAAAATTGTCGCATATTTAAACATTTGACAAATGAAAGAGAAATTGAGATTGAGTCTCAGTATCAATTGAGATTGAGTCTCAGTATCAAAACAAACTAACCCAATATGAAAAACAAAAACAAACTATTACTGTCTGCGATAGCCAGTTTGGCTTTCGCATGGACCGGACACGCACAGAAACAGGATGCACCCGAACTATCACCTCTAAGTGTTCTTGACACTAAAACTGAAGCTCCGGTCTTAACTTCCGGGCTCAAGACTTCTCTTTCTGTCAAAAGCTCTCCAAAAAGTCTCTCGATTATGGCGGCTGAACAAATTAAAGCACAAGGTTTAAAAAGTGTTGGTGATATAATTGACTACACCCCAGGAGTCTCAAATTCTCAGGGTGAAGGTCACCGCGATGCTGCGGTTATCCGAGGCGTTCGCACCACTCAAGACTTCTATCGCGATGGAATTAGAGACGATGTTCAATATTACCGTCCTTTATACAATGTCGAGCAGGTTGAAATTATTCGCGGTTCAGATGCTCTTCTTTCTGGTTTTGGAGGAGGACATGGCATCATCAATCGTGTTTCTAAGAAAGGTGTAATCGGAGAAGACTTCACGACTTTAAGCGGAAGCCTTGACACTTTTGGTGAACATAATGTTCAGCTCGATAAAAATGTGGAACTAAATGATAATAGTGCTTTGCGAGTAAATATATTTGGTGAAAATCTAGCCAATCATCGTGATTACTACTACGGGGAGGGTTTTGGTGTAAATCCCACATTAAATTATAACTTGGGCGACGGTAGTTCACTTATATTGTCATATGAATACCTTGATCAAGAACGATTCATTGATCGTGGTATTCCATCTGACATTTCGGCCGGGGGAGATAACAGACCAATGGAAGAATTCAAGGACATCGTATTTGGGGATGCTTCGGAGAATTTCTCTACACATGAAGCTCATATCATTCGTGCTATTTATGAGCATGAATTATCTGATAATCTGAATGGCCGCTTTTCCGTGAGTCATAGTTCTCATGATAAACTTTATCAAAATCTCTATGTCACCGACACATGGAAAGCAGGCGGCGTTACTTATAATGGATATGATCCGATTACTAACACTGTTGCCCTAGATGGGTACAAAGACACCACTCAACGAGATACATCTATTCTTTCCTATGATATTTCTGGGGAATTCAAAACAGGCGGATTTGTCCACAATTTTATTTTAGGTTTTCAGTATCTCGACATGTCAAATAACAACGATCGTTACAATGCAGCATTTGTCACTGATAATAATAATGACGGCGACACAGAGATCTTTGCAATTGAACGGCGCTTAGACATTGCAGGCGGAACCGGGACTTCAGCAGTTGCTGGCGCCACTAACCCTAGTGCAGGTGGTACCACAACCAACTACTATGAAGGTCCGAATAGAAGTCTTGCTGACAGGACATTTGCTGATGTTAAGGTGTCATCTTTTTATCTTAACGATTCCATCGCAGTTACGGACTCTGTCGATTTGGTTTTAGGAGCTCGTTTTGACAGCATGGACTTCGATGTATCTGGAACTTATCCTGATTCGGATTCGGATGACACAATCTCACCAAGAGTTGGTCTGATCTTTGATGTTACTCAAGAAGCTTCCTTTTATGGAACTTACAGCGAAACATTTGCTCCAAAAGGTGGAGATCAATATGCGACACTTAGATGGAAAGATTCAAGTGGAAACTATGTTACAGACTCCGCACGGTTGGACCCAGACACTTTTGAAAATCTCGAATTTGGAATGAGATATGATTTACCTGTTGGATTAACTCTAGCTGCTGCTTATTTCGATATCCAAACTAATAAACCTGAACTAAGTGGTCTCGGATACAGCACAATGGTAAAATCAGAAAGCAAGGGATTCGAAATTGAAGTTTTCGGTTCATTAACTGATAAATGGTTCTTAAGTGCAGGATATACTGATCTTGATGCAAAGGATCATTTAGGAAGAAGAGTTCGAGAGGCTCCAGAAAACATGTTTTCCATATGGAACAACTATCTGATTACAGATCGTCTAGGAGTCAATCTTGGCATCATTTACCAAGATGAAAGTTTGTCTAAAACTGGCAATGTAGCCACCCTGCCAGATTACACCCGTGTAGATGTTGGTGCATCTTACATTCTGTCAGAAAATACCAGTGTTCAAATGAACATCGAGAATCTCACTGATGAACTATACTTCCCGCATTCTCACAGTATTCATCAAGCTTCGGTAGGTGCTCCAATTAACGCAACATTTGGTATTACCAGCAGTTTTTAATCACAATTTAAAGATTTTTAGGTATGTTTGTTTGTTTCAAGTCCAATTCTTAATCACATAAGATATGAACTTGCTTAAAAGCGAAGTGGACAAGTTCGCTTAAAGACCTAAATCCCAGTCCTTGCCGGGCACAACCAAGGACTGGGGAATCTTTCATCTAATAAGATTGTCCACAGGCACATAGGTTAAAGGCCCTCGGAAACGAGGGCCATTTATTTTCTAACGATATTAATTGATTTTGCTAACTCGTTGGATTGACAGACGAGATCAATTTTTTAATAATAAATATAATATTTGCTCGGTAGCTCAGTGGCAGAGCAGGTGACTGTTAATCACTTGGTCGCTGGTTCGAATCCAGCCCGAGCAGCCATTTTCATAATTCTAGTTCCGGCCAACGAGCGAGTTTCCTGTGGAGCGTTCTACGGCTTATTCCCATGAGTTCAGCTGCCTTGGTCTTATTCCCTCTAGATTGAATAAGGGCATTTCTAAGAAGTCTCTTTTCATTTTCCTCAACCGATAATGAATTGGTCGAGGCTTCTTTTCCGAGTGCTGAAATTGTTCCTCCGGTTTCAGAATCAAAATCCTCTATAGTGAAACGGGGGTCGAGATCATAATTTGTTATTTTTGTACCTCGCTTCAGTACAACCAAATTTTCGCAGAAATTTCTAAGTTCGCGTACATTACCCGGCCATTTGTAATTAAGTAGAGTGGCTATCGCATCCTCTTCGAGCATGGGAGCGTCGAATCCATTCTCCTCTGCAAAATAACGGATAAAGTGATGCAATAATAAGACGATGTCGTCTCCACGCTCGCACAAGGAAGGCAAATTTACGCTTACAACATTCAATCTGTAAAAAAGATCCTCGCGAAAATCTCCTTTTTTTACCATTTGCTGCAAGTTTCGGTTGGTTGCACAAACTAATCGTGCATCCACTTCGATTGTCTTTGAACTTCCAAGTCTTTCGATCGATTTCGATTCTAAAAACCGGAGTAGCTTCACCTGCGTTGAAGCATCAATCTCTCCAATTTCATCAAGAAAAAGGGTTCCGCCTTTTGCTGACTCAAATCGACCCACTCGTCTCTCAGTTGCACCAGTAAAAGCTCCCTTTTCATGCCCAAATAGTTCACTTTCTAAAAGGTTTGCCGGAAGTGCAGCACAATGTACTGGAACAAAGGGACCACGGGATCGGTCGCTATTTTGATGAATGGCTTGAGCTACCAGCTCTTTTCCGGTTCCAGTTTCCCCAGTAACCAAGACCGTAGCCTTGGATGGACCCACCAATTTTATTTGCTCTAAGACTTTTTCCAATGCAGGCGACTCTCCCAAAATTCCATCAAAACTGAACTTTTTATCCAACCTCTGATGAAGTTGTTTATTTTCAGTCTTTAATTTTCTTTCGTTAATACCCCGTTGTATTAAGAGTTCGAGCTTTTCAAGATTTACCGGTTTGGAAAGAAAATCAAAAGCACCTCTCTTCATTGCTTCAACTGCAACATCAACTTCACCGTAAGCTGTCATCATAATGCAGATTGGATTACTCACATGCTTTACGGCAAAATCAATCACACTCATGCCAGATTCTCCGGACATCCGCAAATCGGTTAAAACAACCTCAAATCTTTCTGCGTCCAGAGCATTGAAGGCTTCTTCGGCACTTGAAGCAAGAAATACCTCAAAGCGGTCTTCTAATGCCAACTCCAAACCCTCGCGTGTATGCTCTTCGTCATCTACGATTAATAAATTGGGTTTCATTACTGATTTCTATGCTGTTGATTCGAGTAATCGACGGCGAGGAGATTTTCTGGGAAATTTTAAGGTTACTATCGTACCGGAACCTTCCTTGCTATCAATCCCGACTTCTCCATCATGATCACGCATAATTCGATGGACAATCATCATTCCGATACCATGTCCTGTCTTTTTCGTAGTGAAATAAGGCTCAAAAACTCGGGAAATATTCTCTTTTGAAATTCCACTTCCCTGATCGATTATCTGAGCAAAGATATGCCGCTCGTCCAATCCAGAAATAATTCTAATTTCAGAACCCTCTGGGACAGCATCAATCGCATTGCCTATAACATTGAAAAAGACTTGCTTTACCTGTTCGACATCTGCTCGGATCATTGGTTCTCGAGCTCCAACTTCCATGGAAACCTTAATTTTCTTATTGCTCAGCTCTTTCTCCCTTAAACGCACGGTATCTTCAATGACGGTTAGGAGATTTATTTTTTGAAAACTGGGTTCACTTGGGCGAATCGCTTTTAAGAAGTGAGCAATGATCCCGTCCAATCTCTGAACCTCTTTGATGCAGGTGGCTAGAGACTTATCCATTTTTTTTGAATCTGACTTATCGGTATTCAGGCTCCGATGAAGATATTGAAGGTGAATATGGATAGAATTTAATGGGTTACCAAGCTCATGTGCAACACCTGCTGCCAAGTCCATAATGCTGGAAATACGCTCGTTTTCTATCTGTTCCTGCAACTTGTCTTTCTCCTCGGTAACATCTGTCATTACGATTGCGGTACCTACTTTACTCTTTGAGTGCTCAGTGAACCCTCCGGGTCCGATAGGTACTGCATAAACCCTAATCTGTCTCAGTTCGGGATATGAAATTTGCATTTCTCGAATAACGACCTCGGGGTGAGGATCTTCTTTCGTTCTGCCCAAACCAATAGCACGTGCGAGTTCAGGAGCTGCCCGCTGGAGAAAAGTCTTATCAGAATTTCCTTTCTTTAGTCCAATCAGACGTCGCCCCTCGGTATTTGAATAAATCAGCACTCCATCTTCATCGACAACCAAAACACCGTCGCGAATTATATCAAAAACTGTCTCTAGCAGCTTTCGTTCTCGAGCTAACCTTTGAACAAGAATGCCGAGATTGACTTCGTCTAAATCATCTAACTTACCCAAAACTTTATCTAGTGGGCTTTTACTTGTTTTTGATTTCATGGCCAGACAGCGTCTAGGATTTTCCTAGCCAAAAGCAATTTCTCCCCCCTTTCAAAAAAAATCGACTGTCCTGTAGAAGATATCATCGTTATTTCATTCTTGTCAGATTCGAAGCCCTTTCCTTCAGCAACTTCATTTACCGCGATCCAATCCAAATTTTTTTGTCGAAGCTTTTTTTTACCATTTTCGAGATGCCTCTCCGTTTCAGCAGCAAAACCAACTAGAATCTGTCCTGGTCTTTTTATCTTACCCAAACCTTCTAAAATATCTGGATTAGGAACCAATGTGATATTTTTACCAACCTCAAGCTTTTTCACCTTGTGATGATCGGTACTTGCAGGTCTATGGTCACAAACTGCAGCTGACATAATCGTTAAGTTGGCTGAAGGGAAATAATTTTTCATTAATTCATTCATCTCACTTGCCGTATTTACCATTTTCCGCTCAACATTTTCCGGGCAAGGAAGAGAAACGGGGCCACTCACTAGAATTACCTCCATTCCCGATTCAACCGCAGCTTTAGCCAATGCATAACCCATCTTTCCAGAGGAAGGGTTCGAAATAAAACGAACCGGATCCAGCCATTCCCGAGTTGGGCCTGCTGATATCAGACATTTTACTGCTTTTTTCATTAATAAGTTTGAAGACTATATATCATATGTGATGATTGAATGTACTGCCAATGACAGAAATACAAAGTGCCAAGAAAGAGAACCTATTGTTAAATATCGGCTTTAATCTGATCCTACCCATTTTATTCCTTCGAAAGGGTACGGATTGGATAGGTGAACCGATTGCAAATTATTTAGGTACTGCTCCAGAATCTACGATGGTGGAGTCCCTTATGCTAGTTATTGCCGTATCTTTTCCAGTGGGCTATGGAACTTGGGATCTGATTCGCCGAAGAAAATGGAATGTTATATCTATTCTTGGTGCATTTAGTGCACTACTCACTGGGGGAATCGGATTAATCCCTGGAGCAACTGTAAAGATGTTCGCGATCAAAGAAGCTGCACTTCCAGGTATTCTAGGAGCATTAACCGTACTTACTCTCAAAACTAAACGGCCATTGGTCCACCTATTTCTATTGAATCCTGAAATTATGAATGTTGATTTGATCTACCAAAGATTAAAAGACCATAATGCTGTGGATTCATTCGATGCCCTTATGAAAAAATGTACTTGGTTGATCGCTCTTTCATTTATCTTGAGTGCATTCTTAAATTACTTTCTATCCCGTTGGATTGTGGTTACGGAACCATCCGTCGATAAAATCGCTTTCAATGATCAGGTTGGACAAATGATGGGCTGGAGTTTCCCCGTAATCAGCATACCTTGTATGTTAATTACACTCTACGCTTTGAAAATTCTAACTGGTGGAATTAAGGAAATGACCGGATTAAAGCTGGAAGAGACAATGGCACATAGCCAAGCATTTCAAAAATAATCAGCGTTCCTCTAATGCGGTGTATGAACGCAGGTTTGAGCCTTGATAAATTTGTCTTGGACGGTGAATGCGGCTACCACTAGCGGCAATTTCTTTCCAGTGTGCAAGCCAACCTGGTGCTCTTCCGATAGCAAAAAGAACGGTGAACATATTTGTTGGAAATCCCATCGCTTGTAAAATTATGCCACTGTAAAAGTCCACATTCGGATACAACTTTCGTTGAATAAAATATTCATCCTGTAAGGCTGAAGATTCAAGATTTCTGGCAATTTCCAAAATTGGACTCTCTATTCCTAATGCTTCAAGGGCTTGATCACAGGCACTTTTTAATATCTTAGCTCTTGGGTCATAATTTCTGTAAACACGATGACCAAAGCCCATAAGTCTAGACTTGCCAGCTTTCGCAGACTCAATAAACTTACTACCATCATCTCCGGATTTATGAATCTCATTGAGCATATTGATAACAGCCATGTTCGCTCCCCCATGAAGTGGGCCCCAAAGTGCAGAGATTGCACCTGCGACGGAAGCAAAAGGGTTAGCCCCACCTGATGCTATCATTCTACATGTCGATGTTGAACAGTTCTGCTCATGATCGGCATGTAAAAGGAAAATTACATCTAGTGCCTTACTGACTGCTTCTGGGATTTCATCATTCCCATCACCAGAAAACATAAATGACAAAAAGTCCTCGCAATAATTCTCAGTTGAATCTTTGGTAAAGTGGTTCGTTCCCATAGAGAAACGATGCTGAGCAGCAGCAATCGATCGGATCGCGGATATGATTAGGCAGGCCGCATCGTCGAATTTTTCAAGGTCACTACTTCGATTGTTGGATGCAAGGGTGGGGTAGGCACCCCCTAAAGACTGAATTCCACATGCCAACGCTGCCATTGGATGTGTAGTTTTTGGCAGTGATCGAAGTGTTTCAACTACTTCCTGAGTTAACTCAGCAGAAGCTGAAATTTTATTATTAAATTCTTGCAGCCTTTCTGGAGTTGGAAGATCACCGTAAATCAGAAGATAGCAAGTTTCCAAAAAGTTGGACTTCTCGGCCAGTTCGGAAATATCATATCCTCGATAGCGTAAAATCCCCTTGTCCCCGTCAATGAAGGTAATCGAACTTTCACATGAACCTGTGTTTCCGTAGCCATCGTCGAAAGTTATAAACTTGCTCAACTTTCGCAGTTGACTGATGTCTATAGCATGCTCTTTTTCTGTGCCCGTAAGAATTGGAAGCGGGTATGATTGATCGTTTAAGCGGAGATCTGCTGATTCTGGCATTTTGGGGATATTTGAATGGGAATAGAATCTATTACTGCCAATTCTAGACAATTTTTTCAAGAAAGTTCCGATATAGTTGTAAACCTTTCGTTTGACTTTTCTCTGGATGAAATTGAGTAGCAACACATTTCCCAGAGTAAATTCCACTAACGAATGGGGATCCATAGGAAGTTTGGAAACAAACCACTTTTTTTGAAACTTCGGTAACAAAGTAGCTATGGACAAAATAAAATTGGTCTCCATCGACTAAACCTTGACGAAGAGTATCCTCATTGGACAAATTCCAATTTACCGAATTCCACCCCATATGAGGGATTTTAAGTGCTTTTTGAGTTGGGAATCTCTTTACCTGCCCTGAAAAAATACCCAATCCCTTCAGTTCTCCTTCTTCTGAATTATCGAATAACACCTGTAAGCCAAGGCATATTCCGAAATATGGTTTTCCCTCCTCTATCCAATCTCTAATCTTTTCATCAAAGCCAGTCTTTCTTAACGACTCCATACATTGATCAAAGGTTCCTTGACCGGGAAAAATCAGTGCGTCCATTTCACCAATTCCATCTGGAGACTGAAACACTTGTACCTTGGAGCCGAGAAACTCAAACGCCTTAACTACGCTTCTAAGGTTTCCGGTTCCATAATCCACCACCCCAATATTGCGGGATTCCATCATTTAAATTAAGCGGAAAGAGTACCTTTTGTAGAAGGAATTCTTCCATCAAGTCTCGGCTCCAATTGCGTAGCCAAATCCATCGATTTTGCAAAGCCTTTGAAAATTGCTTCTGCAACATGATGAGGCTCTTCTCCATGCTCAAGACATATGTGTAAATTACATGCTACTTCGTTGGCAAATGCTTGAAAGAACTCTTTAAATAGTTGGATGTTAAAATCCCTAACCATGGTCAAATCACTGGGAACCCTCCATATCAAATAGGGACGATTACTTAAGTCCACCGCAACAGTTGCCAGGGTTTCATCCATTGGAAGATGAAAAAAACCATATCTGCTAATCCCGGCTTTGTCTGATAGTGCTTTTTTGAACGCCTGTCCCAAGCATATACCCATATCCTCAACCAAATGATGATAATCAATTTCAATATCTCCAGTGGCTTGTATGCTTAGGTCAAAAAATCCATGCCTTGAAAAAAGATCTAGCATATGATCGAAAAAAGGAATTCCGGTAGAAATGCTACCTTTGCCATTACCATCCAAAGAAAGCTCAACTTTGATTTGAGTCTCTTTGGTTTGGCGAATTATTTCTGCTTTTCTTGAAGTTGCCATTTTTCGATAGTGCTTACAAGCATACTCATCTCTTCCGGCATGCCAATACTGATTCTTACGAATGACTCCGTTCGCTTGTTATTGGGAAAATATCTAATCAATATCCCTTGATGATTGAGAAATTCATACAGAGCATGTGCTGTTTTAGCACTTGTGTTTCCATGGGAATCAATCGGTTGACAAAACAAGAAATTGGCAGAACTCGGAATAGTGTTCCATCCCCAGCTATCTAAAAGAGATTTCATCTGGGTTCTGCCCTTAATGATTTTATTTTTTGTTTCTTCAAAATATTTTTGATCTTCCAAGGCTGCAATCGCTGCTACTTGTGCAATTCGATCAACATTATAAACCTCTCGAGCCTGATCCAGGATATGGATGACGGATGGATCACCCATTGCATATCCGACCCTTAATCCTGCCAGAGAATAAGATTTGGAAAAGGTTCTGGTAATAATCAAGTTTGGATATTTTCCGAGTAAACCTATCGCATTCTGCTGAGCAAAGTCTGCATATGCTTCATCTATCACTACGATCCCTTCTGAAGCGTCTAACACTTCTTCTATCAGAAAATTATCGTAATTTAGACCGCTTGGAGCATGTGGGTTAGTCAGAAAGAACAGATTAGCTGAAAGATTTAGGACTTGTTCTAGAGGAAATGCGAAATCATCGGATGAAAATGGAACACCAATTAAATTTGCACCCTGTATAGATGCCAAGACCTCATAAAGAGAATAACTGGGATCAAGCATTGCGATTTCTTTTTTCGAGTCAGCAAAGCATCGAACGCATAGGTTAAGTAAGTCATCAGACCCGTTGCCAACAATTACTTGATCTGAAGACAGACCATGCCGTCTAGCGATGGCTTCTCTCAATTGGGTGGATTTCGGATTTGGGTAAAGGTTTAGCTTGTCGATCTCGTTAAGCACTCGATTTCTTATCAACGAGCTTGGTGGATAAGGGTTCTCATTTGTATTAAGCTTTATTACCTGATTTTGTGCTTTCGGCTGTTCTCCCGGGATGTAAGGAGAATGATTCCTTAAAGGAATTGAAAGGTAAGACTGTGGGAAAGAATCAAAATTCTCAGTCGCCATGAGAGGACCTGACATTGACGGATGAGCCATGCCCATCGAGATTTTCCATTTCTGCAAAACAATTTATCTGAGGTTCAGCCTCCCTCAGAGACGATTTGCTATATCTTATGAAACTGGAACGGCGCAAAAAGTCATCAACTCTTAAGCCCGAAGAAAAGCGGGCAGAACGACCAGTGGGTAAAACATGACTCGGGCCAGCCAAAAAGTCGCCTAAAGCAGTCGCTGTGTAATGCCCGATTAGCAAAGCACCTGCTGTGGTAATTTTTTCGAGTAAGAAATTTTCCTTTGTTTCCGATACTTGAATTTCCAAATGCTCCGGTGCAATAAAATTTGCAACTTCTGGGATTTTTTCAAATTCAGGCACATAGATTCCGAAAAAACCGACCTTAAGGACATGCTCGATAGCAGTTTTATGTGCTAGTGAACCGATTTGCTTGTGTATTTGTTTTTCTGTATCAGTGAAAGTTTTCTGATCCGAAAACAGAAAATAAACTTTTTCCTTGCCTGACCCATGTTCAGCCTGGGCAAGTAAAGCCGCTGCAGTAAATTCGGGGTTTGCACTTTCGTCAGCAATAATCATTACCTCACTTGGTCCCGGAAGTAAATCTACCCCAACAGTCCCAAAAACTTGTCTCTTGGCTTCATTTACATAGGCATTCCCCGGGCCAAAAATCTTGTCTACTTTAGGGATGGTTTCCGTTCCGTATGCCAAAGCACCTATTGCTTGTGCTCCTCCTACTTTATAAACCTCTGTAACTCCGCAAAATTGAATGGCTCCAAGTAATTTTTTCGAGACATGACCATTCTCGTCAGGAGGGGTAACAACGACAATCTGCGGAACTTTCGCAACCTGCGCAAGTAATGCAGTCATCAAAACCGTAGACACCAAAGGTACATT
>JAYYRA010000045.1:0-57740 GCA_036127675.1 Verrucomicrobiota bacterium
TATTTTCCCTCCCCCCCCCGGAGCCTCAATAACAAACTGAGGGATGGCATAACCAGATGTATGCCCCCTCAGTGCTTCAATTATATCAATTCCGACCCTAGGATCAACCCTGAGATGTGAACTACCTTTAACTAGATCACACTGATATAAGTAGTATGGTCTTACTTTCATCATCAAAAGTCGGTGAATCAAACTTTTCATAGTATTGGCGTCATCATTAATACCCCTCAGTAAAACAGACTGATTACCGATTGGTATGGCTTTCTTTGCCAAAGAAAGACAGGTTGCTTTCAGAGCTTCTGTACATTCCTGAGGGTGATTAACATGGATGCTTAACCATAAATTAGGGTGACAATTGAGTGCCTCAAGAAGAGGGGGAGTAATCCGTTGAGGCATAAATACTGGAATGCGCGAACCAATGCGCACAAATTCTACATGATCAATTTCAGAAAGACGCTTAAGGAGATAAGCAATTTTGTCATCAGATAACATTAGGGGGTCACCCCCACTAATTAAGACATCTCTGATTTTTATATTTTTAGAAATATAAGAAAGGGATTCTTCGATTTTCGGATGAAAGCCATATCCTTGTGCATTAGAAACCATTCTACTACGAGTACAGTACCTACAATATGAAGCACATCGATCAGTCACTAACAAGAGAACCCTGTCGGGATATCTGTGAACGACACCAGGGGCAGCAAGCGAATCTTCTTCGCCAACGGGATCAAGAAACTCTTCTTCACCTATATTTCCTTCTTCTCCAACTGGAATAACTTGTTTACGAATCGGACAAGAAGGGTCGTTGGGGTCAATTAAGTTAAAAAAATAAGGAGTGACAGCAACGGATAGCTTTTTTTCCGCAATTTTGAGCCCATTAATTTCTTCGTGGGTAAGCTTTAAATATTTTTCTAAATCGGCTTTTTTTCTTAGCCTATTGCGCATTTGCCATTTCCAATCGCCCCAATCATCGTCGGAGACATGACTCCAGTAACCCTTACCGGAAAACCAAGCAGTTTTATTATCTTGTGGAAACATAATGAGAACACCTAAAGGTTGATATCTTATCAGACAACCCTTACTTTCTTGTAATCGTGATCAATTATAAAACAGGTCTGTTCAAATGGGCCTCTCTAGTGCTATTTGTTAAGTGCCTTACTTTTTTTAATTGCTTTGGGAAGGAGTATCCCATTTTTCGACTAAAGGGAACAGACGGAAACTTCTATGAACAAACCTCTTTTGACGGAAAAGACTTTGTAAGTATCGTCCTGTATTCCAATCATTGCAGGATTTCACAAAGTTTTGAAGAATTGATCAAGGAGACTGCAGAAATTTTGTTAGCTGATAATTCAATTCTAATTTTAGTTTCTCCAAATCATGAGAAATCCATCTATCCGGATGAATTGGCCTATTCCGATCTTGGAGATAGTTACAACGATATGATAATTCGCTACAAAGAAAGAAATTTCAATTTCCCTTTTCTTTATGACGGAGAAAACCAAACAATAGCAAATCAATTAGGTGCAAGCTCTACTCCGCATGCCTATTTATTTAACAAACAAAGAAAGTTAATATATAGCGGAAGAATAGGAGATTACAGTGAACCCAAAAACACAGCAAAATCTGATTTGCTAATTTGTTACAGAAAAGCACGCAACGGAACAGCAAAACAATCCTTTTCAACAAAAGTACATGGTACTGCAATTAAGGGAAAGCAAAAGGTGCACTTGGCAGACGAGGTCCGGAGAAGATATTCCGAGGAAAAAATTGTAGTTCGGCATGTAAAAGAAAAAACACTTAATTTCTTTTTGAAGTATAATACCGGAAAACCGTATCTGTGTTATCTTTGGTCTCCAAACGATGAAGAATCTCGGGCCAACCTTCTTTATTTATCAGAAATTTATAAGATATTTCGTAAAAGAGGGTTAAGGATTTTTACGATCTCTGTAGATAAAGATGAGAGAAAAACAATAGATTTTTTAGAAAAAGCTCAAATGTCTTCAACTAATTTAATCATACCAGGAGATCAAGTTTCACCAATAGCCGCGTTTTTGCCTGAAGATACAACCACCATAACTCCTCTTACTATACTCTTTAATTCTAAAAATGTACCAATCCATAATAAAGTTGGGATGGTAGAACCGCAGATAATCAAAAGATTAGTTCTTGATGAAATGAATAAGAAGACAGAGTGAAACAGAAATAGAAGACAAAAGAGTTAACAATAATAGTTTTTTAAACCAACTCCAATAATTATTATAATAAAAAATTAGAAAAATAGGGAGAATAAGGTAGAAGTATGCATTTATACTAAAATTTATTTTAAAGTGAGAAAGTGGAAAACTACCCATTAAAAAAGAAAGTCGTATAAGATGTTAAAAAGAAAATCTAGAATAAATCCAAAATCAAACTTGAAAATAATAAGAAAAAATACATAAATAACAATCGCAACCATTAGCGGAAAAGCTGCAGGAACGAGAAAAATATTCGAAATGATCGAAATGGGAGTTACTTGTCCAAAAGATCCTAACAAAATCAAGAAGCTACCTAGATATGCAGAAAGAGACCCGGCAAAAAATCTCAAATAGTTCGTAAAGACAAACTTTTGAGAACTCGGACTCTTTTTTGGGCAAAGCCAAATCATTAAGAGCACAATTGTAAAAGATAATTGAAAACCAGTTTCTAGTAAAGATATTGAATCAATTACCACGGACAGAACAAAAGAAAATGAAAGGGCGGAAATTGCAGAACTTTTTTTATTTAAGAACTTTGTTAGTTCCCAGCAAAAAATCATTAAAAAAGCACGCAATGAAGAGTTAGTTATACCTACAAAACATAAATACAAGAATAAAAAAGTTAAAATAAAAATAGATAAAAAACCCTTTTGAAAAGTTAAAATATTTCCCAAAGAAATTATAATGAAATATAGGATTCCAAAGTGTAACCCACTAACAGCAAATAAATGCATGGACCCAGAGCGGATGTATACCTCTTTAGCATCAACCTCTACATATTCTTTATCTCCAGTGGTAAAAGCTAGAAGAAAAGATTTACATATAGGAGTTAAATTAGACATTTCCCAGATGAAGTCCTTGTAAATATTCCTGTACTTGTAAATAATCCCGAAAAAATTGTCATCTTGGCAATAATACATTTTCGTTATTTTTAGAAAAGGTACACCTGATTCATTTGAATAAACAACGCCCTTGACTCTAAAAGGTTTGTTCAGGATTGGATTTTCATAAAAAAAAGAATTTTCTTTTTCTAATATAATCTCTTTACCTTCCCATTCTTTTTGAGCGGCAGGAAGTGATATAAATCTCGCAGTTTCACAATAATAATTATCTAGAAAAGTTGTTTTGCTACTTTTAATTATTGTTCCTAAAAGCTCAGATTTGGTCTCTCCAACATCTGCAAAATCAAAGCCATAAAAGCAAAAAGAAGAGATTATACCAGAACAGAGTAATATAAATTTAGTGATTTGTCGCCGGCATTTAAGAATCTCTAACTCATTAGATAACAAGAAAAACAATAAAATAATTGAGATGAAAATTTTAAATATATACCAAATAAATCCATAGTTTGGTATTGGATAGAGGACCATAAAAGGGATAGCAAAGTTTAGCAATGGGGCTCGGCTTGTCCTTTTTATAAAATTCATTTGTATAAAACTTGCCCGCTTCACTTTACTTTGCGATGATTAATAAAATTACTCCATCATAATGTTGTACGATCGGCCATACATGAGATTTCCTGGCTTTAGCCAAGGATATAGTCTTGTTGAGAGGCTCATCTTTATTCTCATAGCATTATTTGTTCTTCAGTCGGTTATTATGCTTATCGACACAAGCAATGGGGTGATCCGTTATTTTTCGCTTTCGGGAAATGGCCTTACCTCAGGCTTTTTTTGGGGTCTGTTCACATACGCTTTTTTACACGATGGACCATTCCACCTGATATTTAACCTTCTCGGTCTATTTTTTATTGGTCGAATTGTGGAAAGAGATATGTCTAAAGCGGGATTTATTTATTTCTCTGCAACAGCAGCATTAACAGGCGGGATATTTTGGCTTGTTTTCAACTACAATTCTGGAATTCTTATCGGAACTTCTGCAGTTGTAACAGCTTGCCTTTGTTATTTTTGTCTTAATCGACCGAATGATCCTGTAAGCTTTTTGTTGTTTTTTGTATTACCGGTCAGCTTGAAACCAAAAATCATATTATTTGCGATCATTGGTTTAGAGCTATACGGGTTTATTTTTACCGAATTGCAACAATCAGGTACTATCGCACATTCGGCCCATCTTGGTGGATTAATGGTTGGTTTTTTAACTTTTTCACTTAAAAAGAAAAATTACGGTATACCAACATTCAAATTTAATTTTCCTGAAAAAAAACACAGCCCAAATAAATTTTACAAAACAAACCAAAAAACTCACTCGAAAAAGGACTACAAAGTTGATATTTCTGACTACAATGCGATGCAAAATGAAGTAGATAGAATTCTAGACAAGATAAATTCTAAGGGTTTTGGGTCCCTTACCCCAAGAGAGAAAGATTGCCTTGAAAAGGCTAAAACTTTTCTAAATAAGAATCCCTAAGCCCTAAATTAGAGCGTCTAATTTTATTAATATGAATTCAAGAACAACAATACTTTTAAGAATACTCCCGATCATTCTGTCTTTTACAAATTTATCACTTTTAGCTAATTTAGAGCCTAGTGCGCTGATGAAGCATGAAACAAAATGGCTTGTTAGAGCACTTGAGCAGGCACATTACAATAAAGTTTCTATAGCTGATTTAAATGCCTCAATATTTTTACGGTCATATTTGAAAAAACTTGATCCCCAAAAAATATATTTCACTCAATCGGAGATCAATGAATTTAATCAAAACATGTCTCCGACAATTATCACATACTTCCAACAAGGAAATTTATACCCAGCTTTCGACATTTTTAACAAATATCAAAACAATGCCATTCGCTGTCTAGAGAATGCATTACAGAAAATTAACGAATTCAAATTAATTGATAGTAACCGATCATATTTGTTTGATAGGACCACAGCTAATTGGATGGAGGATCGCAACAAATTAGACGACTTATGGGACAGACTGATAAGTCACGAATATCTGAATGAAATTGTTAATTCTTTGGATGTTAATCAATCAATACAAACATTACAGGATAATAACCTAACCAGTATCATCGGAGAAGCCAAGAAAGTACTAAAGACAAGATACCAGAGGTGGTTGAAAAATGTGAATGAATTTGAACCGGAAGATGTACAGGAACTCTATTTGAGTGCCTTAACACAATCTTTTGATCCACACACCACTTTTATGAATATCAAGGAAAAGGAAAAATTTGATCAAGCTATGAATAATGAATTTGTTGGTATTGGTGCAGTTCTAACTGATGTTGATGGTTACTGTACTATCAAAGAATTGCTACCCGGTGGTCCAGCTGAAGCATGTCAGGAGCTTGAACCAGAAGATGTGATTCTTAAAGTCGCACAAGCTGATGGTCCCTTGGTAGATGTTGTTGATATGAAACTATCTAAAATAGTTGAGCTTATCAAAGGACCCAAGGATACCATTGTTAGAATGGAAATTAAGCCAATTAAAAGTCCTTCATCCACAAAGTTAGTGAGTATAGTTAGGGATAAAATCAAACTAACAGACAAGTTAGCCAGTGGCAGCATTCACAAGGTCGAGAGGGACGGAAAAAATTACAATATTGGTTCAATAGAGTTACCATCTTTTTATGGGTCGTCAGGAAATGGCCCTAAAGCAACGGATGATGTGGAGGAATTAATCAGTGCACTAATAAAAGAAAAAATAGACGGCCTTATTCTTGACTTAAGGAGGAATGGTGGTGGATACTTGAGCGAAGCTGTAAACCTTGCTGGACTATTTATATCTCGCGGTCCAGTTGTTCAGGTAAAAAGCACGGACGGTAAAATCAGAAAGAAATTTGATTTTGACCCCAAGCTTGTTTGGAATAAACCGCTTATTATCCTCGTATCTAGGTATAGTGCTTCTGCATCTGAAATTGTTACCGGAGCTCTTAAGAATCATAGAAGAGCAATTGTAGTTGGAGACAGTGCCACACATGGTAAAGGCACTGTTCAGTCTCTTTTACAAATGAATTTACCTTTCAATTTCCTTCAGTCTAACAAAAAAGGAAGTGCAGCAAAAATAACCATACAAAAGTATTATTTGCCGTCTGGAGAAAGCACTCAAATTTATGGAGTAAAAAGCGATATCCCCCTACCCTCCATAAATGAATTATTGCCCATCGGAGAATCCGACTTAGACAACGCACTAGAGTGGGATTCAATACCCCCAGTAAGTCATCGTCGGCCAGAAAGCGAATTCGTATATGACTCAGCAAATGTTGAAAAACTTCGCCTTCTAAGCCTTCAGAGACAGCAGTCTTCTCCAGAATTTAATTATATAAACAACAATATTACTTTGTACGAGGAAAGGAAGCAAAGAAAAGAGGCTTCTTTAGATATTGAGAAAAGAATGCAGTTGAAATTAAGTGATCAAAACGCAACTGAAAATTTAAAAAACATCTATGATTCTTTAGAGGAATTATCTTTTCCGAAAAAGAAAGTAGAGTTAAAGGTAGTTGAGGATCAACTTGCGAAATCTCGAGTGGCAAGAGGAGATTTAAATGAGGACAATATTTCAAAAGCATTAGATTTTTCGAAACCTGAATCTCTTGACATTCGGTTACACGAATCTCTTCGTATTATGTCGGATTGGTTATCGGTTCTCAATGAAGATGGAATTTCTAAAAAACCTTTCGATAGGCATAAAAAGATTTAGTTTCTTTTTCCAATAACAAATCTCCTTATTCCAGAAAAGTCTTTTAAGACCTCAATTTCTTTGAAATCACCGCCAAGCATTTCAACAACTTCGATGGCTTGACCTTTTCCCACTTCCAGAAAAATTAATCCGTCTTTTTTTAAAATATTACTTGAAATGGCGGAAATGTGTCTTAGATGATCCATCCCGCTATTTCCGGATACCAAGGCATTTTTCGGATCGAAGCTTTTTACTTCTGGTTGTGATGAAAGCCATTCAGATTCACTCAGATAAGGAGGATTAGAAATTAAAACATCAAATACTTCCCCAATGTCCTTTTTATCCATCCAGTCATATGTACAGAATTGCACACGGTCTGAAAGTTTTAAGTTAGTTGAATTTTCTTTAGCAAGAGAAATTGCATCAATCGAATTGTCCAAGCCCAAACCGCTTGCATTGGGTAAATGGTGGCAAAGAGATAAAATTATGGCACCTGATCCTGTTCCAAGATCAACAATTTCGCCATTAAAAGCCTTACTCAATTTACTTACTGCGATTTCAACTAGTCTCTCTGTTTCTGGTCTTGGAACTAATGCCCTCTTATCAGATTTTAATTCCAAATCGCAGAATTGAACCGATTTTAAAACATGCTGTAACGGAACTCTAGTCCCTCTTTTTACTATGCGATCCCTTATTTCTGAGATTTTATCCAAAGGTACAAGCTCATTAAATCTCAAATACAATTCCATTCGAGCAATGCCTACCGAATGTGAAATAATCCATTCCGAATCTAATTTTGCAGAAGGCACCCCCTTTCCCTCAAGAAAAACGGTGGACTTTTGAATAATTTCTCCGAAAGTCAAATATTCACTTTTCACAACTTTGAGTGAGAGCTTCGATTTCTTTATTCAAATGAAATTCCTGCAAGCTATCAAGAAGGTGGTCCAAATCACCCATTAACGATTCATTTAAGGCATGTGAACTGTAATTAATACGGTGATCGGTAATTCTACTTTGCGGGAAATTATATGTTCTTATTCTCTCGCTTCTATCACCTGTTCCAACTTGATCTTTTCTTTCTTTTGCGTACTTTTCTCTTTCTTCTGTTTGCCTTATTTTGAGTAATCTGGATCGCAATACAGTTAACGCTTTGTTTTTATTTTTTAGTTGGGATCTTTCATCCGCACAGTAAACAGAAATTCCACTAGGTACATGCAATAACTGAACTGCAGAATCAGTCGTGTTTACACCCTGTCCACCCGGACCACTTGCCCTACAAACATTGATTTCCAACTCGGAGGGGTCGATCTCGATCTCAACCTCTTGAGCTTCAGGTAAGACCGCAACAGTTGCGGTTGAGGTGTGAATTCTTCCACTAGCCTCGGTTATTGGAACCCTTTGTACTCTATGCACGCCGCTTTCAAACTTTAGTTTAGTCCAAGCGTCCTCCGCCTTAATCATAAAAATTACTTCCTTAAGTCCGCCAGATTCAGAAAAACTTTGCGAGAGACAGTCAATGCCCCAACCCTTATTTTCAGAAAATTTACAATACATTCGATATAAATCCAAAGCAAATAGAGAAGCTTCGTCACCACCTGCTCCTGCACGAATTTCTAAAATAGTGTTTCTTCCCGCATCAGGGTCTTGCGGAAGCATGGAAATAATTAGCTCATTGGATAATTTTTCAATCTTTGATTCAATAAGATCAATATCCTCGCGAGCGATATCAGCGAACTCCTCCTCTGAAAGTAATTCTTGGCTTTGAATCAACTGATCATTTAAATTTTGAAGATCTTCCGAATTTGTAAGAATATTTTTTAATCTACTGTGCTCTTTTGAAAGCTCTGTGGCTAATTTCCCATCCTTGAAGATATCTGGGTTGGACAGTTGAGCTTCCAACTCATTGTATCGTTGCCGAAACGGATCAATGTCTGGTAAAATATTCATGTTATAAATTTATAATTTCAGTAAAGGACTTAAAAATCCATAACTTTTAATATTATCACCCAATGCTCCAAATACACGGACAAAATATAATTGCTTGCGTTTGGGACTTCGACAAGACCCTGATTCCAGGATATATGCAGTCACCGCTTTTCGAGCATTATTCAATTGATGAAAGAAAATTTTGGGAAGAGGTTAATCAATTGCCAGCCCTATATTCCAAGCGAGGATTAACGGTGTCCTCGGATACGATCTACCTTAACCATTTATTAAGCTATGTAAAAAATGGTCCAATGCGTGGGTTGACCAATCAAAAATTACTGGAGTTAGGTGCAGAATTAGATTTCTGTTCTGGATTACCTTCTCTATTCGAGGAACTGATGGAAATTTCATTGAATGAAGAATTCAAATCTTTTGACTTTAAGGTTGAGCACTACATAATAAGTACCGGTCTCGCTCAAATGATCCGAGGTAGCAAGATAAACGGTTTCGTGGAAGACATATTTGCATGCGAGTTTATCGAATCTCCTGTTCCTCCAAATTTTATGAATCAAAGTGAACTATCTTTGCCATTGGATTTAGAAATTTCACAAGTTGGAATGACGGTAGATAATACTACCAAAACCAGATTCATTTTCGAAATCAATAAAGGGTCAAATAAAAATCCGGCTATCGATGTTAATACTTCGATACCCCATCAAGACAGAAGAGTTCCCATTGACCAAATGATTTATGTAGCCGATGGACCGAGTGATGTACCTGTTTTTGCTGTTGTTAAGCAGATGGGAGGAAAAACCTATGCCGTTTACAACCCTAACAATGAAGATGAGTTTGTTCAAACATGTGAGTTGGTTGAAAGATCAAGGGTACATAATAATGGTCCAGCGGATTACAGTGATCGGTCTCCAACCTCGATCTGGCTTAAGCAAAAGGTAAAAGAAATAATGCGAACAATGATAAAAAAAAGGCAGAGCCAACTCGATGCTAGGTCAGGAAATCCCCCTAAGCATTTAACATCATCAAAAGACGAAAAACCATTCGAGCACCCCAAGCAAGAAACCATATGGAAATAGCTTGGAGAAGAAAAACATTATTAGGGCTTGAAGATCTTAGCTCCGCGGAGATTGAGATCATTCTGGAGCGGGCTAAGGCATTCAAGCGGGATCTCTCGCAAAAGAAAAAACCAAAAGAAAACCTTGCCGGAAAACGAATCGTCAATCTGTTTCTTGAACCTAGCACAAGGACCAGAGTCGCATTTGAGATAGCGGCCAAATCTTTATCGGCGGATGTGATTTCAATTGCGAGTAAAAGTAGTAGCTTAACCAAGGGCGAGTCTCTGAAAGATACAGCTATGAACATTCAGGCCCTTGGTGCCGATGCGATTGTGATTCGGCATTCTTCCCCCGGTTCCCCCCTCTTTTTATCTGAAATAATTCCAACACCTATAATCAATGCAGGCGATGGGTCTCATGAACATCCAAGTCAAGCTTTACTCGACATTTTCACATTACAGGAGAAACTTGGTCCTTTAAAGAATAAGAACATAACCATATTGGGTGATATCTTATTTAGTAGAGTCGCTCGTTCGAACCTCTGGGGGTTGCAGAAACTCGGAGCGAAAGTTACCTTTGTGGGTCCATCTACATTAGTTCCGAAAACCTTTGAGAAACTTGGAGCAACGGTTTCTCAAGACATCGAGAAATGTCTTGCGGATGCGGATGCGGTTATGCTCTTAAGGATTCAGCATGAACGACAAAACACTAGCCATTTTCCTTCTCTCGAAGAGTATACCCGAATTTTTGGCCTGAATCTTGAAAGAGCCAGACTATTGAAAGAAGGTACGATTATACTTCATCCGGGACCGATTAATAGAGGGGTAGAAATAGATTCTGCCTTAGCTGACTCGAAAAACTCGGTAATTTTGGAACAAGTGACCAATGGAATTGCTGTGAGAATGGCGATTCTTTATCTTTGTACGACCAGTTCTCATTCACAGTGAAAAATCTATTTCTAAAAAATGGTCATGTCGTTGATCCGGCGAACAAGATCAATGAAGTTAAGGATATATGGATAGAAGACTCAAAATTTAAACATGAAAAACAAACAGATGATCTAGACGAATATGAAACTATAGATTTATCGGGTAAATATATTTTACCAGGACTAGTGGACCTAAGATGTCATGTTAGGAATGTTACTGGGGGTGGGGAGGAAAACATTAAAAGTATATCAAAAGTAGCAAGTTCTGGAGGATACACGACCCTTTTGGTTATGCCTAATATTTCACCTTATGCAGATACTCCTAGCGCAATTAGATATATTAGGGAATGTGCCGAAAAAAATGTAACCACTAATATTTTGCTTGCAGGGGCATTGACAAAAAAATTGGAAGGAGGCAGTCTTTCACCGATCGGATCATTGAAAGACTCTGGGGTTTCAGTAATTACAGATTGTCCTTATTCAACCCAAAATAACGAAATTTTTGTCAAAGGGATTGAGTATGCAGCTATGTTTGACTTACCAGTTTTCGAGTTTCCCCGTGAATACTCATTATCTAAAGAAGGTAATGCCCATGATGGTTCCGTTGCTTTATCAATGGGATTGGGGGGATTCCCGTCAATGGCAGAGGAAATTTTCGTGCAAAGAGCAATTACTGTTTCAAAACATCTAGATGCCCATATTCATCTATCATCCATTTCGTCGAGGGGATCAGTTGAACTTATTCGGGAAGCAAAAGAAAAAGAAATTCTCATTACCGCAGACACCACACCTGCACACCTTAATTTTACGGACGAAAGAATAAAAAACTACCGCACAAATTTCAAGACCCATCCCCCCTTGAGGGAAGAAGAAGACAGAAAAGCGCTTTTGGATGGTCTAATTGAAGGGACCATCGATTGCATCTGTTCCGCACACGAACCTCATCAAGAACATCTAAAACATTCGGAGTTTGATCAAGCACCTGCTGGGGTAACATCGCTAGATACTTGTCTAACAGCAGTTTATGAAGCATTTTCCGAAAGAGCAGATAACATTCCTTATAAATTGGCGGAATGGCTATCATTTAACCCAGCAAAAATAATTAAAAGCAACAAAGGTAGTTTATCCGCTGGAATTTCTGCAGACTTTACAGTTTTGGATTTCAATAAAAGTTTCCAATATGACGTATCGAAAAGCTTATCTCTATCCTCCAATAATCCTTTTGATGGCCACCTATTTGCTGCTTGTGTTGAGAAAACTTTTATTGCCGGAAATCTAGTTTATGAAACTTCTTATTGAAAAATTCGACTATGGTTGGAATTACTTTATCTGCAATATTAAGTTTTCTTGGATGCGTATTTTTGCTTAAAAGCGAAAATAAAAGTTTTACTCCAAAAATCATTGTTAAAAAGGAGGAGTATAAAACAGATCTTTTAATAACATTTTTGGGTGTAATTGGAATTACATATTTGGGAAACTTTGCTCTATCAATTGTTCTGATTATTTGCTATTTAGCCATAACAAAAGATTTCAAGAAAAGCATTCTGGTAAAGGAATCGAAAGAAATTTCTATTTCAACCTTTTTTTTAAATACGAGTACTTTTATAAAATTTTGGCCCATAATTTTTATGGCATCCATTTTTTCTTCTCATATTTTTTCGGAATACGCACCTCAAGATGTAGTAACATCATTAAAAAAGTCCGGTGCGGTCAAACAGGCGGGTATAATTATTTCCGCATTAATATTTGCACCGCTCGTTGAGGAAATCATCTTTCGAAGGTTTTTTTATAAAGCACTTAAGTATAGGTTCGGAATCTTGGTATCAGCCACCTTTAGTTCCATGATTTTTGCTTTTATTCATTTTAATGTAAGTTCTTTTTTCGTATTGTTCTTGGTAGGAGTTTTTCTTTGTTATAGTTATGAGAAATATGGAACTATTCTAGTCCCGATATTATTCCATATAGTTTTCAATTTAGTTATGATTTTATTAATTCTTTCGGAATGACGATTCCCTCAAAAAATCATTTTAAAGTTCGGAGTAGTTCTCCAGAGGCAACTTGCAAAACAGCTTGTGATTTAGTCACAAACTTATCTATTCCTCATGCGATATTTTTTAAGGGAGATGTTGGTGCTGGCAAGACCTTTTTTTGTAAATGCATTGGAAAATATTACGGAATAAATAATATTAATAGTGCATCATATTCTATGGTTTCTTTTAGTGAGGGAATCATTAATCTTATCCATTGTGATTTCTTTAGAAATACTCCTAACTCAAATTTTTTTTATGAGGAAATTGAACCTCTTTTAAAAATGCCTTGGATCGCCATGATCGAGTGGGGTGACAGCTCCATTTGGGACCTCGATTGCCCAAAATTGGAAATTGAAATAGATTTAGTCAAAGATTCATCAAGGGATTTAATATTTAGGCAAATAACTTAGTTTGCCTCCAACATTCCATTGCTATATTCGTTGAGATATCCCTCTTTCACAAGCCATCTCAACTCTAATACAATTTCTTCCAACTGGAAATTCTTTTTTCTTAGGGTTTTTATCAGTGATTTTTTAGAAAGCGTAGATGCATTGGAAAGATCTAGCAATATTTGCGAAGTAAGCTCCTTTGTGGGAGAATCTTGAATTTTTTTCCTCGAACCAAAACGTACAAAGCTGCCTCTTTCATTTTTAAAAACGCAAAATTTACTTCGTTTCAAATTTATGACAATTGAAACAAAAAAATCTTTTGACCACAGATGCTCCATTGAAAAAAATCTTTTGACCTCAGTTTGAATATTCGGTTCAAGTATTTCTAAGTTGGTTGCTGATAATGAGAAGTTTTTAACACCTGTAAAAAATTCTTTGAAATACTTATTCTCAAGTGCAATTTCTACATTTGCAAGAGTCTGAAATTCTACTTCTGGATACCCTTTAATAAAGTAGGAATATCTCTTAATTGGATTTTCTTTCCAAACTGTTAATTTATCCTCTTCTGAAACTTTTTGGAGTGCAGTTATGTAATCGTCGTATGGCTTTTCAATTTTATTTTCAAAAATATGATGTTGAATGATTTCTTCAAAATCGTGCAAACTGGTTGGCGGTAGTAAGGACTTTGTGAAAGGACATTCTAAAACATAACTGAAATTCCCGATTGGTTTTTGTTGTTCCAAAGTTTTCGATTCAATGATTGATATCTCTTTTGAGTAAACAGCCTGATGTACAGCATTTTTTTTAGAACTGTAAATTTTACCCGAGGATTTACACTTCCAGAGAATTTTGTCTGGTTCATTTACGATAATTTTTATATTTAATCGCTCTTTTCGGTCGGTAATTACACTTGCAATTTCTTTTATTGAATAGGTTATTCCGGTTAGTTTAATTTTTTCTTTAAGAGTTTGAATGATTTCCAAGTTTGGAGTGATAGCAAAAGACAAAAAAGATTTTGAACTTTTAAGGCTTTTAAGTTCACCTTTCTGTTTTCTCCTGATTGGTCTTTTTTTTGATTTAAGATTCTTGTCTTTTGGAGTTGGTCGAACTTTTTTTTCCTCAGATTCCCACTCAGGGGAAAGATCGAAGTTATCTAAAGAAGAAAGATCAATATCAGTATTCATAAACTTCGCTTAAATATGCAGGTAAGAAATGTATCTTTTCCAATTATGGATGATCTTGCCTTCATTCCAAATTTATTTTAGCGTTCACTTTTTAATGCTCAGGTGGCGGAATTGGTAGACGCGCTAGACTAAGGATCTAGTGCCGCAAGGCGTGGGGGTTCGAGTCCCCCCTTGAGCACATTCATTTGGTCTTATCAAATGTTCTGTGCTTAATTCTGAGGCCATATTTATATTCGTCCTTAAAAGTTTTGTTACCGAGATAATCAAAACCCTCAAAAAGACCGTGCTTCTTGTTTTCAAACCAATGCTCCAGCAACTTTACGCCAAATGAACCACCTCCAAGCTTATATCTAGAAACTACCCATTCATTTGATTTTGCACTTCCATATCTCTCGCCAAATTTTTCTTTGGCTTTTTCATTTATCTCCATCCAAAGAGAGGTATAACCCTCTTTGCCCTTTGTTTTGTAGTCATCGGGGTCCACTGGACTTGGGAACCAAAATAAGTGAGTTCCATGTTTTTTTCCGCCAACATAATCCTTAGAAAATACAGGGACACCTCTCTCGCTATATCTTGTGTGCTTTCCATGTTTTTTTCCTGATAAATATTGGGCTTTCTCAAGAATCTGACCTCCTGCAAGTTTGGTTTCTACAGTACCACTAAAAGGGTGTTCATCAGACCCATGATAGGCAAGTGGAGTATCCGCCCAAGTGCCAGTTTTTATGATACCAACTTCTTTAATGGAGCCATTACTAACAAAAACCGGTCCTAAGATAAAATCTTGTCCACCGCTTCCGGTTACAGAGGCGTCTACTTTGTCAGAATATCCAAAACCCCCTTTACTAATGATAATTTTAACAACTTTATGATCTTGGGAAAGCTCAGGCATTGCGATTGCTCCACTTCCCTTCCAAAATAAATGTCGATCGTGAAATGTTATTGCATTTGCCTCCTCAAAATATAATTGAGAAGAATCCTTTCGATATTTTTTATAAGGGCTGAAGGGAATAGAGGAACTGTCTCGAGTTTGTCGATCCCACCAATTCTCAAAATTCTCAAATTTACCTTCGAATAAAATAACATAGCCTAACCCTCCTGAAAGTATTGAAAGTAAAAAAAGACTGAATATGAATTTTTTCATCAAACTGAAAAATTTTGTAAATTTATGGCCAGTTGAAACGGTTCTGAAGAGAATTTACAAGACTTGATGGGAATTTAGGACCATTATAAATTAAGGAAGTGTAAAGTTGCAACAAAGATGCACCTGCATCTAACTTTTTATGTGCGGACTCACTGTCAACAATGCCTCCGACCCCAATAACCGGAAGTTTATGATCACTTTCTTCAACAACGAATTTGATTATTTCCAACGAGCGTTTTTCTAAGGGGCCACCGCTTAGCCCTCCTTTTTCAATCTCGGTTGCATTCATTTCTCTACAAATAGTAGTGTTTGTGGCAATAATGCCATCAAAATTATATTCCAAAGCCAACCCGATTATGGACTCTAAGCTCCTGTAATCTTCATCCGGAGAGATTTTTAGAAGTAAAGGAATTGGGTTGGAAGAACTTTTTGTTGCGAGCTCTTGGTTGAGCGATTGCAAGCTTTGTAGTAAAGGTTTCAGGAAGTCTTTTTGATGCAGAGATCTCAAACCAGGTGTGTTTGGCGAACTAATGTTAACGGTGATATAATCAGCCTGTTCGTTCGAGATTTGAAATCCTTCTATGTAATCTGAAATAGCTTTTTCGGAAGGAGTATTTTTTCCCTTACCGATGTTGATTCCCATTGGGGAAAGCCTACTGTGCTTTGGATAATATTTAGCTACTCTATCAACAAGTGCCTTCACGCCACGGTTATTAAAGCCCATCCTGTTTACTAAAGCATTTTCATTAGGATATCTAAACAATCTTGGCTTTGGGTTGCCAGGTTGTGCTAAGGGCGTGACTGTACCAACTTCTACATGACCAAACCCTAGTGCCGAAGAAATACCAGGAAACATTCCGTTCTTGTCAAGCCCTGCAGCTAATCCTAAGCAATTTGGAAAGTTTAAGCCGAACAAAGAAATTTCTTTCCCTTCAACTTTAAAAACTCGAGATAGTATTTGCTTCAAGATGGATGAAGTTTCGGCATAACTCATTATTCCACATGTTAATTCATGGGCGAATTCAGGCTCTAGAGTAAAGAGAGCACGCCTAAAAAAAGATTGATAAATTGAATTCATGAAAGAAGGTTAGTTGTCTAAAAATCATGAGTCTTATAGGAGATAGCAAATCATTTATTTGTACAAGAAAGTTGACAGATCAAAAAAAGAACGATTAAGCCAAACCAATGAAAAAAACAGGACCGAGTTTAGATTGGTGCATAGTTCGCCTTGGTGAAGATGAAAACTGGTGGGTGGAATCAATTAGTGATAAAGAGAACTGGGATGTTGAAGATTTGGGAATTATTGACCCAAAGCAATTTCTGCATATCAGTGAATTGATAGATTCAATGACTGAATTTGGTCTTGATTCCCAGTTGGTGGACGAAGCTTTTTTTACCTTTGAAATAGCGGAGGAACTGAAGGATGGTAAAATCAAGCTAGTTAGGGTGAGAGATTCCTTGCTAAAAGCAGAGGATATGCTTTTTGCATTACCAGATGTACTAGATGAAGAAAAAGGTCCCTATGCGGATTTCTTAAATCATATTTCCAGTGTCCGAGTTTCTATGTTGAACGATTTGATAGATTTTACCGAGCCTTACACACAAGAAGAAATGGAGGAGGTTTTGGCGGAAAAAGAAAACAACGACTTTTTAGAAGCTAAAAGAAGTCACTTTAGTGAAGAATTAATTTCAATCTTAGAATTCGTACCAGAGGGTTTTGCCATAGATTCTGACCTCGATGAGGAAAGTGACTCTTCGAGCGAGGAAGAAGAGGACTATTCAGACTTAGAAACCGGTTTAGTAGAAGTTTCAGAAAAAGAAGAAAAATTACTTCCAGACGAAGATTTAAAGTGGGAAGAAGAAGAGAGGGAGGAGACGACACCCTACGAGGGAGGTGCTCCAGACGAAGGAAAATAATTAAATTAAAATAGGATTCGAGCCATTCTTTCCGCGAAGTAAGACAAAATCAAATTAGCACCCGCCCGCTTTATCGAAAGGATTGATTCTTGAGCACATTTGTCAAGATCGAGCCATCCGCACGAAGCAGCAGCAACCAATCTGGAATACTCTCCTGAAACTTGATAGGCTGCAATAGGTACATTGAAATTATCTTTAGCATAACTTATGACATCGAGGTAAGGCTCTGCAGGTTTGATCATAAGGATATCGGCACCCTCGGCTAAATCAAGGTGGAGCTCCTTAATGGATTCATTTCGGTTGGCAGGATTTAATTGATATGTAGATTTATTAATCGGGGCTTGAGTTGTACTACCGATTGCTTCTCTAAAAGGTCCATAATAAGCGGAGCAAAATTTAGCGGAATAAGCCAAAATACCCGTATGCAACAAATTGGCTGAATCCAAGTGCTTTCTAATAATAGAGACACGACCATCCATCATATCAGAAGGTGCAACCATATCATATCCGGAATTGCCTGCCAGAACAGAAGCTTTTGCAAGGATTTCCACCGTTGGGTCATTTGCAATTTGACCATCCGAGTCGAGGATTCCATCGTGACCGTGGATGGTATATGGGTCCAATGCTAGGTCGCCGATTAAAAGAGTTTCTGCCCAGTTTGATTTGATTTTTCTAGCAGCCTCATAGGTTAAAGCATTAGAATTCAAAATTTCGGACCCCGTTTCATCTTTCATTTCTTTTTCGACGCAGGGAAAAATGGCAAATGCTCGAATTCCGAGATCAATCCATTCAGGTATTTGCTTCAGCAAAGAAGGCAAAGACCATCGATAAATTCCCGGCATCGATGATATCTCTTGGCGGTCTCTAATTTCATTTGAAACAAATACTGGGAAAATTAAGTCATTCACAGTTAGGCTATTTTCCGCGATCATTTCTCTGAGCACGCTATTTTCACGTAGGCGCCTTGGGCGTATGCTAAAGTCAAATGACATGAGTTGTGATTGTCTTAAGTTATGTTCGACAAGCCAAGGAAATATGAAAAGATACCTTCATACACATGGAGTGGTATTGATTAGCATAAAATTATTTCAGTAAAAAATATTATTAGCAATGGGAATTGAAACGGCAATCGCATTTGCACTCCTTTTTTCTGCCCTTTTATCTTTCGTTTTAGAAAAGGTGAGCTTAGATGTCACAGCCTTGTGTACATTGTCTGTTATTCTGGTTATTTCAAGTTTAGGCTTCTTGGAAAACTGGCCTACTCCAACAGAAGTTCTATTTATTTTCACCAACGAAGCTCCTTTGACAATTGCCGCGATGTTCGTGATCAGTTCGTCACTAAATAGATGTAAGGTTCTTGAAAAAATTTCGCAATATCTGGAAAAATTTTGCGAACTGGGCTATCGAAAGTTTTTGATGATACTGCTCTGCTTAGTTGCAATCGTGTCAGCTTTTATCAACAACACACCTGTTGTTGTGGTGCTTTTACCCGTAGTTATGGCGTTATCAAAATCGCTGGGAATCTCTTCGTCCAAAATGCTTATCCCAGTCTCATATGCATCTATCTTCGGTGGTTGCTGTACGCTTATGGGAACAAGCACAAATATTCTAGCTAGCGGAATTATGGGTTCGAATCTTCTATATCCAGAAATGGATTCCATGTCTATGTTTGAACTATCGAAAATAGGTTTACCCCTGCTTTTCATATCGCTACTGCTGATGGTATTCTTTGGCAAAAAATTACTCCCAGAGAGAGAAGCATTAAGTACGATTATCTCAGATATTGATCGAAAGGAATTTATAACTGAAGCTAGAATATCAAAGGATTCCAGAATGGTTGGCAAAACAATCGAGGAATCAAAAATTTCAGACATTCAGGGAGCTCGATTAATTGATGTTGTTAGGAATAAAAAATCAATTTTTTTCAGGAAAGCGGGCATTAAATTCGAATCTGATGATAAAATCATACTTTCTTGCAAACCTGAAGGTATTGTTGAGGCCAATGAAATAGAAGGCTTAGATATATTTGATCCAGAAGGACTTGGGATTGAACACATATCTTCTGGTCAAAGCATCATGGTTGAAGCGGTTGTTCGTCCCTCTTCATCCATGATTCACAAGACTCTTCAGGAGGTAAACTTTAGATCAAACTTTAATTTGTCTGTACTTGCGATTCACAGGAAGGGCAAAAACCTGTATCACCAAAAAGATAAACTAAGATTACAGACTAGCGATACATTGCTCATTTTAGGAACAAAAGAATCAATCAACGAACTTAGAAATGAAGATGAATTGATATTTTTGGATAAACCTTCTGTGTCACTGGAGAATAGAAAAAGTAAAGCACCCCTAGTGTTGTGTGTACTGTCAGCAGTCGTTTTATTGGCAAGTTTTGGTCTGCTACCGATTTCTGTTGCAGCAATAGGTGGTGTTGCAGTTTTACTTGTGACGAAGTGTATTAAACCCTCCGAGGCGTATCGTTCCGTTGAATGGAATATCTTGGTACTTATTTATGGAATGCTCGCTTTGGGTGTGACGCTAAAGAAAACACAAGCATCTTCCATCATAGCTTCATTGGTAGAAAAGGTGTCATCACAAACTTTTGAAACGGAATTTAAAGTTATTGGGGTACTAATTTTGATATATGTTATTACCTCTATAATGACCGAAATATTGTCTAATAATGCGACAATCGTAATAATGGCTCCGATATCTCTTGAAATTGCCCATCAAATGGAATTGGCTTCGATTGACGCTAGGGCTTATGTCTTAACCACTTGTATAGCAGCCTCTGCCAGTTTTCTTACCCCGATCGGATACCAGACAAATACTTTCGTTTATTCAGTCGGAGGGTATCGCTTTACTGATTTCATAAAGGTAGGTGTGATTTTTAATCTAGTTTATTTTAGTGGCACCATCTTGTTGGTTTCATGGTATTGGGGTTGGTTTTAAGCGAATATAAATAAATAAATTTAATAGTACTGAGCGGTATTTGCTGTGTTTAATCTTTTAAGTGTGGTATTGACAGAATTAGAAAATTGACAGGAAAACCGAGTGAGTGCCTTTTTTGCAGCAAAAGTTATTCACAAGCAACAGCCTTAAAAAGCTAGTTGGGCAAAAAAAATTCCTAAAATGTAGATTAGGTGACTGTTGTAGATTATCGCTAAATATTGCTTATCATAGTTTTATAAAATTTATATATAGATTTTAGATTGATAGACAACCCTGTAAGCCTTGGCAAACCTAAGACCTCGTGAGATTAATAGCAACTTGACGGAAAGCATTATGATTTGCAGAATGAGAGACTTAATTAAATGAATGAAATTCTCTCTCTAGTGTATTTTGGTTTACTAATTTAAGATAAGGAGAGCTAATACAAAATTTTTTCAAAACCAGCTTTATGTCCGAAGAAAAAGAATCTAACAGCAGTAGTGAATATGATGCGTCGAAAATCCAAAAACTTGAGGGTTTGGAGGGGGTGCGTAAAAGACCTGATATGTATATCGGAGATACGAATGAAAGGGGATTGCATCACTGTGTTTTTGAGATTGTTGATAACTCCATTGATGAAGCCTTAGCAGGGCATTGTTCGGAAATTACAGTTCATTTGCATGGTGATGGCTCTTGTTCCATACAGGACAATGGAAGAGGAATACCTGTCGACATACACCCGAAACACCAGATGCCAGCCCTTGAACTGGTTTTGACCAATCTTCACGCAGGGGGGAAGTTCGGGAAAGGGGCGTATCAAGTATCAGGAGGATTGCATGGCGTTGGAGCAAAATGCGTTAATGCGGTCTCGGAGTGGTTTATCGCCGAGGTTAAAAAAGAAGGAAAGGTTCATCAAATGGAGTTTTCAAGGGGGAAAACCACACAAAAATTAAGGATCGTTGGCGACTGTAAGTCCTCTGGAACAAAAATCTCATTTTTACCAGATCACGAAATATTCACAGAGACGAGAGATTTTAAATTCGATCTTCTAGCTAAGAGATTACGAGAACTTGCCTTTCTTAATCCCGGAGTTCGCATTCATTTGTTTGAAGATAAGGAAAACAGGAAGGAAAAGTTCTTTTTTGAAGATGGTATTAGCGAGTATGTGTCCTACCTAAATCAGAACAAGAATTGCCTGATCGAAAAACCAATTTCGTTTTCGGGTGAAGCACCTGCTGAAACTGGAGATGGAACAATTCTTCTTGAAGTTGCGATGACTTACAATGATTCCTTTGCTGACCAACTCTATTCGTATGCAAATTCCATTCACAATGTCGAAGGAGGAACTCATCTTTCAGGCTATCGGACGGCACTTACTCGTGTTATTAACAATTATGCCAGAGAGAATGACTTATTGAAAGAAAAGGAATTATCACTTACTGGTGATGATGTCAGGGAGGGTTTGACTGCGGTTATCTCGGTTAAAGTTCCAGAACCTAGATTTGAAGGTCAAACCAAGACGAAATTATCAAACCGAGAAGTTGATGGAATTGTTCAAAAAATTGTTGGTAAAAGCTTGAAGCATTATTTTGAGCTAAACCCAGACGATGCAAAAATAATAATCACAAAAGTAATCCATGCGGCTCGTGCTCGAGAAGCGGCTCGAAAAGCTCGTGAGACTGTAAGAAAAGGGGCTTTGTCGGGAGGGGGACTACCTGGAAAGCTAGCAGATTGTGCCGAAAAAGACCCTTCCAAAAGTGAGCTGTATATAGTAGAAGGGGATTCTGCGGGAGGTTCTGCAAAACAAGGAAGAGATCGATTAACTCAAGCTATTCTACCTTTGCGAGGAAAACTTTTGAATGTTGAGAAGGCCCGTTTGGATAAAGTATTAAACAATGCGGAAATCAGAAGCTTGATCACCGCCGTTGGTACTGGAATCGGCGATCATGAAGGAGATGGATCTTTTGATGCGGCAAAAGCTAGGTATCATAAAATTATCATAATGACAGACGCAGATGTTGATGGAGCACATATACGAACTTTATTGCTTACATTTATTTTTAGGCAAATGAAGGGGTTGATCGAAAAAGGTTATGTCTATGTTGCCCGCCCTCCCCTTTATAAAATAAAAAGGAGAAAAACCGAACAGTATATTCAAGATGATGCAGAATTGAGTAGAATTCTAATCGATCTAGGATGTGAAGATGTAGTGCTGGAAAGAATTAGTGATAATAAGGTTTTTGCGACGGAAGACACCAGGAAATTAACCGATCTTTTTTTAAAAATTGAAACTATTGGATCTGGCCTGGGGCGATACGGTTGCACTCTTACCAGATACCTCAAGCAATTTGATGAAGAAACCAATAAATTACCTCGTTATCTTGCAAGAATTCGTACTGGAAACGAAGAAGAAATCAGATTTTTTCAGGACATAGAGGCTAAGTCGGGATTTATGTCGGCTCAGAATATTACGGAGGAAGAAGCTGAAGAAGTAATAACCAGGCAACTGGAGCAACCGGAGGGGATCACCTCGCAAAGAATATCGATTCATGAGGTCTTTGAATCCTTTGAACTCGAAAAACTCTTGTCTAAAGCCGTTGAATTAGGTGCAAACCTGAAATTGTTTACGGGTGGATCAGACGAATGCGATTTTCGACTAAATTTCGTCAATGATGCAGAAGACAAGCATATTTCTATTTCAAGTATTTCAGAATTTTTAGAAAACATTAGGAGGTTGGGAAGAAAAGGTCTTCAAATCCAGCGGTATAAGGGGCTGGGTGAAATGAACCCAAAGCAATTGTACGAGACTACGATGGATCCAGAGACAAGGAGTTTGATAAAAGTTGAAATATCAGATGCGATTGCAGCAGATAACATGTTTACCATGTTGATGGGTGAAGAAGTAGCTCCAAGGAGAGCATTTATTGAAGATAACGCATTAAATGTTTCCTTTATTGACGCGTAAAGAAAATGAACGAAGAAAATAATAGTTTGATCAGAGGAAATATTAGCGAGATTATGCAGTCCGCATACATCGATTATTCGATGTCGGTCATAGTAAGCAGAGCATTGCCTGATGTGAGAGACGGTTTCAAGCCCGTACAGAGAAGAGTTCTCTATGCTATGTTAAGAGAGGGTTTGCTTCATAATAGAGCTTATGACAAATGTGCTGGGGTTGTTGGAGAAGTTCTTAAAAATTACCATCCACATGGGGATGGGTCGGTTTATGATACTCTGGTAAGAATGGCTCAACCTTGGGTAATGAGGTATCCCTTAGTTGACGGTCAGGGTAATTTTGGTTCGGTAGATGGAGATTCCGCAGCAGCTTACCGTTACACTGAATGTAGGCTGACTAAGATATCCGAAGAATTGCTCAGTGACATTGATGAAGATACGGTAGATTTCATTCCTAATTATAAAGAAAGCTCTACTGAACCCTCAGTTTTGCCTGCTGCCTTACCTACTCTTTTGATGAATGGATCCACTGGGATTGCCGTTGGGATGGCAACCAATATTCCTCCGCATAATTTAGGTGAACTTATTGAAGCTGTTTGTGCCCTAATTGACACACCAGCTATTTCGATTGAAGAAATAATGGAAATTTTGCCTGGCCCAGACTTTCCAACTGGAGGAAGCATTGCAGGGCGTTCAGGCATAAAGTCTTATATGCACACAGGCAGAGGGATTGTCAGAATGCGTGGAACTATGCACATCGAAGACTTACCTTCTGGCAAGCAGCAGATTGTAATCACCGAAATCCCATATAATGTCAACCGTGCAACCTTAGTTACAAGAATTGCAGATCTAGTTAAGGACAAAATATTGGATGGGGTTAGTGATTTAAGGGATGAATCAACTGAGACAACTCGAATTGTTGTTGAATTGAAGATGGGAGAGATCGAGAGAGTAACCATGAACAAACTTTACAAAATGACTGCATTGGAAAGTAGTTTTGGGGTTATTCTACTAGCCTTGGATAAACTTAGGCCAAGGCAATTGAATATTAAGGAAACTTTAGAATGCTATGTCGAACATAGACGAGAGGTTGTACTAAGGAGAACTCGTTTTCGTCTTCGTAAGGCTGAGGCAAGAGCACATATTTTAGAAGGTTATAAAATCGCACTCGATAATCTGGACGATTTTGTAAAGATTATCAGAGCTTCTGCTAATCGAAACGAAGCAAAAGAGAAATTAATTTCCAAGTATTCTTTATCCGATAGACAAGCCAATGCAATTTTAGATCTTCGGCTATATCAATTAACCGGAATGGAAAGAGAAAAAATTGATGCAGAGTATCTCGAGTTGATGGAGCAAATAAAAGGCTACAAGGATATTATTGAAAATGAACACCGCTTGCTTTCAGTCATAAAAGAGGAATTGGTAAATCTTAAAGAACAATACTCAGATGAACGAAAAACCTTAATCACAGAAGCCGAAGGTGATGTACGAATGGAGGATTTGATTCCGAATGATGGCTGCGTGGTTACCATTACAGATACGGGTTTCATCAAGCGCACCCAAATCGAAGAATATAGATTGCAGAACAGAGGAGGAAAAGGCGTTATTGGAACGGGTCAGAAAAACGAAGATCCAGTTGCGATTTTAAAGACCTGTAATGCTCATGATACGCTGATGTTCTTCATGAACAATGGAAGGGTGTATGTGGAGAAAGCATATGACATACCAGAGGGTAGTCGCATATCTAAAGGTCGTAATATTATAAATTTTTTAGACATGCAAAAAGATGAAAGAGTATGTGCGGTTATTCCGATAGACAGTTTCGAATCCGAAGAATCGCTCGTCCTTTGTACTAAAAAAGGTGTCGTGAAAAAAACAAAAATCAGTGCATACAAAAACCACAGAAAGGGTGGGATAATTGGAATAAATATCGATGATGGAGATTGTGTTTTGCAAGCACTGAGGGCGAATACTGAAAATCACTTACTCATCCTTACAAAGAATGGAAAAGGTCTTCGGTTTAGCTGTGATCAACTAAGAGACCAAGGAAGAGTCACTCGTGGGGTTCGTGGTATTCGCCTTAAAGGCGAAGACGAAGTTGTAAATATCCTAACAGTAGAAGACGATAAATTGTTATTGATTGCAGGAAGGAATGGTTTAGGGATTCGCACCAGATTTAGTGCGTTTTTGCCCAATGCCGGCAAAGCTTCAGATGATGTAGAGGAAGTTGTTCCCAGAAAAAGAGGGGGTCAGGGGGTAACTGCAATGAATACCGAAGCAGTTTGCTCAGCTTTGAGTGTAGCAGAAGACAGTGAGATATTGATGATTACCTCACGTGGGCAAGCTGTTCGTTGCCCGGTATTGAATATTAGAGAAACCAATCGAGGTTCGAAGGGGGTGAAGCTAGTGAATTTGGAAAAAAATGATATGTTACTAGGAATTTCTGAAGTTATGGAATTAGATGAAGAAGAATTAGTTGATAAAGACACGACAGGGGATCTAGAAAGTATTTCATCAACCTCATCCTCAATCGAAGATTTTAATTCTTAGTAAATTTCGAAAGTGCCTAGATAAGAAAGTTTGGTAGATTTAATTTGTCTGATAGCCGGATTACAAGTTCCATACAAGCTATTGCATCAAACAACGCATTGTGAAATTGTAATTTTTCTTCACGGCAGTAGACTTTTGCCTTTTTCGTCAATCCGTCTAACCCAATAAAAGTTTCAATCAATGATTTTAAGTCATAATTGGGCAAATTAGGATATAATTGACGGTAGACAATCTTAGTATCTAACCATGGACCCCATCTTCCCATATCACCAAAGGGAGAGTATGGAAGTTCCATCCTAATAAAATTTTTTTCAACATTTGATTGATGCGAAATAAAAAAATCATATCTTTCGTTTAGAATGGAATGTAATAGAGTTTTCCTGTTTTTCTCATGGGGAATCAATTCCTTTGCTTCGGTCACCACAAAATTATCCATCTTTATATAACCAACTTCACGATAACCAGTCTGAAGCGAACCTTCGAAATCTAAAACTATCGTTTTGTAATGCACGAACACGAAATATCCTTCTTTGAGTTTAGGAATTTTTCCCAAGCCGTAACGGATAAAGTATCCACTATTGCAAAGGAAGGTTTCAACGGTTCATTTGAAGAATGGAAAAAATTTGATGGTACCTTGGTAACAAACATCGATTTAGAAATAGAAAAAACAATCAGAAATGAAATAACGAAAGAATATCCACAACATTCGATTCGAGGAGAGGAAGAAAAGGATAAAATTTGCAATTCGGACTACAGTTGGATTCTTGATCCATTGGACGGCACATTAAATTATTCATCTGGCATACCTTTCTATGGTATCTTATTAGGTCTTTGTTTTAAAGATAAACCCATTTATGGTTCCTACAGATTACCCTCATATGGAAACATTTTCTGCGCAGGTAACGATGTTGAACTTTTTAGTACAGGTTTTAAAATAAAAAATCGTAAAGTTTTAGAATGGGAAAATAGACTTTTGCTCACAACAGATGAATCTCGTCTAGAAAGCTCTCGTTTTTCCAAAAATTGGAAAGAATTAAAAAAACTACTCCCAACAGTCAGGACTTGGGGCGATTGTTTTGGATATCATATGTTGTGTTCCGGAAAAGCGGACGCAATGATTGATTTGGATCTCAAGGAATGCGATATTCTGCCACTTTTGCCGGTTGTTAAAGCTGCTGGTCTCTCGGTCATAAAATTGGACAAAAATAGCTATTCTGATATAATTGTGTCTGACCCAATAATAGAGACTGAATTAAGGACTTTATTTGGGATATAGAAGAATGGAGCGGGCGAAGGGATTCGAACCCTCGACATCCACCTTGGCAAGGTGGTGCTCTACCAACTGAGCTACGCCCGCAAAACCCTCCAATATGTTCGTTATTGTTTTTGGTTCAAGCATATTATTTTGAGATACACCGAACAATTAAATCCTTATGCTTGACAAGGTTTTGTGTAGAGCTATTGTGTTCAATTTTCTTTATTAACCCCATGCCCCTCCGCCCATGTAGCTCAGTCGGTAGAGCGCGTCCTTGGTAAGGACGAGGTCGGCGGTTCAAATCCGCTCGTGGGCTCCACCTACAATATAACCAAGTCAAATCAATGGCCAAAGAACAGTTCCAACGCACTAAACCACATGTAAATGTAGGCACCATCGGTCACGTGGACCATGGAAAGACTACCTTAACGACGGCGATCTTACATGCCCAAGCAAAACAAGGCTTTGCTGAAGTAAAGACTTATGCAGACATTGCTAAAGGAGGCACCGTTAGAGACGCTTCAAAAATTGTAACGATTGCTGTATCTCATGTAGAGTACGAGTCTGCTAACAGACACTACGCTCATGTTGATTGCCCTGGTCACGCAGATTTTGTAAAAAATATGATTACAGGTGCAGCTCAAATGGACGGAGCTATACTTGTTGTTGACGCTACCACTGGTCCTATGCCTCAAACGCGAGAACATATTTTGTTAGCCAGGCAGGTTGATGTCCCGAATTTAGTAGTTTTTCTAAACAAATGTGACTTGATGTCTGGAGATGATGAGGAGTTGCTAGAGTTGGTTGACATGGAGATTAGAGATCTTCTCAGCAAATATGAATTTGACGGCGATAATGCCCAAATTATTCGCGGTTCAGCAACCAAAGCACTAGAAGATGACGAAGGAGAGCTCGGTCTTGGTGCTATCCAGAAACTAATGGATGCTATCGATGCTGAGATCGCAGAACCAGTAAGAGATGTTGACAAACCCCTTTTAATGTCTGTTGAAGATGTATTCACCATTACAGGTCGTGGCACGGTTGCAACCGGTCGAATTGAACGAGGAATCGTGAAAGTCGGAGACGAAATCGAAATTGTTGGTCTTGGTGAATCCAGAACCACTACTTGTACTGGAGTCGAAATGTTCCGTAAAGAACTTGGAGAAGGACAAGCTGGAGATAATGTTGGTATACTTTTGCGTGGTGTAGATAAGTCTGACATTCAAAGAGGCCATGTGATTGCCGCACCTGGAAGTATTAAGCCTCACACCAAGGCTAAAGCTCAAATTTATGTGCTTAACAAAGAAGAAGGAGGTCGTCATACCCCATTCTTCAAGGGCTATCGCCCTCAGTTCTTTTTTGGAACAGCCGATGTGACCGGTAATGTTGAGCTTCCTGAAGGAGTTGAAATGGTGATGCCCGGTGATAACCTTGCTGTGGATATTGAACTTCAAAAATCCATTGCCATGGAACCCGGACAAAGATTTGCGATCCGTGAGGGTGGTAAAACAATTGGAGCTGGTAACATCTCCGAGATTCTTTAACCATTTTTCAGTACAGAGATCTCACCGTACTGGGAGAATAGCTCAACTGGTAGAGCAACGGTCTCCAAAACCGTAGGCTGGGGGTTCGAGTCCCTCTTCTCCCGCCACCGAGCGACATAAAATTGAATCCTTTTGCTAAAATCCGTACTTTCTACAAAGAGACCATTGCTGAGCTTACTAAAGCCAGCTGGCCTACCGTAGGTGAACTTAGAGAGTCCACCGTTGTTGTAATAATTGGAGTTGCAATTCTTGGGTGCTTTATATCGGTTTCCGATTTCTCCTTATCTAACTGGGTAGAGTTATTTACTAACTTTCTACGTAAAAGCTAACCCTTTATTTAGTAAACTTTAATATCATGAGTTCTGAATTGAAATGGTATGCGCTTCAATGCCTGTCTAACCACGAAGACAAGGTAAAACGATATCTTTCCAAATACAAAGAGGAAGATGAAGAATTCTGTAATAGTCTAAAGGAAGTTCTTGTTCCTATAGAAACAGTCTCTGAAGTAAAGAATGGAAAGAAAAAGCAAAGAGACAGAAAATTTTACCCGGGTTATGTATTCGTGGAAATGATTCTTTTTGATGATCAAGGTAATCTCAAAAAAGGTCCATGGTATAAAATTAAGGAAACAGATGGAGTCATTAATTTTATCGGCAAGGAAAACCCTACTCCTCTCGCCAAAGATGAAATTGGCAGGATTCTTAGACAAGTTGACGAAGCTGTTGGAAAAGAAGTACCTAAAATTAAGTTTTCCGTTTCAGAAGTTGTTAAGATATTGGATGGCCCATTTATGAATTTAACTGGAGAAATTGATGAAATTGATGCTGAAAAAGGCACACTGAAAGTGTCTGTATCGATTTTCGGTCGTTTCACTCCGGTTGAGCTCGAATTTTGGCAAGTAGAAAAAGCAGACGAGGAATAGACAGGATCATTAATAATGGCAAAAAAAGCAGTCGGACAAATCAAATTACAACTACCTGCTGGAGCAGCTAACCCAGCCCCTCCGGTAGGTCCTGCACTTGGTGCTCAAGGTGTTAATATCATGGGCTTCTGTAAAGAATTTAATGCGAAGACGAAAGATCAATCTGGTCTCATCCTTCCGGTCGTTATTACTGTCTACGCGGATCGTTCTTTTAGTTTTATTCTCAAGTCACCACCAGCATCAGTGCTCTTAAAGAAAGCAGCAGGACTTGCCAAAGGTTCGGGGATACCGAACCGTGACAAAGTAGGAAAAGTCACTCGAGATCAGGTAAAGGAAATCGTTAAAACTAAACAGAATGACCTCAATGCATCTGATGAAGATGCTGCTTGTAGAATTATCGAGGGAACTGCCAGAAGCATGGGTATTGAAGTTGTTAATTAAATATTTTGAAACATCATGACCACCAGAAGTAAAAGATATAAAAACTCTTCTAAACCAAATTTCGAAGAATTAGAACTACCTAAAGCAATTGAGACACTTTCATCGTTTGACAAGGTAAAGTTTGACGAAACCGTAGAAATATCGATGTCCCTTGGTGTTGACCCCAAACAAACTTCCCAAGCTGTTAGAGGTGTTGTAAATCTTCCTCATGGAAGCGGTAAAGAAATCAAGGTCCTCGTTTTCACTGAAAGTCCTGAAGAGGCTATACAAATGGGTGCCGATTTTGCGGGGCTTGAAGATTTGATATCCAAGATTAAGGAAGGCTGGATGGACTTCGATGTTGCGCTTTCTACCACTTCCGCAATGAAGACAGTTCGTTCCATTGCTAGAGTCCTAGGTCCAAGAGGTCTCATGCCAACACCAAAGGCAGGAACTGTAACCGATGACATTCAAAATGCACTTAATGAAGTTAAAGCTGGCAGAGTTGAGTTCAAAATGGATAAAACTGGTGCAATTGCTGTTGTAATTGGCAAAAGGTCTTTTTCTGACGAGCAACTTCAGGAAAATGCCAAAACTGCAATTGATGCGATTTCTTCTTCAAGACCCGAGGGCTTCAAGGGAAAATTTATTAAATCCATTTTCGTAAGTAGCACCATGTCACCAAGTGTTCGAATTTCATTGGCTACAGCAAACTAATTCAAATGAGACCAGAAAAAAAATTCCTCGTACAAGAAGCCTCGGATTATCTAAGCCGATCCGACTTCTTTTTTCTTACAGATTATAAAGGTATTGATGCGGAAGAAACTTCAGAATTGAGAAAACTCCTCTCTGAAAGAGGGGCGGAATTCCATGTTGTAAAAAATTCTTCCTTACGCCTTGCCACCAAAGACCGAGAACTAGAAGATTTTGACAGACACCTAAGCGGTCATACTGCAATTGTCTTTGGTGGAGATGATGCATCAAGTGTTGCAAAAGCTTTGGAAGAATACTTTAAAAAATCTTCCAAAGTTCCGGTCAAGGTTGGAGCACTTGGAGATCGAGTTCTTACCGCGGACCAAGTTAAGCAACTTGCTAAGTTACCTGGTTTAGAAAGCCTTAGAGCACAGCTACTATCTCTACTTAACACCTCGTCTTCTCAATTACTTACAGTCTTATCAGCACCTGCAAGAGGGCTAGTAACCGTTTTGAAGGCTAAAACCGAACAAAATTAATTTTCTAATTTCGGACCAGTTCCGTTTAATCAACAATAATAACCACCAACCTAGAAGAAATTAGGGGTAACCCCCTTAAACACCCAATAGGTACTAATCATATTCAGGCAAGGAGGTAATATAAAATAATGTCAGATATAACAAAAGATCAAGTAGTCGAATGGCTTAGCGGCCAATCCGTTATTGAAATCGCCGATCTCGTAAAAGAGCTCGAAGATAAATGGGGAGTCAGTGCAGCAGCACCAGCAGCAGTTGCAGTTGCAGCACCAGCAGGCGGAGGAGATGCCGGTGACGCCGGAGGAGAAGAAAAGACCGAATTCGATGTAATTCTCACTGAGTTTGGCGGTAACAAGATTGCCGTTATCAAGGAGGTTAAGGGAATCACCGGTTTAGGACTAAAAGAAGCCAAAGAGCTAGTTGAAGGAGCACCAAAACCAATCAAAGAAGGTGTTTCCAAGGACGAGGCAGAGGAAATTCTCAAAAAGCTGGAAGCGTCCGGAGCAAAAGCTGAAATTAAGTAATGCCCTTCGTTACTGATCCACAATAATTTATTAAGCCGTGCGGTTGCATATAACCGCACGGCTTTTTCCATTCTTTTACTTCAAACCTCACGACCATTATGGATTCCAATCAGAGACAAAATTTCGGAAAGCTTCAAGAAGTTATAGATCCGCCTAATTTGATACAAAATCAGGTAGATTCGTTTCACGAATTTCTTCAAAGAGATGTGCCTTCAAGCCATCGTAAGCAAGGTGGCCTTGAAGCTGTTTTTAGAGAAGTTTTTCCGATCATTAGTTATGATGAAAAATCTCGTCTTGAATATGTCAGCTATTCAATTGGTGAATCCAAGCTGAGTGAGATGGATTGTATTGATCAAAATTGCACCTATGCTGCTCCACTTCAAGTGAAGCTACGCTTAAAGCTGGAATTAGAAGGACAAAATAAGCCTTTTTACAGTGAAGAAGAAATCTTCATGGGCGAATTACCGATTGTTACAGAAAGAGGCTCTTTCATAATCAATGGTGCGGAAAGGGTTGTGGTTAGTCAACTTCACAGATCCCCAGGAGTAAGTTTTGAAGAATCCGTGCACACGAGCGGAAAAACCCTTTTTGGTTTCCGAATTATTCCAGACAGAGGAACTTGGATTGAAGCCCAATTTGATCAGCATGACTTACTTTATGTCTATCTAGATCGTCGTCGTAGGCGTCGAAAGTTTCTGATAACCACATTCCTTAGGGCTTTGCTGGATTCGGATGTAGAAAAAGACAAGGATTCCGATCAAAAAATCATAGAATTGTTTTATGATATCGAAAACTTATCGATCAATGATCTATTGAAAAAAGAAAATGTATCGAATTTTGTTTTGGTTGAACCTATGTTTGATCGCAATAAAGGTCAGGTTTTGGCGAAAGCATTTGAGCCTTTAACAAAGACTTATCTCAGAGCTTTTCAAAAGGCGGGAGAAACTAGCCTTCGTGCAATTGACACATCAGTGGACGATGGTGCGATCATCCGTTGTCTCAAGAAAGACACAACCAAGAATAAGGAAGAGGCACTAAAGGAAATTTACAAAAAGCTACGCCCAGGTGAACCACCAGAAAAGGCCAACGCAGAGGCCTTAATCAAGAGATTGTTTTTGGATCCTAAAAGATACGACCTTGCTAAGGTTGGTCGCCACATGCTTAATTTAAAGTTGGGTTTGGAATCCCCATTAGAAGTTCGAGTTACAACCGTTGAGGATCTCGTTGCTGCTACACGTAAATTAACCGACTTAAAAAGAGGAAAAACGAATGAAGAAAAGGCCAGACAAGATGCTGGGTCTATTTTTGACATGGGCATTGACGATATTGATCATCTGGGTAACCGGAGGGTTCGTACAGTAGGTGAACTTTTGGCTAATGTTTGCAGGAGTGGTTTGGCAAGAACTGAAAGAGTCGTTCGAGAAAGAATGACCCTTTACGACCAAGGCGTTGAATCACTTACACCTGGAAAATTAATCAATCCGAAAGCTTTAACCACTGTTGTCAGGGACTTCTTTGCTAGAAGTCAACTCAGTCAGTTCAAGGATCAAATTAACCCCCTTGCAGAAATGACTCACAAACGTCGACTTTCTGCCCTTGGGCCTGGAGGATTGAATAGGGAAAGAGCCGGTTTCGAAGTAAGAGATGTTCATCCGACTCACTATGGACGGATTTGTCCGATCGAAACTCCAGAAGGTCCAAATATTGGTTTAATCAATACATTATCAACCTATGCCAAGATTGACGAATTTGGATTTCTGCAGTCGCCTTATCACCCTGTTAGCAATGGAGTGGTCGATAAAAATCCTAAAAATGTTAAATATTTAAATGCATTTGAAGAGGAAAGATTTCGGATTGCTCAAGCAAATACGGAAATAGAGAAATCTAGTGGCAAACTGTCAGGAAGAGTTACCTGCCGATACAGAGATCAGGTTAGTGAGTACGATCCTGCAGAAGTTGACTACATGGATGTTTCTCCCAAACAGGTTGTTTCTGTTGCTGCTGGATTGATCCCCTTCATTGAGCATGATGATGCTAATCGTGCACTTATGGGGGCAAATATGCAAAGACAAGCGGTTCCACTTCTGCAATCTGAAGCTCCTTTGGTGGGTACAGGTATTGAAAAGAAGGTAGCTGAAGACTCGAGAACCGTCACGGTTTCTGAATCTGAAGGAGTCGTTGCTCTTGCAGATGGTAAGAGAATTGTCGTTTCCGATGATGGAAAACTACCGCCGCGATTTTATAAAGAACCGAGAAGTGATCACAAAAAAGGCATATATTGTTATGAATTGCGAAAATTTTTGCGATCCAATGCCGGAACCTGCTTCAACCAAAAACCAATTGTTCGTAGAGGAGATAAGGTAAAAGTCGGTCAAGCAATTGCAGACGGAGCATGCACCGATCAAGGTGAATTAGCAATTGGCAGAAATATCCTAGTGGCATTCATGCCTTGGAAAGGATATAACTTTGAAGATGCAATATTGATATCCGAAAAAATAGTTAAGGACGACATATATACTTCGATTCACATTGAAGAATTTGAGGTTACTGCCAGAGATACCAAACTTGGACCAGAAGAAATAACCCGAGATATTCCTAATGCCGGTGAAGAAGCATTACGTAACTTAGACCACCTGGGAGTTGTTAGAATAGGAGCTGAAGTAAAACCTGGTGATATTTTAGTCGGTAAGATTACTCCTAAAAGTGAAACCGATTTGGCCCCTGAAGAAAAATTACTTAGGGCGATCTTTGGTGAAAAGGCTGCCGATGTGAAGGACAGTTCCTTAAAAGTTCCTTCTGGTAGTCAGGGTATCGTGATGGATATCAAAATTTCTAGCAGAACGGATGCTGAAAGAGAAAAATTATCGCCCTCTGATTTCAGGAGGCAAATGAAGCAGATCAAAGAAGATTTTCGCACGCAAACCGAAGATCTAAGGGCTCAATTGACGGAATCGCTTTCTAATATTTTGCTTGGCGAGAAAATCCCTCTTAATGTTACCAACTCTGAAACAGGTGATATTATCATTCCCTCCAACAGAAAGATTACGAAGACCCTTCTGAGAAGGCTTGCATCCGTGCATCGCTTTATCGAAATTCCGCCTTCACCGGTTCGGATAAAAGTTTTTGAAATTATCGAAAGCTACGAATCTAAATTCTCTGACTTAGAGGATGATTGCAATCGAAAGATTGAAGCTATTGAACAAGGTGATCCTATTGATCAAGGTGCAATTAAGAATGTGAGGGTTTTCGTTGCCAAAAAGCAAAAAATGCGAGTGGGTGACAAAATGGCTGGTAGGCATGGAAATAAGGGTGTCGTTGCAAAAATTGTAGCTGAGGAAGACATGCCTTTCTTACCGGATGGAACCCCAATACAGATTTGCCTAAATCCACTTGGAGTACCGAGTCGAATGAATGTTGGACAGGTTTTGGAAACTCATCTTGGTTGGGCTTGCAATAAGTTAGGTCTAAAGGTTGCGACCCCAATCTTCGATGGTATACCAGAATCCCGTATTCAGGAGTATCTCAAAGAAGCGGAACTACCTGATACCGGAAAGTCTGTTTTGTACGATGGATGCACTGGGGAACCTTTCTACCAGAAAATTGTTGTCGGTTACATGTACATGCTGAAACTAAACCATTTGGTTTCCAGTAAAATTCACGCACGTGCAGTGGGGCCGTACAGTCTGATTACCCAGCAACCGTTAGGAGGTAAAGCTCAATACGGAGGGCAAAGATTTGGAGAAATGGAAGTCTGGGCTCTTGAAGCATATGGTGCGGCTTACACTTTACAGGAGATTCTTACAGTAAAGTCTGATGATGTTTCCGGGCGAACAAAGATCTACGAATCTTTGGTAAAGGGTGATAACTCCTTACAGGCTGGAACGCCACAATCCTTCAATGTCTTGATGAAAGAGATGCAGAGTCTATGTCTCGATATTAGAGTTAAAGGTGAGGATGCACTCTGAGCCAATTGAATTAAAAATTTAAAACAAAAAGGAATTAGAGATGAGTATTGAAGCAGTCAGCGAAGCATTAGGAGTAGAAGTGGGACCAATGGACCGAGTTTCCATAACCGTAGCATCACCCGATGTCATACGTTCATGGTCTAAGGGTGAGGTAAAGAATCCAGAGACAATCAATTATCGAACATTTAAGCCTGAACCAGGAGGGCTCTTTTGTCAGAAAATTTTTGGACCCGTCAGAGACTATGAATGTGCCTGCGGAAAATACAAACGAATCAAATATAAAGGTGTAGTCTGTGATCGCTGTGGTGTTGAAGTTACTGTTTCCCGAGTACGCAGGGATAGAATGGGTCATATAGAGTTGGCTGTACCCGTATCTCACATTTGGTTTTTAAAGAGTATGCCATCTCGATTGGGTCTCCTTCTTAACATGACAGCTAAGAGTTTAGAAAGAGTCCTCTATTACGAGCAATATATGGTAACCGACCCGGGGAATACTCCTCTTGAGGAAAAACAATTGTTATCAGATAAGGAATATCGAGAGGCACAAGATGAGTTTGGGGATGAGTTTGAGGCAAAAATGGGAGCAGAAGCCGTTCGAGATGTCTTAAGTCGTATTGATTTGGAAGACGAGCTGGAAGATCTCTACGAACAAATGCATGAGACCAAGTCGAAGCAAATCAAGAAGAAGTTAGCCAGTCGCTTAAAGGTTACCCAAGGTTTTATTAAGTCGGGTGCTTCTCCAGAATGGATGATTTTGGACTCCATTCCTGTAATTCCACCAGACCTTAGACCTTTGGTACCTTTGGAAGGTGGAAGGTTTGCAACAAGTGATTTAAACGATCTTTATCGAAGAGTTATCAATCGTAACAATCGATTGAAAAACCTTCTTCAACTGAAGACTCCTGATGTGATCATTCATAATGAGAAAAGGATGCTACAGGAAGCCGTAGATGCACTTTTCGATAACGGAAGGCATGGAAGAGCCATTACTGGCTCGGGCAATCGTGCACTTAAATCACTTAGTGATATGCTCAAGGGAAAACAGGGAAGATTTCGTCAGAACCTATTGGGAAAAAGAGTCGACTATTCTGGTCGTTCAGTTATTGTAATTGGCCCAGAGTTAAAGCTCCATCAGTGTGGTATTCCAAAGAAAATGGCACTGATTTTATTTGAGCCATTTATTATTAGGAGACTTAAAGAACTTGGCTTTGTTCACACGGTTCGTGGGGCTCGTAAGATGATTGAAAGCCGATCCCCAGAGGTGTGGGATATTCTCGAAGAGGTTACCAAAGGCCATCCGGTTTTGCTGAATAGAGCACCAACTCTTCACCGCCTATCCATTCAAGCTTTTGAGCCTGTTTTGATCGAAGGTAATGCTATTCGGGTACATCCTCTCGTATGTACCCCTTACAACGCTGACTTCGATGGGGACCAAATGGCAGTGCATGTTCCGCTATCCGTAGAAGCAATCATGGAGGCGAAATTGTTGATGATGGCTACCCACAACATATTTTCACCATCAAGTGGTAAACCCATCCTTACACCTTCTCAAGATATTGTGCTTGGATCTTACTATTTGACCATGGATCCAAAGGAGAACAAACCCGAAGATGACAAAAGACTTCCTTTGATTGCATCTCTTGAAGAGGCCTTAAGTGCTATGCAGGAGGGTGTTTTGGGTCTTCACGACTGGATCGATCTTTCAAATCCAGACAAGGGAAAGGATACCCAATTTGGAATCTCAAAGAAATCGGTTATCCGAACAACCGTTGGGCGGGTGCTATTTAATACCATTTGGCCAGAACAGCTTGGCTTTTTCAACGCACCTGCACTCAAAGGTGATTTGGGCAATTTAATTCTCGAAACTTTTAGAATCCTCGGAAAGTCTGAAACCATAGAGGCCTTGGATCGTCTGAAGGAAATGGGTTTTGATATGGCGACAAAAGCCGGTATTTCAATCGGTATTTTCGACATGATTATTCCACCCGAGAAGCAGCAAAGAATCGAAGTGGCTAGGAAAGAAATCGATAAAATTGAAGACCAATTCAAAAAGGGTATCATCACCCGAGGCGAAAGGCACAATAAAATTATTGATGTTTGGACCACCGCTACTGATGACATTGCTAAGGAAGTGTTCAGTTGCCTGGACGACAACTTGGGTAAAGATACGATTAACCCTGTTTATCTTATGATGGATTCTGGAGCTAGAGGTAACCGTCAACAAGTTCGTCAACTTTGCGGAATGCGTGGCTTAATGGCAAAACCCTCCGGTGAAATAATCGAGCAACCAATTTTGGCTTCTTTTCGGGAAGGTCTTTCTGTTCTCGAATACTTTATGTCAACCCATGGAGCTAGAAAGGGATTGGCCGACACTGCATTAAAAACAGCTGATGCTGGTTATTTAACTCGAAAGTTATGTGATGTTGCAATGGATTGCATTATCACATGCGAGGATGATGGCAGGCGCGATGGAGTTATTAAAAAGGCAATCATGGAGGGGGATAACGAAGTCGTTCCTCTTAGAGATAGAATCATAGGAAGATACTCATCTGAAGATATTTTCGACCCATCCAATCCCACGGAAAGAATGATTTCTGCGGGCTCCCTTATCACAGAAGAGATTGCCGCAAATTTGGATGCCGTAGGTATTACCAGAATTCGGGTTATGTCTCCACTTTCCAGCCGAATTAAAAACGGACTTACTGCATTTGAATACGGAATTGACCCTTCCACAAACAGTCTGGTCAAGCAAGGATCATCCGTTGGAATTATCGCGGCTCAATCAATTGGCGAGCCAGGAACTCAGTTAACAATGAGAACTTTCCATATTGGCGGAATCGCCAGTGCGGGTAGAGAAGACCCTGTAATTAATATCCGTAAAAGGGGTAAATTAAGTTTCAAAGGATTGAGATTGGTTACCCTGGCTAATGAACAGCAGGTAACACTAAACAAAACTGGCTCGATTCAAGTTTTGGATCAAGATGACCGGATTGTTGATGATTATCCAATTCCCGCTGGAGCACTGCTTCATTTCAAAGATGGGGACGAGGTAGAAGAAGAAGCATTACTTGCTCAATGGGATCCATACAACATTCCAATTCTTTCGGAGAAGAAGGGCATTATATCCTTTGAAGACATGCTTCCAGGTGTCACAACAAAAGTAGACAGAGATGCATCCGGCGGTCGATCAATGGTTGTGATTGAACACAAGGAAGACTTGAACCCTCAAATTATTGTTAGAGATACCTCGGGCAATCCTCTTGCTACCTATTCGGTGCCAACAGGTGCCCAGGTAGCGGTTGATGAAGGTACGAAAATTGACGCTGGATCGATCATTGCCAAAACACCAAGGCAAGCATCCAAAACTCAAGACATTACTGGAGGCTTACCTCGAGTTGCTGAGTTATTTGAGGCACGAAGGCCAAAAGAGGGCAATGTTGGTCAAATGGCAAAAATCGATGGTATTGTATCAGAAGCCGGAACATTGCGTTCCAAAAAGCGTTTGCTAGTGACAAACGAAGAATCTGGTCAGGTTGAAGAACATCTAATCCCTCACGGAAAACATGTTTTGGTACAACCAGGTGATTATGTTCAAAAAGGACAGTTAATTACCGAGGGAGCAAAGGATCCTCACGAGATTTTAGAGATTTTAGGACCATCCGCTGTTCAAGAATACTTGATTGAAGAAATTCAAAAGGTGTACCGCCTACAGGGAGTAACAATTAATGACAAACATTTAGAAGTTATCATCTCTAGAATGCTATTTAAAATTAGAATTACCGATCCAGGTGATACTGATTTCTTCTGGGGTGACCAAGTTGACCGTTTTGCCTTTATGGATGCAAACGAAGAAATTTCTGAAAAAGGAGGTAAGCCAGCGGAAGGCGAGCCTATTCTTCTTGGAATTACCAAAGCCTCCCTTGAAACCGACAGTTTTATCTCAGCTGCTTCATTCCAAGAGACTACCAGGGTCCTCACGAATGCTGCAACTCTAGGGAAAATTGATGAATTGAAAGGCTTTAAGGAGAATGTAATTATGGGTCACTTAATTCCTGCAGGTACGGGTTTACCGAAATGGAGAAGGCTAAAAATAGACACCCTCGGATCGAGCGAAGTCGAAGCAGCAATCTCTGGGTGAGTCTAAAAATCATAAAAATAATCTTGAGATACCCGAAAAATACGTTACAACAGATCGCTTTACCCAAATTTTCTACTCCATGCCCACTATTAATCAGTTAGTTCGTAAAGGCAGGCGCTTACAAAAAGCTAAAACGAAATCGCCGGCACTCAAAGCCTGCCCCTTTCGTAGAGGTGTCTGTGTTCAAGTCACTACCCGAACACCAAAGAAACCTAACTCGGCAATCCGTAAGGTAGCAAAAGTCAGATTAACTACTGGTCATGAAGTAATCGCCTACATTCCTGATGAAGGACATAATCTACAAGAACACAGCATTGTTCTGCTACGTGGAGGAAGAGTCAAGGATTTGAATGGAGTTCGTTATCACATTGTTAGGGGAACACTAGATTGCCAAGGGGTTGAAAAAAGAAGAAGGAGCCGCTCCAAATACGGAGTTAAGAAACCAAAAAGCTAAATTTTATGTCAAGGAGAAGACAAGCAACTAAAAGACAGGTATTTCCTGATCCCCTGCACGGCAGTCCGCTCATTGGTTCACTTGTCAATGCAGTGATGTTTAGCGGAAAGAAGTCAGTCGCACAAAGAATTGTCTACGGTGCAATAGAACGAATGGCCGAGAAAGTTGGCAAAGGTAACCCAGTAGAACTTGTACTTGGTGCACTTGAAAACATTCGCCCTAAAATCGAAGTCAAGAGTCGAAGAGTTGGTGGTGCCACTTACCAAGTACCAATCGAGGTTCCATTTGAGCGACAGCAAAGCTTGGCTTTCAGATGGGTCGTTAACGCAGCTTCATCAAGAAAGGGAACTTCTATGGCAGAATCTCTGGCTAATGAGCTTATCGATGCTTACAACAACACAGGGTCTGTCGTGAAAAAAAGAGAAGAAACGCACAAGATGGCACAAGCCAATCGTGCGTTTGCTCACCTTCGTTGGTAACCCATATTTGCACGAATTTACTACAACATGAGCGACATCTCGGAATTTTCAACTGCAAATGCTTCGGATCGTCCGGCTGTATTGGAGCATACTCGCAACATAGGCATTGCTGCACATATTGATGCTGGCAAGACCACCTGCACAGAGCGCGTCCTCTTCTATTCTGGAGTAGTTCATAAAATCGGCGAGGTGCATGAAGGAAGTGCGACCACGGATTGGATGGAACAGGAAAGAGAGAGAGGCATCACCATTACATCCGCAGCGATTTCATGTGGGTGGACCACATCAGAAGGACCCAATGCCGGAGTTCCTCATCGTATTAACATCATTGATACTCCAGGCCATGTTGATTTTACCGCTGAAGTCGAACGTTCTTTAAGAGTGCTCGACGGTGCTGTAGCAGTTTTCACATCTGTTGAGGGTGTTCAACCACAGTCCGAAACGGTGTGGCGCCAGATGGACAAATACAATGTTCCCCGTTTAGCATTCATCAACAAGATGGACCGAATGGGATCCGATTTTCTTGCTGCGATCGGCACAATGAGGGACAAACTTGGGGCGAATGCTCACCCTCTGTTTCTTGCAATTGGTGCGGAAGATAATTTCAAAGGATTGGTGGATTTGGTGAAGATGGTCGCCTACATTTACGACGAGTCAGATCCATCAGGTGTTCGGTTCAACACCTCTGATATCCCTGATGATTTAATAGAACAGGCCAATCAATATCGTGAATCCCTAATCGAAGCGATTTCTGACTTTGATGATGATATTGCAGCTAAATATTTAGAAGGAGAAGAATTAACCGAAGATGAAATTAAAGTTGGTATTCGTAATGCCACCCTATCATTAAAATTTGTTGGAGTTATTCCTGGTAGTGCCTTTAAGAACAAGGGAGTCCAAATGTTAATGGACGCGGTCGTTGACTACCTACCCTGCCCCTTGGATTTGCCACCGATGAAAGGTGAAGATTCAGACGAAAATGAGGTAGAAGTTTCTCCGGATGATTCTGCAAAGGTTGCTGGTCTAGCTTTCAAGTTGATGACAGACCCATATGTCGGTAAATTGGTTTTTTACAGAGTATATCAGGGAACCCTCAAGAAAGGCACACCTTTATACAACCCTCGTACTAGGAAAAGCGAACGGGTTTCTCGTCTTATGATCATGAAGGCGGACACTCGAGAGGACATTGAAGTAGCTCACTCGGGTGACATTTGTGCTTTAATTGGAGTTAAAGATGTGGCAACAGGAGACACCTTAGCGGATAAAGAGCTAGATATTCGCTTGGAGCCTCCTAGTTTTCCTGAACCCGTTATTTCGATGTCAATCGAACCAGCGACCAAGGCTGATCAGGAAAAAATGTCTCTTGGCCTGCAACGACTTGCCGAAGAGGACCCAACTTTTGGTTTGTCTACCAATGAAGAAACTGGGCAAACCATAATTTCTGGAATGGGTGAATTGCATCTAGAAATTATCAGAGATCGCCTATTCCGAGAGTTTAAGGTGGAAGCGAATGCCGGTAAGCCCCAGATTGCTTATCGAGAAACAATGTTATCTTCTTCAGACGGAGTTGGTAAATTTGTTCGTCAATCTGGTGGACGCGGTCAGTATGGTCATGCAGTTATCCAATTGGAACCTCTTGAAAAAGGAAAGGGTATGGAGTTGGATAATAAAATCGTTGGTGGTGCCATTCCTAAGGAATTTATTAAGCCAACCTTCGATGGAATCAAGGAGGCAGCCTTAAGTGGAGTGGTTGCAGGTTATCCAGTTATTGATTTTAAAGTTACCCTCGTCGACGGCTCTTATCATGATGTCGATTCCTCTGAGATGGCATTCAAGATGGCTGGTATTTTTGCATTTAAGGATGCCATGCAAAAGGCCACTCCGATTTTGCTTGAACCGATCATGAAAGTTGAAGTCTCGACGCCGGATGAATATCAAGGTGAACTTATGGGCGATCTGAACCGTCGCCGAGGCCAAATCCAAGGAATGGAAACGAGAGGCACTGTTTGTGTCCTTGAGGCATTTGTACCACTGGAAAACATGTTTGGTTATTCAACGGATATGAGGTCGCTTTCATCAGGTCGTGCTGATTATTCAATGACTCCTTCTCACTTTGAACAAGTTCCACAAAACCTAGTTAAAGACATTGTAGAAACTTCCAGTCGTGAACCAGCAAGAACATAACAAATGAACGGCCAACGCATACGTATTAAACTTCGTGGTTTCGATTATCGTGTTATAGATCAGTCGGCTTCTGATATTGTGGACACCGCTAAAAGAACCGGTGCCAGAGTTGCTGGTCCCATACCCATGCCGACCCGAATCGAGAGATATACCGTTAATCGCTCTCCTCATGTTGACAAAAAATCCATGGATCAATTTGAATTACGGACTCACAAAAGACTGATCGATATTATCGAGCCTACAGTACAGACCGTCGATGAACTAAAAAAACTCAACCTTCCAGCCGGAGTAGAAATTAATATTAACGTTTAACTTTAAACCAACCCTTTAAAGCAGGTCTTAAACGGGTAATACCACCTGCCGCTTAAAGCAATGAATCTAGAATTATTAGGAAAAAAACTTGGTATGAGCCAAGTGTATGATGAGGATAACAACCTCGTCCCTGTTACTATCATCGAAGCTGGCCCTTGCCCTGTACTACAGGTTAAAACTTCTGAAAAAGAAGGTTATACAGCAGTACAAATTGGATACAATCCAAAGGGCAGTTCACCCAATAAAGCCAACCGCTGTTCTGCTGGACATGCCAAAAAAGCGGGGGTAGAAGCACAACAAGTTTCTCGTGAATTTCGTCTTAAGGACGACCATGATTACGAACAAGGAACTGTCTTGACAGTGGAAAATTTAAAAGAAACTCCAATGGTTGATGTAGTCTCCACTACTAAGGGCAAGGGTTTCCAAGGCGTTGTAAAACGTTGGAATTTTTCTGGAGGTCCCGCATCACACGGATCCATGTTTCATCGACGAGGAGGTTCTTACGGGTTATGCCAGTGGCCCGGTAGAGTATTTAAGAATAAGAAGATGCCGGGGCATACAGGCAATGTGAGTCGCACTACTCAGAACCTTAAGGTAGTAAAGATTTTGCCCGAAAAAAACCTGGTTTTAGTAAAGGGAAGCATTCCAGGTCATAAAGGTAGTGTACTTACTATCCGAGTCTCCAAAAAGTTAAAACCTTCCAAGTAAAGACAGATGAAATTCGAATTTTTTAATGCAGATGGTTCATCTTCCGGAGAGAAGGAAATAGCTAGTTTCCCTACTTTTGAAGGTGAAAAAGGTGTGGACGCCCTTCGTCAGACAATTATCGCAATCCATGCGAACCAAAGACAGGGTAATGCATCCACTAAATTGCGATCTGAAGTTTCAGGTTCTGGTAAGAAGATTTACCGCCAGAAAGGACTCGGAGTTGGAAGGGCGGGAGACAAAAAAGCAATTCAACGCCGTGGTGGAGGTGTAATTTTTGGTCCTAGACCAAGATCTTACAATCAGAAACTTAATAAAAAAATAAAACGCCTAGCTTTGGGTCGGGCTCTCTACGATCAAGCTAATGCAAGTGGAATATGTCTCATTTCAGAATGGGAAATTTCTGAGCCCAAGACCAAATTATTCAATACTCTAATCAAATCTATTGCGCCTGACTCCAAAAAAATCCTGATTGTTTCGGAGAAAATTCCAGCCGAAGTCGAACTTGCTGCACGTAACATTGCAAATACAAAATTATCTACATCTGATAATTTAGCAGCTCTGGATATTGTTCAGGCGGACAAGATAATTTTCAGTGAAAGTGGAATGAATTCAGTGGTTAGTAAATTCAACAAGGAATAGGAATTATGAAAGAAGCTGTATCCATTTTACAAGAGGCACTGCTGACGGAAAAAGCTACCATGTTGTCCGCCAATTTAAATCAATATGTATTTTCCGTCGCGGTTAACTCTAGCAAGCAAAACATAAAAGATGCGGTTGAAAAAACATTTAGTGTTACCGTACTCAAAGTGAACACCCTTGTAGCCAAGCCAAAATCCAAACGCGATCGAATGAGAAGAAATAAACTTGGTTTCACCAATACTGTAAAAAAGGCAATCGTTACCCTTAAAGCTGGGGATAGTATAGACTTGGCCTGAACATAAAAGGAATTTCAATATGCCAATTTTACAACAAAAACCCGTCACACCTTCAGGAAGGTTTTATCTTAAAAATAAGCTAGAGCTTTCAGACAAGCGACCAGAGAAAGCTTTGACAAAAGGTCATCACCGAAAAAAAGGGCGTAATTCCTATGGAAGGATTACATCCCGTCGCCGAGGAGGAGGTCACAAGAGGTTATACAGGCAAATAGATTTTCGCCGTACAAGGTTTGACGAAATTGCTAAAGTAGTTTGCTTCGAGTATGATCCTAATCGCACAGCTAATATTGCTTTGCTGGAGTATTCGGATGGAGAAAAATCATACATCTTGGCACCAGCAAATTTAAAGGTAGGTGATAATGTTGTAAGTTCTCAGGGTAAAGTTGACTTTAGTCCGGGAAATGCAATGCCCCTAAACCAGATTCCGCTAGGCACGAAAGTTCATTGTGTTGAAATGCTTCCCGGTGCTGGTGCCAAACTAGCCAGATCTGCCGGTACTGGGCTTAGGTTAATTTCCATTGATAACGGCTACGCTTCTTTAAAAATGCCAAGTGGGGAAATTCGCTTGGTTAAAGAAAACTGCAGAGCCACTATAGGTTCAGTGGGAAATAACAGTCATCAGAAAGCTACCATTGGAAAAGCTGGACGAAATCGCTGGAAAGGTCGTAGACCAAGAGTTCGTGGTGTTGCCATGAATCCCGTAGATCATCCAATGGGAGGTGGTGAAGGTCGTACTTCAGGTGGAGGTCATCCCAGTTCCCCATGGGGTCAGTTATCGAAAGGTTTCCCAACTCGCAAAAAATCTAAACCATCTAATTCTCAAATACTTGTCCGCCGAAACGGTAGACGGGTTAAGTAAACAGGCAGACTATGACTCGTTCGATAAAAAAAGGATTTTTCGTAGATCCAGACTTAATGAAGAAAGTTACTAAAGCCCAGGAATCTGGTGACAGGAAACCGATTAAGACATGGTCCAGAAGATCAACGATTACTCCAGACTTTGTTGGCTTAAACTTTACGGTACACAACGGGAAGAATTTTTTGCCCGTTTATGTGACCGAAAATATGGTTGGGCACAAGCTGGGTGAATTTTCAGCTACACGTGTTTTTAAATCACATAATCCACATACCCAAAAATAGATTTTCATGAAAATAAAATCTTACTCCAAATACATGAGAATCTCTCCAAAGAAGGCAAGAGAAGTTGCACGTATTTTACCTGGAAAAAAAGCAGCTGAAGCAGTCGAAATTTTAAAATATATTCCTAGGAAGGCGGCTCGCATGTTTGACAAGACTCTGAAATCTGCGATGGCGAATGCAGAGAATAACTCAAACCTTAGTGCAGACGATCTATACATTTGGGAAGCAATCGTGGATGAGGGGCCAGCACTTAAGCGTTTTCGACCTTGTGCTAGAGGGTCTGCTCATCCCTACAAAAAGAGAATGAGTCATTTGCGAATAACCCTTACAGACGAAGTTTAATTATGGGACAAAAAGTAAATCCAATAGGTTTTAGATTAGGAGTGCGCAGGAACTGGAGTGCACGCTGGTATGCAAATAAGCATGACTATTCCAAGTTCATGGAGGAAGATAATAAAATCCGAGGTTTTCTTGAAAAGAAGCTTCGCTTTGCTTCTGTTCCCAGAATTGTAATAGAGAGGGCATCGACTAGAACCCGTGTAACCATCTGGACTGCACGCCCCGGCATCGTTATCGGCAGAAAAGGTCAGGAATTAGATGCACTAAGAGATTCGCTCAATCGTAAGGTAGGCAAAGAAGTTAGGCTCGAAATTCAAGAAATCAAAAAACCTGATCTGGTAGCTTCACTTGTGGCGGAAAATGTTGCATTGCAGCTGGAAAGAAGAATCGCTTTTCGAAGGGCAATGAAAAAAGCAGTACAAACAACTATGTCAATGGGAGCTGAAGGGATTCGGATTCAGTGTGCAGGACGACTAGCAGGTGCAGATATCGCTAGAACAGAACAATTACGAGAAGGCCGTGTACCCCTGCATACACTTAGAGAAAATATTGATTATGGTCTTGTAGAAGCAAATACTGTTTATGGGATCATTGGTATCAAATGCTGGATCTGTCTCAAGGATGAAGACAAACTCTTTTAATATTTTTACTAGATTATACTATGCCAAAGCTACTTCCATCCCGCACTAAATTTCGAAAAGTTCACAAAGGACGAGTTCGCGGTGTTGCCTCCAGGGGCAATAAAGTCTCTTTTGGGGAATTCGGGATACAATCTTTAACTAGAGGAAGGATGACCTCTAATCAAATTGAGGCAGCCCGTGTCGCGATTAATCGTCACTTAAAGAGAAAAGGTAAAGTCTGGATCCGCGTGTTTCCTCACAAACCGGTGACCAAGAAGCCTGCTGAAACTCGTCAAGGTAAAGGAAAGGGACCAGTTGATCATTGGGTTGCAGTTATTAAACCCGGTCATGTACTTTTTGAAATCGCAGGCTGTTCATTAACCCTTGCCCGCGAAGCCCTTGGACTTGCAGACGCAAAATTACCCTTTCGTTGCCGTTTGGTCACTCGAAAGCAAAGCTTTTAATCAACAATGAAAATATCCGAGCTAAAAGAACTTTCAGTCCCCGAACTTCAGAAAAAGCACAGAGATTTGGGCGAAGAATTATTGCAACTTCGGGTTCGCAAGCAAACGGGTCAGGTAGAAAAGCCTCACCTTTTGAAAACGATCCGTCGAGATCGTGCTCGTATCCTCACGGTTTTAAAGGATCAATCCCAGACAAATTAAAACTTTCATCATGACAGAAGAAAATTCGAGAAACAACCGCAAGGAATTGATTGGTGTCGTTCGCTCCAAAACCGGTGATAAGTCGGTAAAGGTAGTTTATGAATACAAAATCCCCCACCCTCTTTATAAAAAGGAGATAAGGAGAAAAACTACCGTTCATGTTCATGACGAAGAAAATACTTCAAATGTCGGAGATAAAATCCGTATAATGGCGACTCGCCCGATCAGTAAAATGAAAAGATGGCGTCTCATCGAAGTGCTTGAGAAAGCTCCAGCATTATAAAACATCATGATCCAATTACTTAGTAGATTAGAAGTAGCGGATAATACCGGAGCCAAAAAAGTTCGGATGATTCGCAGACTTGGGCAAAACAAAAAAACTGCATCTATAGGAGATGTGATAGTTTGTCATGTTAAGGAGAGTTCAACTGAAGCTTCAGTCAAGAAGGGTACTGTGGTTCGTGCCGTTGTTGTTCGAACCAGATCACCAATGCGTCGTCGTGATGGCAGTTATGTCCGTTTTGATGAAAATGCAGTCGTTCTCGTTAATAACGATGGGACTCCCAAGGGGACCAGAATTTTTGGCCCTGTGGCTCGCGAACTTCGACAGAAGTTCATGAAGATAATATCCCTTGCCCCGGAGGTTTTGTAAAATGGCATCTATAAAAAAAGGTGATGAGGTCGAAGTGATTGCTGGAGACCACAAAGGAAGTAAAGGAAAGATCCTTCAAGTCCTTCGTGGCAAAAACCGTGTGATTGTTGAAGGTGTCAATTTGATTAAGAAACATGAGCGCAAATCTCAAGACAACCCTGAAGGCTCGATCGTTGAACGGGAGTCATCAATTCACTACTCAAATGTTAAGCGAGTTAGTTGATTTTTTCCAATAATCCAACCCTTTTATAATGAGTGTCCCAGAATTAAAAAAAGTTTACCTAGACAATGTTGTTCCAGAGTTGAAGAATAAACTTGGATATTCCAATATTCATCAGGTTCCTAAAATTGAAAAAGTTGTTCTTAACAGTTCATTTGGTGCAGAATTAGATAAAAATGGAATCGAAGAGCTGAGAAAAGATATTTCATCTTTAGCAGGTCAGGCTCCAGTTACGGTTAAAGCAAAAGTCAGTGTTTCAAACTTCAAGCTCAGGCAAGGTATGCCGGTAGGAATAAAAGTGACTCTTAGGGGCAATGGCATGTGGGAATTCCTACTAAGGCTGATTGCTATCGCCCTCCCAAATATTAGGGACTTTAGAGGTGTGCCTACCAAACTAGATGGAAATGGAAACTACACCTTAGGAATTACGGATCACAGTATCTTTCCAGAAATCAATGTTGAACGACAAAGGGTTAATACCGGAATGGACATCTGTATCGTAACCACAGCGAATTCGGATGAGGAGGCTACGGAATTGCTAAAACTTTTGGGAATGCCCTTCAGAATACATTCTTCATCATCAAACAACGAGCAGGCAGCAGCTTAACATCACTTTCTATTATGGCAAAAAAATCCGTTATCCATCGAAACAAAAAAAGAGAAAGACTTGTATCTCGTTTTGCTCCCAAGCGGGCAGAACTGAAAAAGATTTTGGAAAATCCAGAAACAAGCGAGGAAGACTTTTACATCGCTCAAGCAAAATTAGCTAAGCTTCCCAGAAACTCATCAGCGGTTAGACTGGTAAATCGTTGCACGCTAACAGGTCGACCTCGGGCTGTTATCCGAAAGTTTGGGCTTTCCAGAATTACTTTCAGAGAACTTGCCTTGCAAGGTAAAGTTCCAGGTATCATCAAAGCTTCCTGGTAAGCGCAACCCCTTTAGTAATATGTCCGTTCATGATTCAATAGGTGACTTCATTACCGTTATACGAAATGCCGGTAGAGCAGGTAAGGATTCTTGCTCCTACCCCCACTCCAATCTGAGGGCTGGCATTGCAAAAATTTTGAAAGACCGGGGATTTGTAGAAGATCACATCGAAGGAACCAACGACAAAGGGATGAAAAACATAGAAATTCATCTCAAATATGTAAACGGAGAGCATGCGATTAGAGGAATTAGCAGAATTAGTACCCCAGGAAGAAGATCTTACTGTGGTTACAGAGAAATCCCTCAAACCCTTGGAGGTTTGGGAATCTCCATACTCAGCACTCCTCAGGGAATAATGGATGACCAATCCGCCCGTAAAAATAAGCTCGGAGGAGAATTGCTCTGTAGCGTTTGGTAAATCTTAAATTTATTAATTATGAGTAGAATTGGTAAAGTCCCAGTTAAAATACCTTCAGGAGTAGATGTCTCTGTGAATGGTAATGTCGTATCCGTCAAAGGACCAAAGGGTTCGTTGGAAAAAGAATTTTCACCCCTAGCAAATGTTGAAGTATCTGAAAATCAGGTCATCGTTAAACCTGCCAACTCCTCTCGCTCTGCAAATGCTATTTACGGCACGACCAGATCGATAGTTGCAAATATGGTAAAAGGCGTCACGGAGCCTTTTTCTAAAAATCTCTTAATTGAAGGAGTAGGATTTAGGGCAACGGTTAAAGGAAAGATTATTGATTTAGAATTGGGATTTTCTCACCCAGTTGAGCACCCGATCCCTGAAGGTGTTAATGTAACAGTTTCCGACAATGTTAAAATATTAGTTGAAGGATCTGACAAACAAAAAGTCGGTCAGTTGGCTGCAGAAATCAAGAAATATTATCCGGTTGAACCCTATAAGGGAAAAGGAGTCCGAATACTGGGTCAATATGTCCGTCGAAAGGAAGGAAAGAAGTCCGCTTAAGATTATGAATTTATTCAAGAAAAAGCAACTTGCTCAAAAACGTAAGTGGAGAATCCGAAAAAAAGTTAGCGGTACAAGCGATCGTCCAAGGGTTACTGTATGTTTTACCAATCGAAATATACACGCCCAGTGTATCGATGATATTGCTAGTCACACGCTTTTTTCCATCTCCACGAATTCAAAGATACATGAAAAGATTCTTCCGAATGTGGAAGGAGCAAGTAAATTGGGCTCCGAATTTGCAAAGTCTTTAAAATCCGGAGGGGTTGATTCGATTGTATTTGATCGTTCCGGAAGAAAGTACCATGGCTGTGTTAAAGCCTTTGCTGAATCTATGCGTGAAGGAGGGTTGAAGTTTTAAATCATGAGCGAATCAAAAGCAAAAAAATCCAAGGAACAAGTGGCTTCCTCTGAAGAAGAGGTGGAACTCTTTGAAAAAGTAGTTCACATCAACAGATGTGCCAAAGTTGTCAAAGGTGGAAGAAGGTTTAGCTTTGCAGCTTTAGTAGTCGTTGGTGATCAAAATGGGAATGTTGGTTTTGGCTACGGAAAAGCTCAAATGGTCCCTGATGCAATTCGTAAAGGTACGGATCAAGCAAAGAAAGCAATGAAATTCGTCTCTATTTCCGGAGATACCATACCGCATCCTGTTGTGGGAAATTACGATGGTGGAAAGGTTTTGCTCCGACCTGCTAGACCGGGAACTGGAATTATTGCTGGAGGAGGAGTTCGCGCTGTTCTGGAAGCTGCTGGAGTTAAGAATGTACTTTCCAAGTCTCTGGGCTCTAATAACCAACTTTCTGTAGTTTCTGCCACAATGCAGGGACTTTGCCAATTGAGAACCGCTAGTCAAATATCAGAAACCAGGGGCGAATCCGTTTCTGGTCCAGCCTTTACTGTCGAATCAGTCGATGCTCCAGTTGCCGTTGCTGTGACTGAATAATCCTTAGGACCTCAATCGCTTTAAAATGAAAGAAAACAACATACCATCAGGTGCCAACCGAGAAAAGAAAAGGGTTGGCAGAGGTGAAGGAAATGGTCACGGAAAAACATGTTGCCGTGGCCATAAGGGAGCGGGTGCGCGCTCAGGATATTCTTTACGACCAGGTTTTGAAGGTGGTCAGATGCCTTTGTTCCGTAAGCTGCCGCAGCGTGGTTTTAATCGAACTAGATTTCAGTCGCCTTGTGCAGTTGTAAACCTGTCTGACCTTAGTCAGATCTCGGGTGATATTGTTTCCATAGAATCTTTGAAAGAAGCAGGTTTAATTCGTTCGAATTCAAAAGCTGCTAAACTTTTAGGCAATGGTTCTATTGATAAAGCATATAAAGTAAAATTATCCAACTGCTCTAAGTCTGCTCGTGAAAAGATCGAGGCAGCAGGTGGTTCGGTTGAAGAAAACTAATAAACAATGCTCTCTGCTTTTACTAATTCGCTAAAGATTCCAGAGTTAAGGCAAAAGATTTTCTTTACCTTGGCTTTGCTCTTTATTGCGCGAGTTGGTGCAAACATACCATTACCAGGTGTAGACCCTTCACCAATTAAAGAGTTCTTTGAACTTAGAGAGCAAACCCGTAGTGAGTCGGAGGGTAATGATATTTTAGGCTTTTACAACATGTTCACCGGAGGAGCACTATTGAATGGTGCTCTTTTTGCTCTTGGGATCATGCCTTACATCAGTGCATCTATTATCATGCAGTTAATGGGAGCGGTTTTCCCTCAGCTTGCAAGATTGCAGCAGGAAGGTGAACCCGGTAGACAAAAAATCTCTCAATATACGAGGTATCTAACCATTGTTATATGTTTGATACAAGGGACTCTTCTGGCGGTTGCATTGAGAGACAGTCCAGGAAGTTTGATACAGGGTTTCAACCCTGCTGAACCAGGACTCGATGGACAACCTTTAGGAAATATCGTAGTTGCTTCATCGCCAAATTTGTTCCTTCTCAATTCTGTCGTGTTCCTGACAACTGGCTCATTAATTCTGATGTGGCTAGGGGAACAGATTACTCAGAGGGGTATTGGGAACGGTATTTCTTTGCTCATTACTGTTGGTATTCTCGCTGACTTACCTAAAGCTTTAGCTGATGCTTATGTACTGATTTTTGAAGCTCCAGCAGGTGACAATATGGTGATTGTCAAGGCGGTGATTATGATTGGACTCTTTCTTTTAGTGGTAGGGGGCATTATCGCTGTCACTCAAGCACAGCGGAAAATTCCGGTACAATACGCCAAAAGAATGGTGGGTCGAAAAGTTTTTGGAGGACAAAGTTCCTTCCTCCCACTTAAGGTTAATTATGCAGGTGTAATGCCGGTAATTTTTGCAAGTGCAATACTTATGTTTCCTGCCCAATTACTTCGAACATTGGGAGCCGCAATTGCTGATTCACCCTCTGAAACAAATTGGGCAATTGATCTTGCAAATGTTTTTGCTAGCAGAGGTTGGTTTTATTATATCGTCTACGGTGGTTTGATTCTAGTATTTAGCTATTTCTGGGTTTCAATCATGTTCAAACCCGTGCAAATTGCCGACGACTTAAAAAAGAACGGTGGTTATGTGCCAGGAGTGCGCCCCGGTGATCCAACAGCAAAGTTTTTGGATTTTACCATGACCAGACTTACATTAGCAGGGGCAATTTTCTTGACCGTAATTGCCGTGTTTCCGGATCTTATCTTTAACCTTGCCAATGTATCTTACAATGTGGCCATGTTTTTCGGAGGAACAGGTATGCTCATCATTGTTGGAGTTGTTCTCGATACAATGCGACAAGTTGAAACTTTTCTCCTGCAAAGACATTACGACGGCTTTCTTCGAAAAGGCCGAATCCGCGGGAGATCTGCAAATTCAAACCAGAGAATCGAGACTCTGGAGCTTAAGGCATTTGAAGCTGAATGGAGACCTTTAATATGGATTTCTGTGCTCCTTTTCGTTTTGGGATTAGTGGGCTATTTTCTCAAGGATAACAACTTTTTTTCTTAAATATACTTTTAATCAAAAAATAGGAAATCATTATGGCAAGACTTCTTGGAGTAGACATACCAAATCGTAAAAAAATAGAATTCTCTTTACGTTATATTTATGGCGTTGGTCCAACCCGAGCAAAAGCGATTCTTGAAGCAACCAACATAGATCCGAATCGCCGAACAATGGATTTGAATGAACAAGAACTCAGCCTAATCAGCAACTATATCATTGACCAAAAGATAATGGTTGAAGGAGATTTGAGAAGAACCATCACGAATAATTTGAAACGCCTGCAAAGCATCCGCTGTTATCGTGGGTTAAGGCACCAAAGGGGGCTCCCGGTCAGAGGTCAGAGGACGATAACCAACGCAAGAACCCGTAAAGGTGGTAGAAAAACTGTGGGAGTAATCCGAAAAAGCTAATTTTAATTACCAATGAGCGAAGAAGAAGAAAAGATTGAATCGGCGGAGGAGACGCAAGCAAAGGAGTCTCCTAAAGCCGAAAAAGCCGAAGATATCCAGCCAGATAATGTTACTGATGCTCCAAGCACTGACGAAAAGACTTCAGAAAAAAAGGAAGAAACCGCAGCGGATCTTCTCGGTGCTAATATTGAGCAGGTAAAAGTAAGAAAAGCCAAGGGAAGCAAAAACATTTCTACTGGCATTTGTTTTATTGTAGCTACTTTTAACAATACCAAGGTTTCTTTTTCCGATATGAGCGGAAATATCATTTCTTGGTCTAGTTCTGGAAAATGCAACTTTAGGGGATCCAGAAAATCAACAGCCTACGCTGCTCAAGTTGTTACTCAGGATGCGGGTCGTGTTGCAATGTCACACGGAATGAAAGAAGTTCTGGTAAAGGTAAAGGGACCAGGAATGGGACGTGACTCAGCAATTCGTGCCCTCCAAAGTCTTGGATTTATTGTTTCAACAATTGTTGATGTTACCCCAGTACCTCATAACGGCTGCCGTCCACCTAAAAGAAGACGGGTTTAATTAAGCATCTTTAATTTTATTCATTATGTCTCGATATACAGGACCAACAACTAGGATTAACCGCCGTTTCGGAATGGCGATCTTTCCAGCAAATAAATCTTTTGAACGCAGAACCTATCCTCCGGGGCAACACGGTCCCTCTTTCAGGCGTAAAGTAAGCGACTATGGCGAGGGTTTAATTGAAAAACAGAAACTTCGTATGATGTATGGACTTACTGAAAAGCAGTTCCGTAATCTGTTCGAAAGAGCTAAGAGAAAGATGGGAGTTACCGGCGAAGTTTTTCTCACCATGCTTGAGACTAGACTTGATAATGTTGTTTATCGCCTTGGTTTAGCTAAGACCAGACAAGCAGCCCGTCAGTTCGTTAATCATGGCCATATTTTGGTGAACGGCACGAAGACTGATATCCCAAGTTTTCAGGTTTCGGTCGGTGACGAAATTGGCGTCAGAGAAAAAACCTCTTCCAGACAGCTTGCAACCAGAAACCTAGAAGGATCACAATACCATCCCTCTCCACCTTGGTTGGAAATTAATGCAGATTCATTACAAGGCACTGTAAGTCGTGCCCCACAACTAGACGAACTTGAACAAAGTGTTAATGTTCAGCTCGTTGTTGAATTTTACAGTCGTTAAACATTTACCTAAACCTTACTTACCCACTCAAACTTATTTCATCATGGCCAAAAGACTCGGAAAGTTCGAATTACCCAATCGTCTCGTAAAAGAAGAAGAGACTGCTACAGAAAAGTACGCGAAGTTTATAGCAGACCCGTTTGAATCCGGATATGGTCACACTATAGGTAACGCATTTAGAAGGGTTTTGTTAAGCTCAATTGAAGGTGCGGCTATCTCCTCCTTGAAGATAGATGGAGTACAGCATGAGTTTCAAAGTGTAGATGGAGTAGTTGAAGACATAACTGATATTGTTCTTAATTTAAAAAAGATTTTGATAATCAGCCACAAAGCTGAACCTGTTACTCTTTCCATAGATGTTGAAAAGGAAGGAGAAGTTACAGCTGCTGATATTGCTCCTGCTGAGGGGATTGAAATCGTGAACCCAGAGCAAATCATTCTCACGACGGACAGAAAGCAAAAAGTTTCCGCCGAGATGGAAGTCACTGTAGGTCGTGGTTTCTGCTTGGGTGAAGACAGTAAAAGTGATGATCAACCTATTGGCATGATTAATGTCGATGCACTTTACAGTCCGGTAAAATTAGTTAAATACGAAGTGCAGAACACCCGTGTCGGCCAAATGACCGACTACGATAAACTCATTCTAGAGATTAATACGGATGGCCGAATTACCCCGGAAGATGCTCTCAAGCAATCTTCTGCAATCTTGCGTCACCATTTGGATGTTTTTGACCAAATCAGTGAAGAGCAGATTGAATTCGAAAGCCAGTCGAAAGAAGTTAGCGAAGAGCAAAACCGCCTTCGTAACTTGCTCAGTATGAGCGTAAATGAAATCGAACTTTCGGTTCGTGCTGCAAACTGCCTGAATAACGCTAACATAACTACAGTTGGCGAGCTTGCCACCAAGTCCGAGCCTGAGATGTTAAAATATCGTAATTTTGGTAAAAAGTCCCTTAATGAAATAAAAGCTAAACTCGAGCAACTGGGTCTTTCTCTGGGAATGAAATTTGAAAGTCGACTGCTTGAGGCTGCGGCAAACCAATAATTTCACATCTAGAATAACTAGAAATGAGACATCGCAAACATAACCATCAACTTGGAGTAAAGACTGCACATAGAGCATCTTTACTTGCGAACCTGTCTTGCTCATTGATCGAGAACGGCAGAATTAAAACTACTCTCGCCAAGGCTCGTGCCCTGCGTCCTTTTATTGAGAAAGTCATCACGCTGGCAAAAAATGCTCATAGCAATGAAGATATTTCCAAAAAGATTCATTATCGTAGATTAGCCATCTCAAGGCTTCGCGATAAAAAATCCGTAGCCAAGCTTTTTGATGAATTGGTCGATCAATTCTCCAGTAGAAACGGTGGTTACACCCGTATCTACAAACTTGCTTTGCCTCGCCTTGGGGATGCAGCAGATATGGCTTTGATTGAATTTGTAGAGGAGGCTGAACAAAAGAAGCCTAAGAAGAAAAAATCTTCCAAAAAATCTAAGAAGGCGACCGAAAAGAGCAAAGACGAAAGTACATCCGAAACCCCTGTTGACTCTAGTGAGTCTGAAACTGGTTCAAAAGACGAAGTTACCAAAGAGGATGACGAATCACCTAAAGATGCCCAAAAATCTACAGAAGAAAGCACAGTAGATACAGAGGAAACTGCTAGTGATGAAGAGGATCAGGTAGATGACTCAACTCCGGTTGCAGAATCAGATTCTGAGGAAACTGAAAAGATGGAATCTTCTGCAGATACTGACTCTTCCACGGGAGAAGTAAGTTCAACGGAAGAAGATTCTAGCGACAAAAAAGACTAGACAAATTTCGTAGCCATCTTTCTACGAGTCAGCTTTTTTTATTTGATTTGTTTGGATTGCCAATTCAATGGCGAATCCTTTTTGTGGGTATTTTCTTTAGAAACAAATACAACAACTGATAAATGCCACAAACCATCATAGTTCTAGATTTTGGGTCTCAGTATACACAAGTAATCGCTAGGAGAATTCGTGAAGCAAGGGTATATTCCCGAGTTTTACCTTTTGATACAACTCTTTCTGAAATTAGAAAATTTAAACCTATCGGAATAGTCCTTTCGGGTGGACCCGCAAGTGTTTTGATTCGAGGTGCACCGAAGCCAAACAAAGGTATCTTTAAGCTAGGTATACCCATCTTGGGAATTTGTTACGGTCTACAACTAATGGCAAATATGTTAGGTGGTAAGGTAGAGAAAAGCTCTAGAAGAGAGTATGGTAGGGGCAAATTGAAGATTCTAAGGAAAAGCATACTTTTTAAAAATCTTCCTGGTGAATTAACTGTTTGGAATTCACATGGTGATGCGTTGAACAAGATTCCAAACGGTTTCAGAGCTGCTGCAAGGACAGAAAATTCAAGCTTTGCTGCAATCGAAGATCCGAAGAAGAAGTTTTACGGATTACAATTTCACCCAGAGGTTGAGCATTCACAGAAAGGTTCCCATATCATCCAAAATTTCTTGTTTGGGATCTGTAAATGCAAGGGGGATTGGGACATGGACGATTTTGTCGATGTAAGCATAAAAAATATTCAGGCCCAAGTTGCTGATAAAAAGGTTATTCTCGGATTGAGCGGAGGCGTTGACTCGTCGGTTGCTGCAGCTTTGATTGATCGAGCAATTGGTAAGCAATTAACTTGCATATTTGTTGACAATGGTCTCTTGAGATTGAACGAAC
>JAYYRA010000046.1:0-62076 GCA_036127675.1 Verrucomicrobiota bacterium
CAACGCGACTTTGTCGGTAAAAGCATAGTTACCCATAATGAGAAAGCCATCTTTGTCATCACCTCCTGCGCCATCTTTAATGTCAGCCTCAGCAATTTCACCAGCAACAAGTAGGTTCCCTAATTCATAACTAACCCAGTAGGTATTTTTGGTGTAGGATGGTCCTCCGACTTGATCAGAGAAATCAGACCAAATTGCTTTTGCAGTCAAGCTTTCGATCCCTGTGTATGCCAAAGCAAGCTCATAACCGGCACTGTTTTCAGCACTTGTCCATACTCCAATACTATAATCGTCGGTACCGTAATCAAGAGAAACCCCGACATCGTAAGCATCGTATATGGATTGTACAGCATAGTTTCCGTAATCGTATGCGTAACTGTACTGGTACATGTTCGTTGGATCAAATGCCTCAAAACCCATGTAGGATAACATTTTACCTGCGGAGACGCTGAAACCACCACCAAAATCATAGGTGATAACTGCTTCCTCTAAATTACCGTCATAATCAGCTCCTGCACCGTACTTAGAGTTTCCTCCAAAGTCGAAATCAACGGATGCAGAAACCGGTCCTGTTGAGTAATCAAAATTCAATTCTACTTGACCTATTGTAGTAGATTGAGCACCAGCGGTTTGGTCAGTGAATGCAATATCAATGAAACCAGACATTTCAACACCACTTCCGGTGGGTCCAATTTCCACTGCTTTTGCAGAGAATACAGCAAGTAAACTTGCCAAAGATAATAATTTGTTTTTCATATATATGATTTAGTTTAGTTTTAGTTTGTTGTTATCCAATTGTGGACAAGCATATTAGTAATGCTCAAATCGCGCCAAATAGTTTTATGGATATATTTTTGACTCAATTTTTTATTTTTTTATGATTAATATAATGAAAATAATTCATATATGTTGTATATTAATTATAATAATGAATTTTGTTCATTAAAATTGTCTTTCGGATTCCTTCTTGATCTTTTTTATACAGGTGCCTAAGAGTAATATTTGAGTGAATTCTTTCTTCAAAATCGGTTTACCATGGGCAATTTCCCTAGGAATCGTGTTTTTTTTGGGGTTAAAGTTAGGAGATTCAACCCGATACATCTCTAACGAGACCAAGCAAATTCAATCATCTGTAGGTTCAAAAATTGAACCAGAGAAAAAAGGTGTTTCGAAAAATATAAATATATCGGTACCAACTCGGGAAGATTATATAAAATCGGAGATATTTGCTAAATCACCTCCCCTGCCTCCAAATCTCATTAGAATTATGGAAGGTGCAGATGTTTTGGAACGAATGGGATCGTATCTGGATGCCTTAAGATCAATGGATTCGTCCAATGTACAAGATGTAGTCGGTGCCTTTGAAGCTTTACCAGCTGGTTATGGCAGACATTTAGAGATGAAATTATTAATGAGGAGCTGGTCGGCAATTGATCCTGAATCGGCGCTTAAGTATGCTAAGGAAAAACTGGATGAGAAAAGTGAAAGAAGATTTGGTATTTCCGAAGCACTAGCAGGATGGGCAAAAAAAGACACAGATGCTGCATTGGCATGGGCAAATGCAAATAATCACAATAATACTCCTGAAAATAACCCACATATTTTAGGAGTGATCAAAGGAATTGCTGAAAATGACCTTGAAACCGCAAATCGTTTATTGATGGATTTACCTTCAGGTAACGCAAAATGGCAAAGTTCTACTTTTCTGGCTCAAGAATATGTTAAGAAGTCCGTCTCAGAAGCAATCGATTGGGCCAACCGCTTCCCCAAAGAAGATAGAAGGCTCCGAGAAACAATCTTAGGGCAAGTAGGAGCGAAACTTGCAAGGAAAGACATTCAAGCAACCGCAAATTGGGTCGAAAAGATGAGTGCGGAACCAGCGAGTCAAAGAGTGATGGATAATTTGCTGACCCAATGGGTCGCAGAATCTCCACAAGATGCCTCTGTGTGGGTGGCCGATTTGGAAGACAGTGAAAATCAAACATACGCCATGAAGCAACTTACCTCCAGATGGTCACTGGTGGATCCAGTCTCGACCGCAGAATGGCTCAACAGTTTCCCACCATCGGAAAGTCTTGATCCGGTCGTTGGAGAATTTGTAAATCGTATCTGTGGAAGAGATCCGGAAGGTGCAGCGGGCTGGGCTTTATCAATTGTGGACCCGAAATCGCGGGAGAAAGCAATTGATCAAGTAATGCAAACCTGGAGCAGAGTAGACCCATCTGCCTCGAAAGCATGGCTTCAACAAAACCAAGGCGAAAAGCCTAATTGATTCAAAGAATCTGGTTACTTACCAATTGTTTCGATGATTGCAACGATGGGTAAAAACAACGCAATAACAATAAATCCAACCGCAACCGCTAGAAATACAATCATCACAGGCTCAATAAGAGAAGTCATCCCGGCAACTGCGTTGTCCACATCTTCATCATAATTATCAGCGATTCGGGTCAACATATCAGGAAGTTCGCCGGTCTCTTCTCCAATTTCGACCATACTGGTAACCATAGTGGGAAAGACCGTCTCTCTACCCATTGGAACAGCCATTGCCTCTCCATCCCGAACGGAATCATGAACCTTACTCATCGCATTGATAAAAAAACTGTTGGATAAAGTATCTCGGGTTATCTGTAACGCTTGTAGAATAGGAACTCCACTGCTAAGTAAGGTTCCGAAGGTTCGTGTTATCCGTGAGATGTTCGATTTACTGACCACATCCCGAACAGCGGGCACATTCAGTCCTAACCAATCAAATGTCTTAGCACCAACTTTAGTCTTTTTATAGAGCAAAAGCCCACCCACCGTACCAAACATGCCACCCAAGACCAAAATCGGATGCGTAGAGAATAGTTCACTGATGTTAATTACGATTTGAGTAGGACCCGGCAATGGAGCTCCCCGAAGCATTTGTTCGAAAATAGTTTGAAATTGTGGAACTACAACCATCATCAACAAGGTAACAATTCCAACGGCAACAAACATGATTACGCTGGGATAAATCATGGCAGACTTTACCTTCTTGATGGTACGAATTGATTTTTCCTGAAATTGGGCCAGGCGATCCAAGACAAGTTCCAACACACCACCAGCTTCTCCTGCTTTGACCATGTTGACATACAGATTATCAAAGGTCTTTGGATACATAGCCAAACCATCTGAAAGATTTCCTCCAGATGAGACCTTTTCTGAAATATCTTCGAGCATCGCCTTGAACTTCGGCTTTTTCTCTTGCTGCTTGATCATAACTTCAAGGCTTCGGAGCAGGGGTAGTCCAGCGTGGACTAAAGTGGACATTTGCCGAGTAAAGATAGAAATATCCTCATTGGTTGGACCACCACCGATTTCCATAGCCAACAGGCCTCCCTTCTTCTTTTTCTTCGCGGCTTTAGGCGGCTTGGGAGCTTTTTCCTTCTTTTTCTTTGCCTTTTTTTCAGGCTGGGCCGGACTGGGGACTTCCGGTGTAACCTGAACCGGAACGAGCTGTGTTACAGTCAGACCGTATTGAGCTAATTGAGCATATGCCTGTTCTTCGTTTGCAGCTTCGTAATTGCCCTGGCTTTGAGCTCCAGTTTGATCGGTTGCGACATATTGAAAGATTGGCATAATATTAGATTCTTATGAATTTTTAGGTGTATTTCAAGACTTCCTCAACGGTACTTTCTCCATCAAAAATCGATCGTAAACCATCTTCTCTCAGGCTTCTCATACCCTGCTCCACTGCACACTGTCGTAAAACCAAAGTAGCGGCTCCCGAATTTATCATTTCCCGAAAAGAGTCCGTAACCTTGATCATTTCGAAAAGACCAGTTCTCCCTCGATAACCCGACTGGTTACAAGTCTCACAACCAGCACCAAAGTAAAATTTTCGTTCGCCCAATTCATTTGGATTTAGACCCAAGTTTTGAATCAAGTCTTTTTTGGGATCATATTCTTGCTTACAATCGGTACAAATTTTCCTGACGAGCCTCTGGGCTAAAACAAATTCCAATGATGCGGAAAGCAAAAAGGGTTGAAGACCCATATCAACCAATCGGGTAACTGCACCTGGAGCATCGTTTGTGTGCAGGGTGCTCAAAACGACATGACCTGTGAGGGAAGCTTGAACTGCAATCCGAGCAGTCTCGATATCCCGAATTTCTCCAACCATTATCTTATCGGGGTCCTGTCTTAAAAAAGCTCTCAATGCACGAGCAAAATCCAACCCCACCTGATGATTCACAGGGACCTGCATGATCCCTTCAATTTCATATTCAACTGGGTCCTCCGCAGTTAAAAGCTTTGTGTCCATCTGATTGACTTCTTTTAGGGCACTGTAGAGCGTGGTGGTTTTTCCGGAACCAGTAGGACCAGTCACAATAAAGATTCCATTTGGTCTTCGTACCGCATCGCGGATACCGGACTTCACATTTTCAGGTAATCCCAAACTATCAAGGTCCAGATTTACCGCTGATTTGTCCAGCACACGAAGCACCACGCTTTCTCCAAACTGAGTGGGTAAAGTAGATACCCGAAGGTCAACCGCACGTCCTTCTAAGGTCATTTTTATTCTACCATCCTGAGGGATTCGATGTTCAGCGATATTCAAATCCGCAATTACCTTAATCCTTGATATTACCGGAAGAGCCAAACTTTTAGGCGGAGGTGACATTTCGTACAATGCTCCATCCACTCGGTAACGAATACGAAATTCCTGTTCGAAGGGTTCGAAATGAATATCAGAAGCTTGTGCCCGAATTGCCTGCTGCATCACCAAGTTGACGAATCTAATAATTGGAGTTTCGTTTGCCGCATCCGTGAGATCTGATTCCTTGGAATCGTCCAGGTCATCAAACTCTTCAAAAGCACCCTCCCCAAGCAAATCCTGGATCGAACCATCTTGAGATGGATAGTAGTGATCCAGTAGAGCCTGCACATGCTCCGGATCACACACCACAAGATGAATTTCCAAATTAAGGGCAAAAGTGAGATCGTCTATGATGGAAGAATTAAACGGATCAGAAGCTAGAAAATGAACGCCTCCTTCGGAAAGATACAATGGAACGATGGCATATTGCCTCGCAACCTCCGCTTGTATTACTTGTAAAGCATCCGGTTCAATTTCCCCGACTTCTCCAAATTGCAATTCATATCCCAAAAATTCCGAAACCAGACTAAAAATATCCTCTTTAGATGCCAAACCTGCTGCGATAATCGATTCGGCATAAGACTTCCTACCTTCTCTAACATCCTCATCAAACAATTCATCCAAACCGTGCTGGGAAACACCTTCGACTTGGCTGAAGATATCGCGGATCGTAGAATTGTAATCGATATACAACATCCTATTCCTCCTCCGTGGTTACAAGCATGACTTCACTCAGGGTCGTAACTCCGGCCAAAACCTTTCTGAACCCATCTTCACGCATGGTACGCATTCCCATCTCTCTAGCCTTCTTCCGTAACTCAACAATACTTACATTGTGGTAGATCATTTCTTCCAGTTCCTGGTTAACGGTAAAGATTTCAAAAACGCCTTTTCTTCCTCTAAATCCATTTTCCCCGCATTTGTCGCAACCCGCACCTTCCATAAAGCTCGCATTTGCTGCCTGCTCCGCATTGATTCCCAAAACGGCAAGTTCGCTGGGTGACGCTTGGTAGGGTTGTTTGCAATTTTGACAAATAGACCGAACCAATCTTTGAGCAAGTGCTGCTCTCAAGGAAGCGGAAACCAAAAAGGGCTTCACTCCCATATCAATTAAACGCGAAACCGCACTCGGTGCATCATTTGTGTGAAGTGTACTAAACACCATGTGTCCGGTTAAGGAAGCATTGATGGCTATTTCCGCAGTTTCTAAGTCACGAATCTCACCGACCATCACGATATTCGGAGCTTGTCGAAGCATGGCTCTGAGTGCTGCGGCAAATGTCATACCCACATCAGACCGGACTTGTACCTGATTGATTCCAGCCACCTCATACTCTACCGGATCCTCAACAGTAATGATTTTACGATCTGGTTGATTAATGACATTTAATGCCGAGTATAGGGTAGTGGATTTTCCGGAACCCGTTGGTCCGGTAACCAAAAAAATACCATCCGGCATGTTAATGACCTGCTCAAAAACTGATTGATCATCAGAAAAGAATCCAAGTTGAGGGAGACCAAGGCTCAAACTTTCCTTGTCCAATATACGCATGACGATACTTTCTCCATGAACCGTAGGCAAAGTGGAGACTCGCAAGTCGATCACTTTATCACCCACCTTGACATTTATCCTTCCATCCAAAGGGACTCTCTTCTCGGCAAGACTGACATTAGCCATCAATTTAGTTCTCGAAATAATCGATGGCTGCAGTCGTTTTGGTGGGTCTGGTTGCTCTTGCAATCTTCCATCCACTCGGAATCGTATGCGAAACTTTTTTTCCAAAGGTTCCATATGAATATCAGAGGCTCTCATTTCCAGTGCATCCTTTATAACCGAATGAACATATTTAATGATTGGAGCATCCTCCTCACTGACATCCTCTGGCTTTACCCCATCACCTATCTCAATATTCTCACCTTCGATTCCATCGAAGAATTCATGCATCTTCCGTTCTTCTTTCGAACCATAGGCACCATCAATCGATTGAAGAACCTCTCCACGATAGGCTATCTTTGGATGGATTGCTTTACCAAGCAAATGAGTTAAGTTTTCCAGACCGTCCTCATCGAGTGGATTGCCAAAAACAATTTCAATCTCGGTTGGATTTGCACCTATGGGGAATGCCTCATATTGTCGGGCCCATTCAGGTTGCAACAGGGAGATGATTTCGGCGGGTGGGTCGACTTGCTCCATATCGACTGCTTCCATGTTTAATTCCGCGGCCAAAAAATTAACCACCTCTTCTTTAGGAAGGCCAATTCTTTCCAGCAAACCATCCATAATGGAGAGATCCTGGTCAACAACTTGATCTTCCGGTAGATTCTCAACTCCGGATTTTACTTCATGTAAAATTTCGTCGGTGATCAATCCTTGCTGCTTGAAGGCATCGATCAAAAATTCGTCGGTAGGATTCATGTTCAGGCTTAGAGAATCCAAGTTGAAGAGTTTTGAAACGAGTTACAAGCTCATCTGCCCAAACCAACCAAAAACTCCGGATTATTTTTGGTTTTCCGGACCCTTTGGATGAACATTTCCATAGCTTCCGTTGGGGGAACCCCTTTGAGCGATCTTCTGAGAGAGTAAATTTTTGTCAGTTCCTCTGGATGATAAAGAAGTTCTTCTTTTCGGGTTCCACTTTTTTCAAAATCAAGAGCCGGAAAGATTCTTTTATTTGAAAGTTCCCGATCTAAGTGCAACTCCATATTTCCCGTGCCTTTGAATTCCTCGAAAATAACTTCATCCATCTTACTTCCTGTCTCTACCAAAGCCGTTCCTAGAATAGTCAAACTTCCGCCACCCTCTATATTTCGAGCGGAACCAAAAAATCGCTTCGGGCGCTGCAAGGCGGTTGCTTCCACTCCCCCACTCAGAATTTTTCCGCTGTTTGGCATAGTGGTGTTATAGGCTCTAGCCAATCGAGTGATGGAATCAAGCAATATGACCACATCCTTCTCGTGCTCCACCATTCTTCTGGCTTTTTCGATCACAATCTCAGCTGCATGAACATGACTTTCAGCACTTTCGTCAAAAGTAGATGCAATCACTTCTGCGTCCGGAACCTGTCGACGAAAATCAGTCACCTCCTCGGGCCTCTCATCAACCAAAAGTACAATCAGATGTGCTTTCGGATTATTTACTCTTAATGCTCGAGCAATTCCCTGCTGCAAAACAGTCTTACCCGTTCTTGGAGGAGCAACGATTAGACCTCTTTGACCAAAACCGATAGGGGATACCAAATCAACCACTCGCATAGAAACATTATCCCACTCCGCCTTTTCATCCGTTTCTAGAAAAATTCGTTCCAAAGGATAATAAGGAACTAATTCCGTAAAGGGAGTAACCCGACTTGCATCTTCAGGATTTCCTCCCATAACTTTTTCCACTTGGATTAATAAAGGGCAGGTAGCCCCATCCATCTTTGATCTCAAGAATCCCTCCACGCATTGCCCAGTCTTTAGACCATATTTCTTAATCAGTGGGGCAGGCACAAAAGGAGACTGAGATTTAAGCCGATAGTTTTCGATTTCCTGAAGAAGAAATCCGTGCCCGTCTTCCATGACTTGAATTATCCCTGAAACTCGAACTGGCTTCTTTTCTTCCAAGCATCGATCCAAAAGTAAATCGATAATCTCCTCTCTTAAGGGTGCACTAGGAAGTTCTATTTCAACTGGAAGAGAAGCGACTTTTTCCTTTAAATCCAAAAGATTTAGGGGGAGTAACTCATCTAAAGAAATTACAGAGCCTTCGCTTCCTGCAAACATTTCCGCAATGGAAAGCAAACCTGCCTCGGTTTTTATCTCCTCATTTTCTAACAGAGAACCAATCTCCAATGGACGCACTTCGGTTTCTTCGAAAGGTAACTTCTTTGGCTTTTTGAACTTTTGTCTCTGTCTTGGTTTACCTTTATTTTTATCCTGCCAATTTTGTTTGCGATTTCCTCTGGAAGGATTGTGTGAAGGAGCTTTTGGATTAGCCCTGTTTTTTTGATTTGAATCCGTATCCCTTCTTTCGGAAGAGTCAGAGGAATCACTCTTAGTTTCTTCCGTTCCTGCTTTGGATGTCTCCTTGTCTACATCATCATACGGGTTCTCTTTTGGGCTTGGGAGTTCTTCACCGTCCGTGCTGAAAAAAAGCTGGCCGTCCGTTTTTTCCCCAGGATTCTCACCCGCAATTTTTTTGGACGGATCTGGTTTCTCGGAAGAGGGCTCGGAGGATGAAACTTTTTCTGAATCAACTTCAGATGGTAAATCTTCTTTGGGTGACATAAATTGACAGGGTTAGTTAATCAAGAGATTTAGAGAGGTTTTGGGATACCTCAACGATTTGGTTTGAAAGAAAGGATTTCGATCCCACACCAAGTAAAACAGTGTCTGCCCGATTGGCCTTTTCACCGCTAGGGATTTGACACTTCATTCGAGCTTTCGCTTCTTTTTCTGTTAATCCACGATGAATTAGTCGAGTAAGCTGAACTTTTTCTGTCACAAACACTGAGATAATGTGGTTAAAATAAGAATTTAAGTTTTTTTCGAACAACAATGGCAATTCGACTACAAAAAAATTGGTATCAGATTGCCGAATTTGAGAAACCCATTTTTCTCGAACAATTGGGTGGAGGAATTCTTCCAACCATATCCGTTCATCAGGGTTTTCGAATATTATTCGAGCAATCTTACTCTTGTCAATTCTTCCTAGTGAAAAAATTTCATCTTTTCCCCAGCGATCTTGAGCACTCGAAATCAATCGATCATTTTCCGCCCATAATCGATTGACGATCTGATCGGTTGAAATCGTATTCCAATGGTTTTCTGCAAACAATTTAAGTGCAGTTGTCTTACCGGATGCAATACAACCAGTTAATCCGACCACAAGTTTGTTGGGGAAATGAGCCATCTTAAATTTATTTTCTAAAATTTGGGAAATAGGAGCAAGACTTGAAAGCCGAAAGACTTAAAGGTGTTATCGTCTTGCCTAGTTTCTCGAAATGAGTTTTAAACTTTCCTTCCTTGGCTGGTAGGGTATCCAAGTGGCTAAAGGATGCGGACTGTAAATCCGCCCGCTTCGTGCGTTCGTCGGTTCGAATCCGACCCCTACCACCACTCTTGCATGCTGATCTTTAAGATTCGACACCTCATGCAAACAATTATCAGATAATATTCTTTTTTAAGAGACAGAAAATATGAACCGTTGGAAAAGGTGGCTGATGATTATTCTTGGAGGTATTCTACTGTTCTTGTTCCAACTCTGTAGCGGTAGGTTTTAAAAATGTTTAACCCAAAATCATCCGGTAAGAGAATCGTTTATGGAGCTGGTCTAGGAATTTTTCTTTCGATTGTTTTTGCAGAATATTCAAGTGCTGCGTTGTATTCCATCTATCATGACTCCGCTCTTTTTCGTAGTTTGACCGGTTGGTCACCTAATAAAATATCGGATATCGCCCTCAAAATCTCCTGGGCAATTGCATTTTTATCCTGTTGGTGGATGATTTGGATGCTTGATTTTCTTTTATCATTTGCTCCACATACAAGATCAAAACCCACTAGCTCGAAGAGCAAAAAAACAAGGAATTTTAATGGCTGTCGAGTCAGAAGTGACAAGAAACGCACGGATAATCATCGGAAAAAACAAAAAGAAAACAAGAGTGAGGAGCAACCGGAAGAACCTTCAAAAAATCAAGATATCCCAAATCTCAAGGAATTACACTACGGTAAAATACTGGAACTAGAGGATCTAAATGACGCTGAAGCCATAAAGGCCTCTTACCGAAAAAAAATAGCTCAATATCATCCTGACCGAGTCAGAGCAATGGGACCAGAAATTCGCGATGTTGCGGAAAAAAAGGCAAAGGAAGTAAATGAAGCGTATGAATATTTCAGGAAAAAACTGAAATCTCCCAAATAAAATTTATGGTTTCATTAGATTGACCAGTTGAGACTTGATGAGACATCACAATTAATTACCATGATTGGCTTTTTTGAACTGAACTATGAGTAAGCAAACTTCTTCACACGAATTCCAAGCCGAGACTAAGCAGGTTCTCGATATCGTTGTAAATTCTCTCTACAAAGACAAAGAAATCTTCATCAGAGAATTGATTTCTAATGCCTCAGACGCTCTTGAAAAGCTAAGGAGAATACAACTTACCGAAAAAAATATCTGTGATGACAACTTGGAAATGGAAATCAATGTTTCCACTGACGACACTAAGAATCAATTGACCATCCAAGACTTCGGAATTGGAATGAATCAAGATGAATTGATTCAGAATCTAGGTACAATTGCTCATTCCGGTTCCAAGGAATTTATTGAAGCCCTCAAATCAGATGGTGAAAAGAATGATGCTCTGATCGGTAAATTCGGGGTGGGTTTCTACAGCGTCTTTATGGTCGCAGAAAAGGTTCAAGTATTCACAAAAAAATGGGAAAAGGAAGGAAATGGATATTGCTGGGAGAGTGATGGTAGCGGCACATACAATATCGAAGAAGCAGAGGGTCAAAGAAGAGGTGCGAAGATTGTCATTTATTTAAAAGATGATTTTTCCGAATTCTCGAAGGAAGACAGGGTAAAAGAAATTATCAAAAAGTACTCCGCTTTCGTTCAATTCCCGGTTTCCCTAAACGGTGACAAGGTAAATACCGTGGATGCAATCTGGATGAGATCGAAAAAAGAAATTTCTGACGAGGAGTATGAGGAGTTTTACAAGTTTCAAGCAAACGATTATGAAGCCCCTCTGATGCGGATGCACTTTAATGCGGATGCCCCACTTGAAATTAATTCCCTTCTTTTCGTACCAAAAAGAAACATGGAAAAGATGGGACTTTTTCGGAATGAAAATAAAGTAGCAATCCATTGTAGAAAAGTTCTGATTGATGCTGAGCCAAAAGGGTTGTTCCCAGAATGGTTGCGCTTTTTGAAGGGGGTGGTTGACAGTTCCGACATACCTCTGAATGTCTCGAGGGAAACAATGCAGGACAGCGATCTACTGAGAAAACTCAATCAAGTCCTAACAAAGCGGTTTCTTCGTTTCCTAAATGAGCAATCCAAAAAAGAAGAAGATACATATCTTGAATTCTGGAACGAATTTGGAATGCTAATTAAAGAGGGAGCAGCAACTGATTTTACTTACAAGGAGGATTTGGCCAAACTTTTGAGATTTGAATCAACCGCTTTGGAACCGGGCAAACTTACCGGACTGGACGACTATTTGGAAAGAATGACGAAGGACCAAGAAGAAGTCTTATTCCTATTTGGGAAAAGCAGAGAATCAATTGAGGCTGGTCCTTATCTGGAAGCCTTGAAAGCAAGAGGTTTGGAGGTTCTTCTCTGTACCGAACCGGTGGATGAGTATGTGATGCAAACTATACGGGAATATAAGGAGAAAAAAATTGTCTCTGCAGACTCTGATGAAGTTAAACTAGAAAAGCTCGACCAAGAAGACAAAGGAGAGTCTCTAAACAAGAAAGATACTAAATCCCTGTGCAAGTGGTTAAAGAAAACATTGGATGACAAGGTTTCTGAGGTAGAAACCGGTGATCGTCTGATCGACAGTCCGGTTTGTGTGGTTGGAGCTGACGGTATGGGCGGAGCCTCTGCTCGCAGGGTGATGAAAATGATGCAAGGTCCCGAAGGAGGAATGGCTGGGATGCCTACTCCATCTATAAAATTGCAGATCAACCCAAAAAACTCCATTATTCGGGGACTTTCCAACTTAAAGGAAAAAGACGAACCAACAGCTATTCTTGTAGCGAATCAATTGCTAGATAATGCCCTTGCAACTGCAAATTTGCTCGATGATCCACGCGAAATGATTGCACGAAGTTATCAGGCACTAGAAAAGATTTCATCCCTTTGAGCCCTTTTCTAACTTTAAAATTATCGATTACTAAAAAAAGATATTGCGCAACCTTGCTAAGAGAGGATATGGAAGTGGTATGAAAGTAAGAAAAATTTCTTTCTTGCGCAATGCTTTCATCGCATTGTTCTTCGTTTTTGTGTTTACAAGTTGTGGCCCGAAAGGTTCCAATCCATTTTCCAAGAGCGACGAACAGGTTGATGAAAACGTAGCCAACCTTATGGGTTTATCAGTTGGTATGACCAAAGGGCAGGTTTTTGATCTTGTCGGAGTAGCAAATTATATGGAGGGCTATGATTGGGGAAGTGTCTGGAGATACAAAATTAAGAAAGGCGGCAAATTTGGTTCTTTGGCAAATAAAGAGGTAGAAGAGAATTATATGCCCGTGGTATTTGATAACACCGACCGTGTGATGGGTTACGGTCAAAAGTTTTACGACCAAACCTTGTCCGATCTCGGTACAGGTCAATTTTAGCCAGTTCTTTTTTACTCGCTTCAATTTTGCAATTGTTCAGTTGACGATTGTTTGTTTTTCCTTCATTTTGATTCTTTACCCAAATTTAATGAAGACTACTCTCGCAAAACCAGAAACAGTTACCCACGAATGGAAAATCGTTGACGCAACTGACCAAATTCTTGGTCGGCTTGCTGTTCAGATTGCCAATGCTCTCCGTGGGAGGAACAATCCGATGTACACTCCCCATGTTGACACGGGTGATTTCGTCATTGTTACCAATGCTGAAAAAGTAAAACTTACGGGTTCAAAGGAAGAACAGAAGAAATACATGTTTTACAGTGGATATATGGGTAATGAAAAGTACCGATCTGTTGCTGATTTTCGGGAAAAGAGACCCGAATTCATTATCCAGAATGCAGTTAAAGGCATGTTGCCCAAAAATAAACTTGCTAGCCACATGCTGAAAAAACTTAAAGTTTACAGAGGTTCGGATCATCCACATGAAGCTCAAAAACCTACGCCTTTAATTTCCTGAATTTATGAGTGCTAAAGCTAAACCATCCGTATTTTTTGCTACTGGTCGGCGCAAGACCAGTACCGCCAGAGTTCGAATTAAAGAGGGCTCGGGATCTTTTACTATCAACAATCGTGATCTTACCGATTACTGCAAAACTGAGCAGCAAAAGAAAATGGCACTTGGTCCTCTTGCTACGGTTGACCTTATGAAATCCATTGATGTCTCCGTAAATGTTTCTGGCGGGGGTGGAACCGGTCAGACCGGAGCAATTCGTCATGGTCTGTCAAGAGCTCTTGAAAAAATGAACGGCGACTTGAGATCACCCCTCAAGAAAGCTGGACATCTTCGAAGAGATCCGAGAAAAATCGAAAGGAAGAAAACCGGGCAACCGGGGGCAAGGAAAAGGTTCCAATTCTCCAAAAGATAAACCTAATCCAAAAATCTTTTACCAAACCCCTCGGAACACCAACCGAGGGGTTTGTTTTTTTAAATTTCAAATAATTTTTTATCTAAATGAAAGTTTCCATTATAGGAGCATCCGGATATACCGGCAGGGAATTAATCAGGTTGTTGATCAATCATCCCTTAGTTGAACTTGTTTCGATTACTTCCAGAAGTCTTGCCGGAAGCTCTTTGGTAAGCAAAATGCCGAGTATCGGAAAAAATGGTGAAAAACTCATTTTTTCCAACCCAAGCATCGAAGAGCTCTGTGATCAAAATGAAGTTAATCTTTTCTTTTTAGCTCTTCCGCATGGTACAGCTGCTTCATATGCCACACCTCTAATTAAGGCTGGAAAAAAAGTGATTGATTTATCAGCAGATTTTCGAATTCGCTCTGCTGAAATCTATAAAGAGTTTTACGGTGCTGAACATCCTGCGCCGGAATTATTGGAAATTTCTCAGTACGCCCTACCTGAACTAAAGACACTTTCTTGGGAAAAATCTCCTCTTCTAGCATCTCCAGGTTGTTACCCAACAAGCATACTTATTCCACTTGCCCCTCTGATTAAGGAAAATTTAATCGAACCAGATGAAATCGTAGCAAACTCTATGAGTGGAGTCAGTGGAGCGGGCAGGAATCCATCGGAAAAATTATTGTTCTGCGAAAGAAATGAAAATGCATGTGCGTATGGTTTGCCCAAGCATCGTCATCTTTCAGAAATCGAAGAACAGCTTGGTATTTTTAACTCAAAGCCCCTCACCCTCTCTTTCCACCCCCACCTTATTCCTGTAAATCGTGGGATTTGTTCAACTATCTCTGCTCGAGCAGTTAAGTCTGTTCGTTCCTCCGATATTCTTTCATGCTGGAAAAAACATTATGGAAACAGTCCATTTGTTCGCATCTTAGAAAACCAATGTTTTCCCGAAATTAACCATGTCGTCCGAACAAATGTAATCGAACTTGGGGTTCAGCATGATTTAAGAACAAACCGGTTTATTTTATGCTCCGCTGAAGACAATTTGGTTAAAGGAGCAGGAGGACAAGCCATTCAAGCAATGAACATCTGTCAAGGATACCCTGAAGAAGCTGGATTAACATGAAGTTTTATGACAATGGTGATGGTCTGACCGAACCCAGAGGTTTTTTTTGTTCGGGTGTGCATTGTGACATTAAAGGAAAGAAAGACCGAAAGCTTGATTTAGGATTGGTATACTCCCCGAAGCCTTGTGCGGTTGCTGCTGTGTTTACCACAAACGATATTAAGGCAGCACCGGTACAATATTCTCAATCCATATTGGCAAAAGCAAACACAGGTTTCCATGCAGTGGTTGCCAATAGTGGAAATGCAAATGCTTGCACAGGAAAGCAGGGTTTGGCAGATGCTAAAAAAATGGGTACGGAAACAGCCAGACAATTAAACTTAGACATTGACTCGGTGCTGGTGTGCTCAACCGGCAGGATTGGAGTCACCCTACCAATGAGTAGAATAACCACTGGGATAAGGGATGCTGCAGAAGATGTTCTGGGAGAATTTGATGGGGCGGTTGCATTTCAGGAAGCTATTTTGACCTCTGACACCTGCACTAAATCTTGTTCTGTACAAATCAATACTGGAATCGGAGAAATCACCATAGGTGGAGTTGTCAAAGGTGCAGGCATGATCGAACCGAATATGGCTACCATGCTCGCTTTCATAACTACTGACGCCGAGGTAGAGCCTAATCTATTACAGAACTTCTTGCACAAAGCGGTCGACCGATCTTTTAATCGAATTACCATTGATGGTGATATGAGTACCAATGACTCAGTCATCATGCTAGCCAACGGAAATTCAGGCGTGAAAATTTCTGATTCAAATAAGAAATTGTCTAAGTCATTCTCCGAAGGACTCCAAGCTGTTTGCCAGTCCTTAGCAAAAAAATGCGTATCGGATGGTGAAAAAGTAACCAAGTTTATAAGAGTTGCTGTAATGGGTGCCTGTACTAATCATGATGCTGAAAAAGTGGCTCGTTCCATCTCCAATTCCCTACTGGTCAAAACTTCATGGTTTGGTTCCGACCCAAATTGGGGAAGAATCGTTGATGCTGCAGGGTACGCAAAGGTTGGACTGGTTTTTGACCAAATTGACCTGTTTTACAACCAAGTTAAAGTATTAAATAAAGGGGAACCTATTGAAAGCAATAAAGCTCAATGGAAGGAAATCGTATCGAAAAAAGAGTTTGAGATTACCATCGATCTCAACTTGGGAGATGGAGATGCTGAGATTTGGACAAATGATTTGAGTGAAGAGTATGTCAATTTCAACAAAAGTGAGTAACGGGGTGATATGATTGAGTACGAAGAAAGTCAGAAAAAGGCTGAAATACTTATGGAAGCTCTCCCCTATGTTAGAAGGTTCCGAGGATCGATATTTGTGGTGAAATATGGAGGAAGCTTTATGGATTCTCCCGATCCAAAAGTTAGAACCCGAGTTGCTCAGGATCTTGTTTTTTTACATTTTGTGGGAATCAAAGTCGTCGTGGTTCATGGTGGTGGCAAAGCGGTAACCAAGGAATTAGAAGCAAGAGGTTTGGAAGCAAAATTCATCAATGGTCTACGATTCACGGATGATGAAACTATTGATGTGGTCGATGAGGTTTTAAACGATCAAGTGAATGCAGAAGTGGCTGATTTTGTCAGTTCCTACGATTGTGGCGTACACCGACTCCCAGGAAAAAAGATTTTACAATGCGAAAAATTGGTCCAAGAACCAGACTTGGGATTCGTCGGATCAATCTCAAAAGTCCAGACTGAACCCATCGAACAGGCTTTAAACGACGATTTAATGCCGATCATTTCCTCCACTGCTACAGACCATTTAGGACAGTGTTATAATGTTAATGCCGATACGGTTGCAGCGGAAGTTGCGATTGCCCTAAAAGCTCGTCGACTGGTTTATCTTTCCGATGTGCCAGGCTTACTTGGCGACACAGATGACCCATCTAGTTTATTGTCAAGTCTGCCTATCGATCAAGTGGACGCACTCAAAAACAAGGGTGTAATCGCCAAAGGAATGTTGCCGAAAGTAAACAGTGCGGTAAAAGCATTAAATTTTGGGGTTAACAGAGTACACTTTATTGATGGCCGCCTACCTCACAGTATACTTCTTGAAATTTTCACTGACGAAGGAATTGGTACGGAAATCGTACATCCGTCTTGAACTTAATGATCTCAACTGAACATAGCAAATATTTGGTTTCGAACTACGCGACTCCGGCCATTGAAGTTGTGCGTGGAAAAGGCACAATAGTCTGGGATTCGGAGGGGAAGGAATATTTGGATTTCACAACTGGTATAGCGGTCAACAATATAGGCCACAGCCACCCGAAATGGTTGGCAGCTCTTACTTCTCAAGCAAATCAATTGGTTCACTGTTCCAATTTATTTTCGATACCGGAGCAGGTCCGCCTTGCAAAGCGCTTAGTTGACAAAATTGGTCCTGGTAAGGTTCTTTTCTGTAACAGTGGAGCAGAGGCGAACGAGGGAATGCTGAAATTAGCCCGTTTATTTGGCAACCATGAAGAAGATAACAAAAAACAAGGTATCTTAGTTGCGGAAAACGGATTTCACGGCCGTACCTTGGGGGCACTTTCAGCTACTGCTTCAAAAAAATATCGAAAGGGTTTTGAGCCGCTGCTTCCAGAATTTAGTTTCGCTCCGCTCAATGACTTGGATGCATTCGAAAAGGCAATTAACCATAAAACTGCCGCGGTATTGGTCGAATCCATTCAAGGTGAAGGAGGAATCTACGAAGCTGATGACCACTTTCTCCAGAAATTATCCGAACTTTGCTCCCAAAGAGGGATAATGTTGCTTCTTGACGAAGTACAAGCGGGAATCGGGCGTACCGGCGAATTCCTAGGCTTCCAAAAGTCAGGTATTCTGCCAAGTGCTGTTGCTATGGCAAAGGGACTTGGTGGTGGTTTCCCAATTGGTGCGATATGGATTAATCATCATCATGCTGATATTTTTGGTCCAGGTAGTCATGGTACGACTTTTGGGGGTTCTCCCCTAGCCTGCTCAGCCGCTCATGCGGTTTTGGATGTTTTAGAGGAAGAAGATTTGATATCCGCTGCCAAAAAACATGGGAACCTTTTATGTCTAAAATTATCTGACTTAGCTAATAAATACCCTACTTTGATCTCAGAAATCAGAGGCCGTGGCCTCATGCTTGCACTGGCAATCAAAAGAGATCCTACTCAAATTATCTCCATGCTTAGAGAATCCGGTCTTTTGGTAGTTGCTGCCGGCGGAAATGCCATCCGATTTCTCCCTCCTCTGAATGTCAAAACCGAAGAAATCAATCAGGCCGTTCAAATTTTAGATAAAATCTTTTCAAAAATTCAAAAATTAGAAACCAGCAAATGAAGCATTTTCTACAAGAAAACGATTTTTCGATGGATGAAATCAAAGAGATTTTTTATCATGCGTTTGATTATAAATTCAACCGAAACCTCCGGCCAACTAATGATCTCGCGGGACAAAGCTGGGGTTTACTTTTCCAAAAAAAAAGTACCCGCACTCGGGTATCTTTCGAAGTCGGTATTAGGGAACTTGGTGGTCACCCCCTGATTCTCGACCAAAGTAGTACACAAATTGGCCGTGGTGAAAGCATTGAAGATACTATTAAGGTTCTATCCAGATTTCTTGATGGTTTGATCATAAGAACCCATGAGCACAGTATCATTGAGGAGTTTGCTTCTCATTCTAGTATTCCAATCGTCAACGCTCTCACCGACTTCCTCCATCCTTGTCAAATCTTTGCCGACTGCATGACTCTTTTAGAAAAGACCGGAAATTCAAAAGATCCCTGCAGTTTGTCAGGCAAAAAACTTACCTTTTTTGGGGATACGCAGTGCAATATGGCAAACTCTTGGATTCTGGCCGGAGCTCTTTTTGGGATGAAAATTTGCTTAGCAGGACCTGAAGAATTCACCCCGAAGATGGAAATGATTCAATACCTTGAAGCTTGCGGACTACCGATCGACTTCGAACATCAGACAGATCCATATATCGCTTCTAGGAATTCGGATGTTTTGTACACCGATGTATGGGTTAGTATGGGATGTGAAAGTGATGCTGAAGCAAGAAAGAGGCATATGTCTCCTTTTCAAGTAAATGATAAACTACTGCAAATTTCGGGATCGGGCACCTTATTCATGCATTGTATGCCGACACATCCAGGAGAGGAAGTTTCCGAATCTGTTCTCGCCTCTCCTCAATCCATTCTGTTTGATCAAGCAGAGAATCGATTACACATGCAGAAGGCAATTCTACGGCAACTCGCCAAATCCTGAATCAATTATTTTTTAGCAATGAAAATCATACTCGCATATTCCGGGGGCTTGGATACTTCCGTGCTCGTTCATTGGTACGCCAACTCACAAAACGCTGAGGTCATCACCTACTGTGCTGATGTCGGGCAGGAAGAGGAACTTGACGGATTGGAAGAAAAGGCAATGGCTACCGGAGCGAAGGCTCACCGGACCTTGGACTTGGTCGACGAATTCGCCACAGATTTCATTTACCCAATGGTTCGTGGAAATGCCATTTATGAATCTCAGTATTTGCTTGGCACCTCCATTGCCCGACCTCTGATTGCCAAGGCTCAAATTGAGATCGCTCGGGAATTTGAAGCGAATGCAGTTGCTCATGGAGCAACTGGCAAGGGAAATGATCAGTGTAGATTTGAACTCACATTCTCGGCACTTGCACCAGATTTAAAAATTCTCGCACCTTGGAGAGATGCGGATTTCAGAAAGATTTTTCCAGGACGGAAACAAATGATCGAATATTGCAAAGAACACGGTATTGATGTCGAAGCAAGTGCCACAAAGCCATATTCAATGGATCGAAATCTGTGGCACATTTCCTATGAAGCAGGGATTCTTGAAGATCCATGGTTTGATCCTACTACTTCAGAAAACCGGGAGATGTATAAATTGACAGTTGATCCCGAACTCGCACCGGACCAACCCGAGTACATCGAGCTTGAATTTCATCGGGGTGATTGTGTTGCGATAAACGGCGAGAGTGGAACCCCTCTCCAAATCATTAAAAAGCTCAATCAAATTGCCGGTAAACATGGTATTGGCAGGGTTGACTTAGTCGAGAATCGCTTCGTTGGAATGAAGAGCAGGGGTGTCTATGAAACTCCTGGCGGCACTATTTTATTAAGTGCTCACCGACAACTAGAGACTCTTACAATGGATCGTGATCTGATGCACCTGAGGGACTCCTTGATCCCAAGATATGCAGAAATGATCTATTATGGCTTTTGGTACGCACCGGAAAGAGAGGCCTTACAGGCTCTCATTGATGAAAGCCAGAAAAGCGTAACCGGTACAGTCCGCCTTAAACTCTATAAAGGAAACCTAATTACAGTCGGTCGAAAATCCGAGCAGTCCCTTTATGATATGGATGTTGCTTCGATGGACGATGATGAAAGCGATTACCATCCAGAGGATGCTGGTGGTTTTATTCGCTTGAATGCCCTTCGCTTAAAGGAGCGTGCTAACAAGCAAGGATACAAGGCTTAGATTTTATTAGATGCATCTCTTGATTATAGATAATTACGATTCTTTTACCTATAATGTCGTGCAGTATTTTGGCGTACTTGGTGCCAAAGTAACAATCATGCGAAACGATGATCTAGATGCGAAGGAAATTGAATTCAACAATTTCGAGGCCCTTGTGATTTCTCCAGGTCCATGTGACCCGAGTAAAGCTGGTATAAGCTTGGCGGCAATTAAATTGGCAAAAGGTAAATTGCCCATATTGGGCATTTGCTTAGGACACCAGTGTATTGGACAGTTATTTGGAGGAGACATCGTAAGAGCCGATCGTCTTATGCATGGGAAAACTTCCCCAATTTCACATAACGGTAAGGATTTGTTCGAATCAATGACCGACCCTTTTTTGGCAACTCGTTACCATTCCTTATTAATCGCACCGGAATCCATGCCAGATGAACTTGAAATTACAGCTCATACAAGTGAAGGGGAAATTATGGGAATAAAGCACAAAACCCTGCCCATCTGGGGTGTACAATTTCATCCTGAATCACTAGCAACGGAAAATGGAATTATGATCTTGAAGAATTTCCTGAAACTCTGTAACAAATAATTCGTGGTAGGATTGGAAACAAAAGTAGCTTATGTTGTGCCCTAAGTGCTCTTCGGACGAGCTTAAGGTTCTTGATACAAGAGCTGGAAACATGGCTTCCACTCGCAGAAGAAGGGAGTGTTTGAAATGCAATCATCGTTTTTCGACCATTGAAGAGGTACTCCGAGAGGATTTAGTTGTGGTCAAAAGGGATGGAAGGAGAGAAAGCTTCGATCGGACAAAATTGGCAATGGGTTTGCGAAGAGCCATTGCCAAGCGCCCCATAGATGCAGAACAGATTAATGGATTACTCTCCGAAACATTGCGTAGAATCGAGAATGAGTTCGACAGTGAAGTTCCCAGTCTAGTAATTGCAGAAGCAATCATGCAAAGACTTCGAAAAGTGGATGGAATCGCGTGGCTTCGCTATGCGAGCTTTTACGAAGATTTCCGTGATTTATCCCGTTTTGCAGTGGAAATCGTTAACCTTGGTGGTGGGGGAAAGGGTGGCAAAGACGGCGACTAAAAGAGACGACTACACTAGGCTTCAGAATTTAAACGCACTTTTTTCCGTGATTGGAAGTGCTTCTACGAGAGAAGAAACCCTTCAACTCCAAAGAACTCTGACTTTCATGAGGGAAAATGATGGTGGGTCCGAGATGTCGATTAAATCGTTCGAACATTGTATCGAGCAGGTAGTACGTTTTCATTTCCCCAATGAAAGAAGTCTTAATTTCACTCACTGGAATGCAAGAAGGCATTCGATTGATCCATTGTGGGTGAGGGCGTCTATTCTTGAATTCGTCAGTTCGTTCAGGGCTTCCATAAAGGGTATGCTCTTGGTATCCGGACTAAGAGAATCACTTAAAGCTGGCAAACGATGGACCCCTAAAAAGGAAAAGTCTTATCAAGAATTAAGGTCTTTTATTGAAGAGCTTGTCTTGAAGCACGCAAAGGACGAACAAGACCTTTCAGTTTTATTTTTCTAGAAGATTTAATCTGGAGAGTTTTCCGGATAACTTCCCAGAATTTTGTTAAAGGAACAATTTTCCTTTAACTCCATGAATGCATCTTTGACTTTTTCATCTTCGCTATGGCCAAGAAAATCAATGAAGAAAAAGTAGTCCCAAGACTTTTTTCTGCTTGGGCGAGACTCAATCTTGCAAAGATTGATCCCCCTAGACGAAAAAGGTGAAAGTGCGGCTTGTAATGCACCCACTTTGTCGGAAAGAGAAACTACAAGACTCGTTCGATAGGAAACCTGATTTGACCTGGGCAAGGAATTCCGTGCTACAACCAAAAAGCGAGTCATGTTTTTGAGCCGGTCCTGTATACCTTTTTCAATTATCGGTACTTGATAAAGCTGACCCGCTAGATCAGCGGCAATCGCGGCAACTCCATTTTGTTTGTCACAATTCTTTACCGCTTCGGCAGTACTTGTGACAGGAGTAAGTCTTGCAGTAGGTAAATTTTTCCTAAGCCATTCGCCGCATTGGGCTAAGGCCTGGTCTTTAGACTGAACTTCCGTGACCCTATCCAATTTCGAATACGAAAACAGGCAATGCTCTACCTCCAAATAAACTTGGGCAATGATGGAAAGCTCCGTCTCAGCCAAAAGGTCCAAAGAGCGATTGACTGCACCCTCCGTAGAATTTTCAATCGGCACTACCCCGTAATCGCATTCTTTGCGCTCTACCGCTTCGAAAACATCTGGTATATCGGGTAGCGATTGATATTTTAGAGTTGATCCAAAATTCTTCACCGCTGCTTGATGAGTGTAGGTAGCCTCGGGTCCAAGGTAACCAATAATCAATTCCCTCTCCAATGCAATTGAAGCAGAAATTACCTCTCGATAGATTGTCTTTAGAGAATCTTCTCGCATCGGACCTTCACTTAAACTGGCAATTTTGGAGAATACTTGATCTTCCCGGGCCGGATCGTAAGGATCAACTCCAATATTAGCCTTTATTTTACCGATTTCCACAGCAGCCTGGACACGACGGTTAAGCAAATCTACGACTTGCGTATCAATCTTATCGATTTCGTCGCGTAATGACTCTAAAGTTGGATTTTTCAAAAAAAGAAGATTGCGAAACTATGAAATTAGGATTGTGGTCCCTTTTCTTATAAAAACAGAAATAAACCTATACTAAAAGGAATTAATACAAAAATCATGAGCAGTTGTAACCGAAATTTTTCTTCCATCGTCGTTGACGGGGATGACAGAGCTCCGAATCGTTCAATGCTTCGAGCCGTCGGTTTTGAAGATGAAGATTTTAAAAAGCCCCAAGTTGCTGTTTGCTCAGCTTGGAGTATGGTCACCCCATGCAATGCTCACCTTGACGAATTAGGGAAAGCATCAGTGGTTGGCGTTGACGAATCAGGTGGCAAGGCGGTTCCCTTTGGTACCATCACTGTATCAGATGGAATCAGTATGGGCACCCCAGGTATGAGGTATTCTCTAGTTTCAAGAGAAGTTATTGCGGACTCGATCGAAACTGTTGTCGGTGCCGAGGGTATGGATGGTCTAGTTGCAATTGGTGGGTGCGACAAAAACATGCCTGCTTGTGTAATGGCGTTAGCACGAATGAACCGACCAGGGATTTTCGTTTATGGAGGTACTATTTTGCCTGGTTTACATAAGGAAAAGAATTTGGATATCGTATCTGTTTTCGAAGCTGTCGGTGCCCATGCTTCAGGGCAAATCGACAAGGAGGAGCTAACCCACATCGAGAAAAAAGCCATTCCAGGACCAGGTTCCTGTGGAGGAATGTATACCGCGAATACCATGTCATCCGCGATTGAGGCATTGGGTATGAGTTTACCGGACAGCTCTGCTCAACTTGCCGTTTCGGAAGAAAAGAAAATAGATGCACGGGATGCAGGTGCCGCGGTGGTCAACCTTGTCCAAAAAAATATCAAGCCCAGAGATATTATGACAAGGGAGGCTTTCGAGAATGCCATCACTGTGGTGATTGCACTCGGAGGTTCAACTAACGCAGTGCTCCACTTGATAGCAATGGCTCATACCGCGGAAGTATCATTATCATTGGATGATTTTACAGAAATTGGAAAGAAAGTTCCTGTACTTTGCGATCTGAAACCAAGTGGAAAGTACAATATGTCTCATTTTGTACGTATCGGTGGTTTGCGGCCTCTTCTCAAAACTCTTCTGGAAGAAGGACTTCTTCATGGTGGTTGTATGACAGTTACCGGCAAGACCCTTGCAGAAAATGTAGCGGACGCTATACCTTATGCCCCCTACCCCAATGGTCAAGATTTAGTCCGGCCATTCAATGACCCCATCAAGCCCGATAGTCACCTCCGAATCCTATACGGTAATTTAGCTACAGAAGGTGCAGTGGCAAAGATTACTGGGAAGGAGGGATTAAGCTTTTCCGGTAAAGCTATTGTTTACGAATCCGAAGAAGAATCGTTGAAGGGCATTCTTAACGGAGAAGTAGAAGCCGGGCATGTTGTGATTATCAGAAATGAAGGGCCGGTTGGAGGACCGGGCATGCGTGAGATGCTCTCGCCCACAAGTGCGATCATGGGAAAAGGACTTGGAAAGGATGTTGCTCTGATCACAGACGGTAGGTTCTCCGGCGGCAGTCATGGATTCGTAGTTGGGCATGTCACCCCGGAAGCAGCGGTGGGTGGTTTAATTGGATTGGTGAGAAATGGTGACCCAATTACCATCGACGCGGAAAACAATCAGTTAAATTTGGATTTATCCAATGGTGAGATCGAAGAGAGAAAATCCTCCTGGACCCGCCCCGAACCTAAAGAAAGTCGTGGCGTCCTCGCTAAGTATGCCAAACTGGTAAGCTCAGCATCATTGGGTGCCATTACAGACGGAGATTGATCAAAAAATGAACCCTGAACTTTATCTATCCTATCCTGAAGCCAATTTCTGGGCCGATTTTTCATTCGTTGATTTTCATGATGAGTATTTATCATCGATGGAAACGAAAATTACATCCGCTCTACAAGTGATGAGGAAATTGGAAAATGGTGCTATTGCCAATCCAGACGAAAATCGGATGGTTGGTCACTACTGGCTGAGATATCCTGAAATTGCACCGAATGAAGAACTTAGAAATGCAATCAGTGAAACTCTTGAAAAAGTAAAACAGTTAGCCAATGCGGTACATTCAGAAAGTCTTTCATCTCCTAACGGTGCTTTTACGGATCTTCTAGTCATTGGCATCGGTGGCTCTGCTCTAGGTCCTCAGTTTGTTGGTAAAGCACTGGGGTATCCAAATACAGATAAATTAAAAGTTCATTTCTTTGACAATACAGATCCTGATGGTATCGACTATACCCTATCCGAAATTGGGGATTCTCTATGTACCACACTTGCTTTGGTTATTTCCAAATCAGGAGGTACTCCTGAGACACGTAATGGTATGTTGGAAGCCGAAAACGCTTTTGCCCAAAAGGGATTGAATTTTTCGAAGCATGCGATCGCCATAACCGGGCAAGGCAGCAAGCTTCATCAATATTCTCTAGAAAATGAATGGCTTGATTTTCTGCCTATGTGGGACTGGGTGGGTGGCCGGACTAGTGAGACCGCAGCAGTCGGTCTGCTACCTGCCGCCTTACAAGGTATTGAAATCGATCCGTTTCTGGAAGGTGCCAAACAAATGGATCATCTGACCCGCGAATCTAACTTCATGAAAAACCCAGCTGCCATGTTAGCCCTTTCATGGCACTATTTGACCGACGCCAAGGGTTCGAAAGATATGGTTATTCTTCCTTATAAAGACAGGCTGGAATTATTTGCCAAATACCTGCAGCAATTGATTATGGAATCACTGGGTAAGGAAAAGGACTTAAATGGAGATATCGTACATCAGGGAATTTCAGTATACGGAAACAAGGGTTCTACCGATCAGCATGCCTATGTACAACAACTCCGTGAGGGCGTACCTAATTTCTTTGCAACTTTTATTGAAGTATTAAAGCACAGGGAGGGTGAATCCATTACTGTCGATGACGAAGGGATGAATTCCGGAGATTATTTGCACGGATTTTTCCTTGGCACTCGAGATGCACTGTATGAAAAGAACCGGAAGTCAATAACTCTGACCATTACAGAAGTGACACCAGCAACGGTTGGTGGACTGATCGCCCTTTTCGAACGGGCGGTGGGACTTTATGCATCACTCGTAAAAATCAACGCCTATCATCAACCTGGGGTAGAGGCAGGGAAAAAAGCTGCCTCCGCAATTCTTACCGTTCGCAAGGCTGTGATTGACCATCTAAAGACAAAAAGAGGGACTGCTCAGACAGCAATCCAAGTAGCTGAAGCAATTGGACAAGCAAAGAAAAGCACCTGGGTATTTAAGATTCTTGAAAATCTAGTGGTTAATCAGTCCAGTTCCTACGAAAGAATTTCAGCTGACAGCCCGCTCAAGGATCAATTCCTAGCTCGTTAGTCCAATACATTTGCCGGTTTTCTCGGTGGAGCCGACTTTCCAGTATTCGGATTTGGAGGAGCTTTAGGTCGCGATGCTAAATATTCTTTTCTTCCCAAAGTCCGGTAACCCCAGTCAAAACTCCACCAGTCTGTCCCCCTGTGGGCAGGCTTCCACCCGGCAGGAAAGTTTCTCTGATTGGCCAAGTCACGGGCTGCCAAGTAGACCGCAAAACTGTCAGGAAATACCTCATACAACAGATAATTTCTTTGCGGACTTAGGCTTGAAAGTACTTTGACATATTGGGATCCTAATTTCCTTAGTTTTGCTTCATCTTCACCGAACTTATCTTTTCTTTCCATGGTAAAGCGGATCACCTTATCCTTATCTTCACGCCCAACTAAGGTGAAAAAGTTGGTACTAATCTTATTTCCGTTTATTACCGACAAGAATCTCTTTCCATCATATTCCTTATCCTGATTTGGCTTTATGTCCGCCTTATCCAACTTCGATGCAACCATTTGTTTGAGTACAACATCATTAAGCGGAAAAATCTTTCCATTTCGGCAGAGAAAGCGAGATGGTGATGAACCTGCAATGGCAGGCTTTGGATCAGGCAGGCTGACTTCCTTACTGAGTGACTGAGCAGACGGTTTTGGAGCTTTGGCAAGCAAGCCTTTTACTTTTTTGACTTTCACTTCCACTGTCTTTTGATCCTTTTGAAGTTTACTTTTTTCCTGACGCAAGTTTTGAAGTTTGGGAGGCGTGGGCGGAATTTCTTTTTTCTTGGCTGCAAGTTGCTTTTCAAGTTTAGCAATTTCCTGAATTAATTCTTGCTGTTCTTTATTTTGAGATGCCTGCTTGAGTTGCAGCTGCTCTTTTTCCTTCTGAAGTGCCCGCTCCTGCTCATCAAATTGCTTCATCGCCAAGTCCATCAATTTCTTTGAGTCCTCTTCTTTTTTTTCGTCCACAATCCGTTTGACGGCTGAGTCCGCACCCAGTTGCACCACAATTAGAAGGATGATTAAAATGCCGACCACCGTGGTAATCGTATCTAGCAAAGAGTCTAAACTACCACTGGAATCTTTTTTCTTTCTTTTCATGAACCGAGAAAAAGGGACAGATCGATTTCTCCATCTCCGTCAAGTGGAAGTTGCCCATAACGACAACCTATGCTGGTGCATAACTGAGCAGTTCTGTTCCATGCATTAAAACCATTCTTACGCAAAAGAAAAATAATATATCTTGATTCGGGATCAGGACGCTTTGCTTTTCTCGCCTCTTCGTATTTTTTAACGATTTTACGGGATGCAGGTGCCAGTTGAAGTGCAGTCAGTACAATCTCTTTCCCTTTTTTGTCCTTTAGAGTAATCTTGCTTCCGTCACGCTTAATAAACCTGGCATCTATCTGACTACCCTGAGCACTCCTCCATGTGCGGTAGGGAGCTTCTTTGGCAACCTTTTGAATAATAGATTTCAATTTTGCGTGCCCTGCTATCTGGTCAACCGGCACATCAATGTACTTTCCATCCTGTTGATAAACTCTAATTCCTTTATCATTACATTCGATAAATGTGGGTTCCAAATCTCCTCCCGTACCCGAACCGCTTTGCTTGACAACCATGGTAGCAAATTTTTCGGGCTCTTTCATCAGTTCCCATTCTTCCTCTGCTTGTTCAAGGTCTTTCAACATTTTGGCCAGATCCGCTTTCATTTTCACCACTTCGACCTTGATGGTCTTCCCCTGCTGCTCCACTATCTTAGCCTGCTTAATTTGTTCCGTCACTTCAGCAATCTGTTGCTTTAATTGATCTTTTTTCTTGGGATCTATTTTTTTTGCAGGATCTCTTTTGATCCGCTCAATTTCTTCTCGAAGAATATCTAAAGCTTTCTTCCGATTCTCTATTTTCTTTTGAAATTCCTCATCATCCTCAAGGGCATTCTCAATCTTTTCATTGACCGCCTCAGGATCGATCTGCGCAATAACAATTGCAGTGATCATCAAGGTTAAAATCCCAATTACGCAGGCTAGTATACTGAGAAATGGAAAGAGGGAAACCTCCAGGTCCGCCTTCTTTTTTTTCATGGTTTAACTAAACAAATCCAATTTGGTTTGATATCAATGATTTTGACCCTGCTCTTCAATCGTTGTGCTTTGAATGATTTGACTAAACTGATGGGACACTTGCATCATCTGTTGGGCCACAACGCTTTGAGATTCTTGCAATTGCAAAAGGTAAGTCTGCAGACCTTCTATCCTAGCAATTGTATTTGTTTCAAATGAACCATTAGAAGAAGAACTTAAGGATATTTCTGGTTCGCGAAGCCGTTTCAAAAAATATTCATTGCAATACTCATCCACCTGGTTGAGCAGATCTTCTTCATTTTTTTGCATGACGCTCATGGGAAACATTACGCAAATACTAAAAATCAAGGAGACTAAAGTGGTATCAAAAGCCTCACTCAAACCTCCAGTAACTTGACCGAGTTGCTCTTTGATTACTTCAATATCGGCAGCAGCTCCCATTTCTCCACCAAAACTAGCAACCGCTTCACTAATTCCTAGTACGGTGCCGATAAAACCCAAAATGGGAATTGCCCAAATAAAGACTTTGATCAGAACATAACTCGAATCCACCATTGTTGCATCGATTTCGGATTGGGACTTTAACATCTCTGCAGTTTCAGCATGATTTTTCCGAACACTAAAGTGTTCCAAACCACGGAAAATTCTCGTCAGCAGAAAACTTTGTTTTGGATCAAACCCCAACCTTTTAATGTGAGCATAAAATTGATTTAAATTGTCTTCCCTAATGTCTACCGAAATGTCTTCTGGTAACAATTTAAATTGCATAACGTTTTCTTGTTTCTTCAATTTTTGTCTTTTGAGAATCAAGATTGCGAAAGCCCAACAAGCCAGATAGGAGAGCAAATAAGGAACCCAACCTCTTTCATAAAAATAATCTGAAAGAATTTGAGTTGATTCAGAAATTCGAAAAAGTAAAAGTAAAAGATAAAAGCAAATCTCGATACCCAGTCCCAGTAAAGCAGTTATTGCCATGGGAACCGAAGTTGCAGATGTATTGTCGAACTTCCCCATTTCTTCCGAACTTCGTTGCATCATATTAACTTGGCTAGCTCTCTCTTTCGCTTTTTCCAGAGCCTTTGGATTTAGTTTTGCTTTCTTCACCATGATCTGTGATTTGCTCAAACTACTAGATGATCAGATGATCAATTAGGTAATTTGATTGGAGTTCCTCAATACTGAAAACACCTCTAAGAATTTGTAGAATAAATGCTTACATTATATCTTTAAAAGAATCTATTCAGAGTAAATTTTAAAATCTGCCATGAATAAAAATAACTAAAATGGTGCGAATGGATCATCTGGTGCAGCAGGATTTTCAACTGGAACAGATGTTTCAGGGGAGAAAGGGTCGGAAGATTCAGTATTAGGAAATGGATTATCGATTCCTTCAAACTCTGTACTCTCTGGTTCTGCTGATACAGGTTCTTCTGGAGAGGAACTTTTTTGACCTTCTAAAGTATCCGATTCAATCTGACTAAACGGAACTAATTTGGTCGAAGGTTCTGCCTTAAGTTCTTCCATTTTTACATCCCTAACCCACCAATCCCTGTATACGAGATTCTCATCTTCAGTATATTCAAGGATCGACCCCCAGCGAGCACCACTATATCTAGGAATTAGTAATCGCCGATCCGGATCATAATGATGCCTTGCAAGCCAAGCTTTTTCAACCGTAGCAGGTGGACGCCTTAATTTCACTTCCTCATTATTCCTTTTAGAATATTGAGTGGAACGACTACAACCAAATGAAAAAGTTAATATGAGGATAGAAAACAATTTCAAAATCGGGTTTAATTTCATTTTTAGATAATTACTTTATACTGGAAAGAAGTCGAAGTTTATTCGAAGACATGCTAAAACACTCAATTTGTCCGGTAATTAAATTACAACGATAAATCCATCTTTCGTTTTCGTCGCAAAGAAACTGATACTTGATATTGGTTTCCTTCGAGTGATTGGCAATCGTTTCACTTACCATCGATTTTATTTTTAAAAAATTATTTTCATTTTCCAGATGCATGTGGTCTTTAAATTTTTCCGAAATTTCATCAAGACTGTGATTGAAGGTTGAAATTTCATTTTTAGAAGATTGCTCTAACTGATCCATTTGAGATTCAGTCGTTTCATTCTTTTCACTCTGGATTTTTGAATTGAAATCTTCAAATGAACAAGCACTAACAAAAATAAACCCCATCATTAGAAAAGTCAGAAAATTCTGCTTTGAAAATCTCACTTTAAAATCAAAATTCATGCTTTGACACTCCAACATCTTGGCTATTTCGTCAACTAATCTGAAGTTTTTATTATTAAAATCTGACTTTATATTTTATATCCACTTTTAAAATGAAAGAAAAAATACGATGGGGAATTATCGGTCCGGGCAGAATTGCAAGAGCCTTTGCGGAAGGATTGAGGCACACCAGCAATGGTAAATTGACTGCGATTGCTTCCAGATCAAATGAAAGAGGAAAAAAATTTGCTCAGGAATGGGAGGTTCCCAACCAATTTGATTCTTATCAGAAACTTGCACAAAGTACGGTTGTCGATGCAATTTACATCGCAACCCCCCATTCAGAGCATCACGATGCAACTCTTCTTTGCTTAAAGAACGGCAAGCATGTTCTATGTGAAAAACCATTAGCGGTTAATGCGAATCAGGTGCTTAGCATGACCCAAACCGCAAGAGCTGAAAATAAAATTCTAATGGAAGGAATGTGGTCGAGATTTCCACCTTTAATGAGAAAGGTCAAGGACATGGTTGATTCGGAAATGCTCGGGGAAATCTTTTCTCTTCAAGCAGATTTCGGCTTTCTGCCCAAAGATTCGAATCCAAAAAATCGTCTATTCAATCCAGATTTGGCCGGCGGATCACTTCTGGATATCGGGATTTATCCTCTATCCTTTGCTTCGATGATTTTAGGAACTCCACAAAGACTTACTGCACTTGCATCCATTGCGAAAACTAATGTCGACGAACAAACTTCATGTATTCTCAAATATGAAAATGGAGCACATGCCATATTGCACTCTTCCTTATGCTGCGAAACCGGGCAAGAGGCTTTCATTGCTGGTAAGGAAGGTAATCTCCGGATTCACAAGCAGTGCTGGAAACCACAAATTATGACGGTTCGCAGGCACCTTTCTAAAAAAGAGGAAAGAATTGAAATGCCATTTATTGGAAATGGATTCAATTACGAAGCCGAACACTTTGGTAATTTAATTAAAGAGGAACGCAAAGAATCGGACATTATGCCTTTGGCAGAAAGTCTTTCGATTGCAAAGACCATGGATCAAATAAGAGAACTCTGTGAAGTCCGTTACCCCTTTGAGAAGTAGAGAAGTAAGTCTTTCATTTTGGTCTTTGATACCAGAAATTGCACAAACTTTTGAATCTTATGGAAAAAGGGAAAATAAAAAAAAGAAACAAAATACAAATAATTTTTAAGTCACCATACCATGCGAGCTTACGGGAAGAAGTTATCACTGGTGTCTCTTGAAGAATGATAAATTTTCTTTTGGTTCTACCGAGTAATTTCTTTAGCGAGAGTGAAAATTTTATTTCTTCACCTGCATAAAGGTATTCGGGAAATCCACCAACCTGAAAAAAATCATCCCTTCGACAAAAAAGAAAGCTTCCTGCCCCTAATTTAAAGGTTCGAGAAATCAGATTCCAAAGTTGCGGAATCAAAATTCCAGAAAAAAAACGGCCATGGTTGCAGTCAAACTCTATGGTTGCCCCTCCTCCCCCAAATTTAGGATCTTTCATTAATTCCAATACTTCCTGAATTACTTTTATCGGAACCAATGTATCCGCATCAACGAAAATGAAATTTTGCCCGGAGGCAAATTTCGCCCCAGTATTTCTGGCTTTCGCAATGCTTCTTTTTGTTTCCACAACCACTCTGGCACCGGCTTTTAAGGCGATCTCTTGAGTCCGATCGGTAGATGCATTGTCGACAACAACAATTTCAAACTTTTTAAAATCTAAGTTATCAAAATTATCGATTAAATGGTTTAGGGTATTGAAGAGTAGTACCTCTTCATTGTATGCAGGAATGATAACAGAGACTTTTTCCATTCCATGGATTCCCTTAATGGGTATGATAAATCGATTAGATTATTTGGAGAATTTTTTTGCTCTTTTACTGACTCCGAATGATAAACCGGAAACCCAGCCTTCCAACCTAGCCGATGGTCTTTTTGAATAATGGTCGTAATCACCATCCGGAAAAATGGACTTATTTCCTTGAATATCTTGAGCAATCTCATGCAAAGTTGGAACCGGTTCACCACTTTCAGAAAGAGATTGGTGTAAATGAGTAAGCTTTTCGATTTCTACTTGCCTAGAAAGATTTGCCAGAGTTTTCCTAAATTCAGAAACATCTCCATCTCCATTAATATGACCCTTTAGAGCAGTCTCCGTTTCAACAATACTTTTTGGAGATTCCCTATTTTCAGTTTCGACAGATACAGATTCCTTAGAACTTGAGGCAACTTCATTAACATCTTCTCTTTCTTCAGACTTCTCCTCTTGGGAGATGGCAGGAGTAGGAGTCAACTCCGAATCGAAATCATCCATGCTGAAGGTTTCTTCTTCAGTTTCCAAGTCACTACCCTCTGAGTCAACCGCAGGAGGTATACCAACTTCTACGCCGCCTGTAATCTCTTCATTCTCATCGACTCCCTCGCTTTCATTCATCAAATCAGCAAGTTCTTCGTCTGATGGGTTATCTTCAGAGACAGTCATTAAGTTGGGGAATTTTAAACTTAAAAAGGGTAAATTATGAATCAATAATTATTCTGTTTTATTTGAATCGCCTGTTCTAATCAAGAAAAGTTTTTGACCATCTTCAACAGAAAGAGTTTCCGAAGAATTTCCCAATTGTTTAAATTCGAGGTATGAAAACTCATCTTCGACAACTGTAGATTTAAAAATGAGCGGGATTTCATCAGGTGAAAGTTTTTTATTTGCAAGAAACATCATATCCCCCAGTAAGCCACTAGAACTACCAAGATCGATAAATATTCCCTGCCCCGATGGTGCTTTGCTGGAAACAAGCACTTCAACTTGATCACCAAAGTATAAGTGGCCAGGGTGCTTAATTTCAGAAAGAATATCATCTTTCTTGGTCAAAAAATTTGATTCAGCTGTTTCCCTTTCCTTGGTTAATGCTGTTAGATCTCCTTGCAATGAGTCAGCAGACTTCCGAAGTTCGGAGAGCTTTTCTAAAGATTCAGTCCGTTCATTTGAAAGATTTTCATGTCTACTGAAAAGCGATTCATTATCTGATTTTAGAGATTGCAGAGGGACTTCGGACTTTTTTACCAGTTCAATCACTTCTTTTATTGCTGAATCACTTAGCTCGTGTTCTTTTTTGGTTTTTTCCATTAATGGAGCAGTAAGCTCAAAATCTTTTTTTAATTTTTCTACTGAAACTTCAAGATCCTCAATACTCTGACGCATTTTACTTCTCTCCTTGTAAAGTGCCGTTATAAGAGCATCCGACTTGTTTTTGTCCAATTCCAATTGCAAGGATGAATTTCTTTCATTTTCTAATTCACCGGCTAGTTTGTCACCCAAGTAAACAAATGACTCCCTGTTAATCAAATAATAGGCACCAAGCCCCACCAATGCAAAAAGAGCAGAGACTCTAGAGATGTGTAAGATCAAAACTTTCTAGTGAGTTTAATTCACTTGGATTGCCGAATAATGGCATAATCAATGCAACCGACTTCTTCTGGGCTACCTCTTTGATTCGAATTTTACAGATTAATCGACCGGAATGACCAATTGATAGGAAAGTTCCTGGCTCTAAACCAATTTCCTGACCAACTGGGAGGCCAAGTAATCCGCTTTCTAAATCCAGACTAAAGTCGTGAAGTTTAATCATCTCGCCAGTTTCCAGCCAAGGTCTTTCGTATTTTTCCTCATAAAGAGAGTCAAGTGTTCGAACATAATGCTCTTTAAGAACTTTTGTAATTTCCGCATAATTAGTTAAAGATTCCTGCATTCGAGAACTTCTCCTAATTTCCTGCTGACCCTGTGCTTCATTACCTTGAATTTCAGCTTCTATTTGGGGAATCTCTCGCTTAACTTCCAAAGCTTTTTGTTTCAGTGCGGAAAGTTTTCCTTCATTTGCCCTTATTTCAACTTTTAGATCCACCATTTTCTTTTCATTTTCTTCTTTGGAAGATTTTAATTTTTCAATCTCACTCATTTTAGAAGAATAAGCACTCTCGAGCTTGGTTTTTTCGGTAGATAAATTTAAAATTTCCTCTTCCATTTGCTGATTTTTTCTTCTTTCTCGCGAAAATCTAGCAGCATGCTCATCGGCAAATTCCTTGGATTCGATCTCCAGTGATTTTTGCTTGGCTTGACTCGAAGAAATGGAACTTTTCATTTCGTTATGCTCTTCAATAACTGAATTCAGCTTCCAACCACAAATACAACAAACGATAACGGTCAGAATAGAAAGAATCATCGAAAATTTTTTCATCAAACTCTAAGGCTCTAAAGGAAGAAAAGGGGAAGGTTCAGCCATTTCGCCACCTCCAGTTGATGAATCTTCTTCGATTGAAAGTGGCGTAAAGGGACTATCGCCCGATGTATCACTCTCCATATTCATATCAAGTCCAGCAGGGATAAAGGGCGTTGGAAGAAAATCCATACCAGCATCCACCGGTTCGGTCTCTTCAATAACCTCTTCCTTTTCAGCTTGTCCCATCAGACGCTCGGAAATCCTTTCGATCCTCTCCTGATTTAATTCATCCCACCTCCGACCTCTTTCCTGGTCGAGTTTCTGCTTGTGTAAGGCGAGCAAATTTTCTTTAGGTTTACCCTTTCCATCATAGTAAAGGGCATAATTCATTCGTCCGTTCGGGTCCCTACCCCAGGCTCTTCCAACTTGTTGATTGTCGTACAGTGGAATCAATTGTCTCTTCGAAGAATCATACTGGTATCTAGCATCCCAAGCCTTATAGATGGAAGGAGTATCTAGGTAGGGTTTTTGCTTCGTATGATTGCATCCGCAAAGGGTCATTAACCCCATCGCAGCAAACATGTATGCGAACATTCGAATCATTAGATTAATTTAATCAAGTAATCAAAAAACATCCAAGACAAAAGAAATCAATTATTCTTGGGAAATTTTTTCTAAAAGTCTTTCAGACTGGAATCCAAAACCATGGTTACGGGTCCTTGGTCCGTTGCAGTTATGGTCATCTCCTTTCCAAATTCTCCAGACTGGACCATTCCATCAAAATATTTTTCCAAATTTTTGAGAAACTCCCCATATAACTCCTTTGCCTTTACAGGCTCAGCAGCTCGATGAAATGAAGGTCGATAGCCCTTTTTCAAATTTCCGAATAAGGTAAATTGACTGATCACCAGAATGCCCTGATTTGTGGCTATGGGTAGATTCATTTTGCCATTTTCATCTTCAAATATTCGAATGCCTAAAATTTTTTGAACCATCCAGTCCAAATCTTGTTTGGTGTCAAGATTGTGAACTCCGAGATACAACAGGATACCGGAGTCAATCTGCCCTTTAATATAATTGCCAACTTTAACTTGGGCTCCGGTTACTCTGCGTAAAACTGCCCTCACAATGAGTCCAGGATTACATCATCGGTTAGGAAAAAAAGAAATTATTCTTCTTCGGCAACTGCGTTCATCATTTCTTCAGCTGCCTTGGCCGCTAAAGGAGTGGAAAGATATCTCTCTCCACAACTCGCACCGACCACCACAATATTCTTTCCTTCCATTTCCGGCCTTTTTGCCACTCGTAAAGCCGCGGTGACAGTCGCCCCGGTAGAAATCCCCCCCAGAACTCCCTCTTTCAAGCTCAATTCGCGGGCCATATCAAAAGATTCGTCGCTACTTACCAATAAGACCTCATCCAGAATATCAATATTTAGATTTTTCGGCACAAATCCTGCCCCAATTCCTTGTATTTTGTGTGGACCGGGTTGAACCTCTTCTCCATTACGGGTTTGTGTAATAACTGGACTTTCAACCGGTTCAACCGCGATGGAAAGCATATCCGGATTCCGCTGCTTAATTACTTCGGAAACCCCGGTGATGGTACCACCGGTGCCAACGCCTGCTATGAAACAATCAACCTTTCCATCCATTCCAGACCAAATTTCTTCGGCGGTGGTTTTCCGATGAACTGCAGGATTAGCAGGGTTATTGAATTGTTGAGGCATAAATGCGTTCGAGCCATGCTGTTCCATCAATTGACTGGCTTTGGAAATTGCTCCCCCCATTCCCTTCGGACCGGGAGTCAGAACAATTTCCGCCCCCAATAAGCGAAGCAATAACCGTCTCTCCTTGGACATGGTCTCGGGCATCGTAAGGATGCACTTGTATCCCTTCGCCGCACAAACAAAAGCCAGAGCAATTCCAGTATTTCCGGATGTGGGTTCGATAACGACGCTATCGGAATTCAGCAAGCCGTCATTTTCTGCAGCCTCGATCATCGCCGCTCCAATACGGTCTTTTACGCTGGCCAACGGGTTAAAAAATTCCGATTTCAAAAAAAGTCGGGCACCACATCCTTCAGTTACTCGGGTAAGTTCTACAAGTGGGGTTTTTCCAATGGATTCAATTATATTCATAATAAGACAATAATTATTTACCTTTACCTTTTGGGCCAAAGCTCCTGATCGGAGCATTACGATTAACCTCAGCGTTTTTGAGACGATAGACGATTCGAGCTTTCTCTAAGTCCCTCGGACTCATTTCCATTTTAACGATATCTCCGACGGTTATTTTAATAAAATGCTTGCGGAGTTTACCTGAAATATGAGCAAGAACTTGATGTCCGTTTGACAACTCGGCTCTAAACATAGTACTGGGCAGTACCGCGGTAATTTTACCTTCTACTTCGACGATTTCTTCTTCTGACATAATGGGATATAAGTGTGTCATCACACCATGTATATGCTTCAAGTCAAGATTCTCCTTTAAAGAATTTATGATAACCGTATTTTCAAATGGATCAAAAGTACCTGTCCATTTCCCAAGATATTTCCTTCTCAACTTGAAAAGAACGATCTCTTTTTCATGCAACATGCCTACAATCAGGCAATAGACGCATGGTCTGCAGATGAAGTTCCAGTGGGTGCCGTCATTGTGCATGAAGAAGAAATCATCGCTGCCGCTCACAATCAAACTCGAAACCACAATGATCCGACTGCACATGCGGAAATGATTGCAATTACCATGGCGGCAAAGCATATTGGAGACTGGCGTTTGAACGAGTGCAAACTTTATGTCACCAAGGAACCCTGCCCAATGTGCTCGGGAGCAACAATCATGTCCCGTATCGGAGAAGTTCATTATTCGTTTAAAGACCCTAAGATGGGAGGACTTGGTGGTGCGGTTTCTCTGCATGACCTAAAGCTTTCCAATCACAAACCCAATGTAATTGAGGGTACCCTTCGAGAGGAGTGTAAATCTTTGGTTCAGGCATTTTTCCAAGCTCAAAGATTTGCCGAACCAAAGTGAACCAATTGAGTAAATTTCTTCCCCATTAGTCTAGCTTGACCTACACACTGTATTTCTGTTGGATATTATTCATATTAACCCTTATTTGAAATGACACACACTTTACCTTCTTTAGCTTATTCAGTAGATGCACTCGAACCCCATGTAGATGCACGCACCATGGAAATTCACCACGGTAAGCACCATCAAACCTACATCGATAAGTTAAACGGTGCTCTCGAGAGTCATTCCGAGCTTAATTCCAATTCGGTCGAAAATCTGATTTCAGATCTTTCGAGGATTCCGGAAGATATTCGAGGTGCGGTTCGTAACAACGGAGGAGGGCATTACAATCATACCTTCTTTTGGCAATGCATCTCGCCCAACGGTGGAGGAATCCCATCCGGTGAACTTGCCTCGGCCATAGATTCCTCATTCGGAAACCTTGATTCTTTTAAAAACGAATTCACTCAAGCGGGGCTCACACGGTTCGGATCCGGTTGGGCATGGCTGATCAAGAAGGAGGACGGCTCGCTAGCGGTAACTTCCACGCCCAATCAGGATAATCCAATTATGCAGGGAGTCACTGATCAATGCGGAACACCTATCATCGGTCTCGATGTTTGGGAACATGCTTACTACTTGAATTATCAAAACCGACGACCTGACTACATTTCCGCTTTTTGGAACATCGTGGACTGGGATCGAGCAAACACCTTATTTTCGTAAGTATTGGGTCTTTCATTCCAACCCCTTTTTTTATGAAGCGTTATTTTCCTACTTTCCAAACTAGTTTCAAGATTGCATGTGCTCTCTTGTGCTCGGCTCCTACTTTTAGCTTCGGACAGGCGGGAAATGAAGCAAGCTCAGGAGCGATCATCGTTCTCTCCGCTAAAGGATTAGTCCAAGCCATTGATCCACAGGGAAATCTTGTTCTAGGCACTCTAAAACCTGGTGCCGTTCTGGCAGAAGGCTATTCCTTGAAGACAGGATTTGGTGGGGAAGCTGCCCTACTCTTCTCAAATGGAACGGTTGCAACACTTGAACCAAGATCAAAGGTACGGATTGATTCCTTTTTGCAAAAAAACTTTAATGGCGGAAATCAAAAATTGTCTGAGGTTCAACAAGAACCCAGCACTAGTCAAATTAAGTTGGACTTAGACAGTGGATCATTGGTTGTGCAAACCAAAAAACTCGATCGATCTTCCAGTTTCACTATAGAATCACCTGTAGGTACGGCAGGTATCAGGGGAACGGAATTTCAGTTGGGCATTTCACCCGCAGGAGAAACAAAACTGGATGTTTCGACCTCCAGTGTATCCTTCACCCCAACAGGTGGAGTTCCGGTATTGGTATCTCAAGGTAAAGGCCTGGATGTTTCTCAAGGTGGAGTTGTCAACCAAAGACCAATCGATCCGGTGATTTCGATCAATATTAGCAACAAAAACTCCATTGCATCCAACATAGCCGGACAAATCCCCATGTCTACTGTGGGTCAAGCAAAAGAGAAAGCCACCGCTCTTGCTTCTGTCAGTGGGACAAAAAGTTCCGGCAGTCAGAACTCTACCGATGAACCGGAGAGCGACGAGGATGATGCCGACTCCGAGGATTCGGATTCCAGTGAGGCGGCCGAATCCTTCATCGATCAACAAAGCGAAGATTTCCGAAGTGTTCCAGGTGCCCAAACTGGATCTAGTTATTTAAAACTAATTCTCGGCCTTGCAAACGACGAACTCACCCCCCCTGACAATGCTCCTAGCTCAACTCCGGGGACGAATCCCACTTCTACGGATTTTAAACTCTCTGAGGTCGGAGACTCTCTTCATCTTGAATTAGGAACAAGCGTAAACGCACCGGGTGGAACCTCACAATTTCTCAAAGTCAGTTCCTTAGATCTAAACGGTAAATCGGTTGCTGAAATCCTTGAATTTATCAATGAAAACCTTACTCAAAGTGGTTACTCCAATGAATTGTTAGCTGTTTCTTTTAGTGCTTTCTACAAAATCAGGAATGAGTTCGGACAGGGAGATATCAACCTTGCACTTCGCGAGGCTTTAGATTTATCGATGCTGTTTCTGGACGATGTAACTATCGCCAGTGGTGCCCTCGCCTACACAGCTCTTTCGGATTCCTCGGAGATAAGTGCCGGCAAAGTATTGAACGCAAGCAATTTAGTGAATACGGCAAGCATTGGTAACAACGACTATCTTTATGAGGTAGGCATGATCTTGGCTGAATATGGTGCTCTAGGTGGCAGTAACCGAGATGCGGCCAGAAATATCGCTCTAAACATTTTTGATTTTCTTGGTGGCTCCGATGGAAATCTTATACCCGAATCCTTTTCCCTCGGAGATGAAAACAATGGTCTACTTATCAGTGCAGCGTTACTGGGGTCCTCTCGGAATGATTTGATTGATTCACCTAGTGACAGCAACGGTGAAAAAGGAGAATTGGATTCAGCTGACAAGAAAGAGCAAGCCGACTCGCTTTATAAAATCTACCGGGATAATGTCTTTGGTGTGGTTGGAGCGGATGTAACCATTGGTTCTTCCGGTTCTGATACAGAAGTCGATGTTTCAAACATTCTTGTTAAAGCAGAAAGACAGTTGCCTACCGGAGAAATCGTAGAAGATGGAAGCAAGAAGAGAATTCTGGCATTTGCGGCTGCCAAAGACTTACATGTCAAAGGAAATGTTACTTTTGAAAATGATAACACCGCGGAAGATCACGCGTTGGTCTTAGGTGCGGCAGATCATGTTGAAATCGAGCCCGGGAGTAGTATCAATTACAAAGGATCCAATCTAGGGATCGGATCTTATTCACACCTTACTCTGACTAATGTGGATATTGATGTTGGAGGAAATCTAGCTATAGGAACTCTTTCCGATATGGCTGTAAATAATTCTACATTTAGCGTGGGAAGGTTTTCAGACCGGGACAATGTCTACCTCTACGCTGAGGGAGTTATGTCCGTTGATGGCTTGAATTTCGATGCCAGACCAGACCCCAACAATGCCCGCTTCAACGCTGGAGTTGCCAGAGAAATTTACATGGAGGCAATTACCATTGATTTAAAAAATGTTGATTTTCCTGCTAATTCAGAAGTTATGTTGAGAAGTCGAGATGGTATTCCAAAATTTTACGGTGGAAATTATGATTTGACTACTCATGTCCCCGGGGCGGTTAATTTTTACTCAAATTCGAATACTTACGGAGGAAACAATATTACACCTTCTGCTTTTACTGGATCCCCAAATGCAAATCCAGATCGATCGCGTGTATTTCAAGGTTATGACTCGATTGGCAATAACTTTACCACCTCTTCAGGCGCTCCAGGTATAAAGATCAGAAAATTCCCCGAGTAATTGAACCTGAAAATTAAGGAAATCCGATCGTAATGAAAAAAATATTTCAGCAATTTACCCTTCTCTCTGTAGCTTTCTTTTTTGTCCCTGTAGCTTTTTCCCAGTCTGATTTACCGCAAAGAAGTTATGATGTTCGACCAAATGTAATCGATGACTACAGACAGCGTAATTCGAATGCCTTGAGAAGCTCGTCTACTCAATCGAACAATGTACCAGACTCGTTGAACAGCGACCTTGGCATACAACGCCCAGTTGAAGCAAAAGATAAAGGATTTGGGTATCATCTGGGGTTTGAAACAAAGATTTATCACTCTAATAACCCGGCATCTGTTGATGGTGGACCTTACAAGACATCCGCCGGGATTTGGGAAAATGCTCTTCGTAACAATTTTCTACTTGGAGCATATGATTTGGGTGGTGCCAGTTTCTCTCCAATTCTTAGTCTCACTTACAGCAAGTACACTCACTTCGGGGACGATTTCTTCGACACTTTTGACTTCGATTCACTTGGACTCAGTTTTGCTGGTATCTTCCAATTTTCCAATGGTTGGAGCCTTCGACCAAGCTTCTCCTTTAACGCAGATTTGAACCCCAGAGATGGCTTGGAAAGACAATACAGTCAGTTCGCACCCGGACTTGCTGTCGGAAAATCCTTCTCCCTAGATCCCGTCTATGGATTTCTCGAATGGTCCCTAGGGTACAATTTCACAGATACAGCATACGCTCTACCGGGAGCAGCAGATGATAGAATGAATCGTTTTGAGACTGCATTAACCGGCGGTTTGACCATTCCTTTCGGCAACTTTGAGTTCGGTCCGATGTTACGTTTTGCTCTCATTGACTATTCTAAATTTGATCGAACCGATTTCATGAGCAGTCTCAGCTTGCAACTACAATACGCATTCGCCGAGTGGTTAAAGATAAAACTGCATGCAAACCTTAGTGCCCGAAACTCCGACCAGGATAATATGGACTTTACCAAACTTGATACGGGCATAGGTGCATCATTGGATGCCCGTTTCTAAGCTCCGTGCAATTTAATAAGTCTTTCTTTTTTACTAATATTTGTTTGGTTTTCGTAATTGGTAAAGCTTTCTGCCAAGACGAAAAAATCAAACAAGCCCCCCATCGAGTAATTCAATTTGCCATAGGTAAGACCTACCTGCAGCCCAAGCAAATGGATGGAAATCCACCTCGCCCATTGTCTTCTGGACAAAGGATTAATGCGGAGCATCCATTTGCCCTTATTGCCGGAAAGAATTCCTTCATGGAAATTCACCAAAAAAATCTTTTCCATTCAGCCATCATTCGCATCGGAAGATCCACAGCTTTGGAAATGAGTTCCCATGATTCCCTATCTCTCTATCAGGGATCTGCCCTGCTTTCTCACCGCCAAGACTTGACTTGGAAGATCAATTCTACAAACAGCCAATTCTCAGTTCGTGGAAATGGCACTTGGATGACTGAGAAAACTGCAATCGGATTCAAATTCATTATTTTGGAGGGAAACTTGGATATCATTGGGGGAAAAAAGATTACGGAGGTCGAGGCAGGTAATTTAATTTTGATTAATGATAAACAAGGAAATATTAGCCAAAAGTTAAAAATCGAACTTCCCTTATTACTCGGCACTTCTCGATTATTGAATCACTTTCCAGATAGCTTACCCTCGCATTCCAGACTGATCAGTGCGGCCCAAGTGCAAGCCCTTAGAACCAAAAAAAAGTATGAAGCGATGATTGGTGGTGTCAGCGAAAATCGAAAGTTAGAGGTCTGGCAGGTAGGAAACAATCAAGATAAATAGCTGAATTGTGTTTTTTGACTAGTTGAATTGGTTTTGCTCAAACGAAGTTAAATACGGTACTCGAATATCTTGCCAGTGCGATAAGTTATCGATATTAAATTTGTTAAGTATTGTTAATGAATGGGGATTTCAAATATAAGGCATTCATCACTTATGCCCATCGGGATGAGGAAAGAGCTCGCTGGCTTCGAAAAAAATTAGAAAACTTTCGGGTACCCAAACATATAGTCGGAAAAAACAGCCCGTTCGGCCCAGTCCCGTCCAGATTATACCCCATCTTTCGGGATCGCGACGAATTGGCCGGAGCCGCTCAGCTTGGACCCTTAATCGAACAAGCTCTTCATGACTCCTCTCACCTGATCGTACTTTGCTCTCCAAATGCGGTTAAATCCCGTTGGGTAAATGAAGAAATCCGTATGTTCAAGGCAATGGGGAAAGCAGACCGGGTTCTTTGTCTAGTTCTTGACGGAGAACCGATGGCAGCAGATGTCAAAAATGATCCGGAGATGGAATGCCTACCTCTTGCCGCTCGTAGAAGAATCGACCAGAATGGTGAGATAACCGAGCAAATCCATGAACCTGGGGCTGCAGATTTGAGAGAAAATGCAGATGGCGAAAAAGATGGTCTCCTCAAAGTAATTGCTGGTCTTTTAGGGATCGGTCTGGACGAATTGAAACAACGAGATATGCTGGCTCGACAGCGACGATTGGCATGGGTTGCGACTGCTTCGATCACATTAGCCTTATCTGCGATTGGACTTTCGGTATATGCTTTCTATCAGCAACAACAAGCAGCATTGGCTAGGGCAAGTGCAGTTGCCGGAAGACAGGCGGCCGAAGAAGAGTTGGCCAAGACCCAGACCATCACCAATTTCGTTCAAGAACTTTTCATTTCCTTGGACCCACAAAATACTGCGGGTATGGATACCGAACTATTGAAGACAATGCTGGATCAGGGATCCAAGCGGGCAACCGAGCTGTCGGTGGAACCCGAAGTAGAGGCGGAAATCAGATTCTGTTTGGGAAAAACTTATCGCTCCATTCGTTCCTATGAAAAAGCTCAGACCGAGTTGGAAAGAGTTCTCATCTTATTTGCGGAAAAAATCAGAAAGGAGTTACCTACTCGCCTCAAGGCAATGAATGAAATTGCAATGGTTCATGAGGCTTTGGGAAATTATCTGGAAGCCGAACCAATGCTTGTCCAAATGCTTGAGCAGAGGAGTCGTGAACTTGGTCCTGGCCACATCGAAGTAATCGATGCTCAAATTGATCTCGCCACGGTCTTTCGAAGGATCGGGAAATTTGAACAAGCGGAAGATCGCTGTACTGAAACTCTTTCTCTTTTGACGGATCAAAACCGATCACAGGAAGACCCTCTAATGCTGAAATGCAAAACGGAATTGTCCAGAATTTTCCTTGCTCGGGAAAAAATCTCCCAGGCAGAAAGTTTAATTCGTAATGTTTACGAGCGTTCTAGACTTGAAATTGGAGAAAACAATGTCCTCAGCCTAAGAAGAGGTCAGGTGCTGGTGGAAGCACTTAGAAAAGCAGATAAACTTGATGATGCCGAAAAACTATCCAAGGAACTGGTTTCCAAGTTGACCTCCATCCTAGGTGAAACCCATCCGGATACATTAGGAGCAATGGACTCATTAGCAGAAATCATTGCTGGTCGTGAAGACCTAGACAGAGCATTAGAATTGTACCTGAGGATCGTTGGAGCAAAGGAAGAAGCACTGGGAGACATGCATCCTGAAACTTTGGTAACCTTAAAAGCGATTTCTCGGACCTACATAATGCAGGAAAAACTGGAAGAAGCCGAAAAGGTGCAGTCCGCAGTAAAACAAAGACTGGAACAGAAATATGGACTTGAACATCCCGAGACCCTACGGGCAATGAATGAACTTGCTGATCTATATCTCGCATTAGGTAAAGAAGAGGATGCTTTTGCATTAAGTGAAAGAACTTTGGATATAGAACTTGAGGTGATGGGCGAACAGGACCCGATGACTTTGCAAACAATGTTTAGAATTGGTAAGCTTCATTACCTAGCAAACCGGAAGGACGCCGCGATGGAGGCTCTGGGAGATACTCTCGCCAAGCAGGAAAAGCTTTTGGGATTCGATAATGCAGAAGCGACAAAAACTCGTGATCTTTTGAATGAAATCCTTAGTGAGAGAGTGACATCAAGAGTTTTGGAAGAGAATCTTCTCGTTTATGAAGAAGAAACGATTATTGGTCCTCAACTTCCCACTGTTCTAGCAGATTTTGATAAGAATGAATCCAGTGAAAGACTGACCGGAGAAATAAAAGCTGATTCGAATCAATCCGATAACTCAGACCAGTTGCAATCCGATTTCCTTAAGGGGCTCACCGTAGAGAGTGAACAAAATCAGTCGGATTCAATTCCTCTTTTCCCCAAAGACTGAGATATGCCCCGACTTGGGTTTATCTTCGATTGGGATGGGGTGGTTGTAAACTCTTCCAAATTGCATGAGAAAAGTTGGGAGGTATTGGCAGATGAGATCGGAATGTCATTACCTCACGGTCATTTCAAAAAAGGCTTTGGAAAAAGAAACTCTGTAATCATTCCGGAGATTCTCGGATGGAGTCGGAAAGAAAGTGAAATTGAAGAATGGAGTTTACGAAAGGAGGAAATCTACCGGAAACTTGGAAGAGACTGGGGCATTGAGATGATTCCGGGCATAAGGGCTTTTCTTCAGGATATAATGGTTCACAAAATCCCCGCGGTCATCGGTACCTCAACTGATCGTAAGAATATTGATCTGGCTTTTGAACAACTTGGTATCGGAGAGTTTTTTTGCGGGGCGATATGTTCGGAAGATGTAAATTTAGGAAAGCCTAATCCCGAGGTCTTCCTGAAAGGGGCTGAAGTACTCGGGCTTCCCCCGAAAAATTGCGTCGTGTTTGAAGATAGTCTGCATGGTATCGAAGCTGCAATAGCAGGTGGAATGCACGGGGTTGCTATCACTACTTCTCAACCAGCCGATTTGCTTAAGAAAGCAGGGGCTCATTTGATTGTTGACTCACCTATGGAATTGACCGTGAGCGAACTTATTAAACAATTTGGTCTTTAGTAATTGATCTATTCGGCTTATGAAACTCGCTCTACATTATAAAATTCTACTTTCTTTGGCACTTGCATTTTCCGTCGGTTTAATGGCGAATTTCCTGACTGATGATATGAGCAACAAGCCGGTCTGGTTCTCATACTTAAATGATGTATGTCAATTCTTTGGTACTCTCTTTTTGAATGCATTGAAGATGGTGGTTATTCCTCTGATTTTGACCTCTATCATCTGCGGGGTGGCAAAAATAGGAGCAGAATCGAATTTTAAAAGACTGGGTCTAAAGACGATAGGATTTTATGGATTATCGGGTTTCGCGGCGGTTATTGTCGGTCTGCTTTGCGTAAATATTTTTAAACCGGGAATCGTTAATCCTGAAATTAGGGAGAAGATGCTCAGCCATCACCATGCTTTTAATGAAGAAAAGCTTGGTGCAGCAATGCAACAAGCAGATGGAGGTTGGAGCAATCTCATTGAAATCTTTCACAGAATGGTACCGACTAATTTGTTCAAGGCTGCAGTAGAAGGTCAGCTTCTTGGTCTGATCTTTTTCGGATTGCTCTTTGGTTTTTTTGTTTCTCGCTTATCCGGAAAAGGAAAATCCACTCAAACTGAATTTTGGGAAAGTTTGAACTCGGTGATTTTGAGTCTTACCAATTTCATCATTTCTTTTGCCCCTTACGGAATCTTTGGCCTAGTGACTCCCACCTTAATGACGGTTGGCATCGACACCCTTTTGGTAATGGGTGGATTTGCCCTTACCGTGCTGACTGGACTTCTGCTTCATAGTCTCTTGGTTCTTCCCTTGTTGCTCAAAATTTTTGGAAAAATTAATCCCGTCTGCCACTTCAAGGCGATGTCCCCTGCCCTGCTCACCGCATTTTCAACCGCCTCATCTTCAGCTACTCTACCGCTAACCCTCAAATGTGTAACCCAGAGAATTGGAGTTTCCCGTAAGGTTGGTAGCTTCACCCTGCCCCTTGGGGCAACCATGAATATGGATGGTACAGCTTTATTTGAATGCGTTGTGGTCGTCTTTCTTGCCCAACTTTTTGGAATTGAAATGACTTGGGCGATTCAATTCTCAGTTGTAGTAATGGCTTTGCTGACCTCTATCGGTGTAGCGGGAATTCCTTCTGCAAGTTTAGTTGCAATCATCGTCATTCTCCAAGCTGTTGGATTCCCCGAGGAGACTATCGGAATTGGTGTGGGAATCGTCTATGTTGTCGATCGATTTCTCGACATGACCCGTACCGCGGTAAATGTTTTGGGTGATAGTTGTGCTGCCGCAGTAATTGGCAAATCAGAGGGAGAAAAGGGTTATTACACGGAAAGTTTTAATCTATCAGAAAACAATATTTCCTATCGGTAGAGAATATGAAATTTCGTCTCTGCTCAGATTATCAACCACAAGGGGATCAACCAGATGCCATAAGAAGTTTGGTTGAGTCTATCGAATCGGGAAACCAGTCACAGACCTTACTTGGAGTAACCGGTTCTGGAAAGACCTTCTCCATGGCAAACATAATTGAAAAGTTACAAAGACCCGCACTGATCATTTCCCACAATAAGACCCTTGCAGCTCAACTCTACTCCGAATTCAAATCTTTCTTTCCAGACAACGCAGTTGAATATTTCGTTAGTTATTATGATTATTATCAACCTGAAGCCTATGTTCCATCCACGGATACCTTTATTGAAAAGGATTCCTCAATCAACGAAGAGATTGAAAGACTTCGTCTGGCTGCAACCGGTTCTTTAATCAGTCGTCGTGATGTTCTGGTAGTGGCAAGTGTTTCCTGTATTTATGGACTTGGATCGCCAGAAGATTTCAAAGCCCTATCCCATGAAATCAAAGTTGGAGATGAGTCGGGTCGTGAAATTCTTTTAGAAAAATTGGTGGAAGGTCTCTACAATCGAAATGACATAGAACTAAAAGCTGGCAAATTCAGCGTTAGAGGAGATGTGGTGGACCTTTTCCCTGCTTATGCAAACCATCCAATACGGGTTGAATTTTGGGGGGATGAAATTGAAACGATCCGTGAATTCGACCTGATGACAGGTGAAACACTTCGTAGTTTGGAAACCTACCGGGTGTATCCGGCAAACCAATATGTCACAACCAAGGATAAATTAGGGGTTGCCTGCAAGGAAATTGAAAATGAACTTGAGGAAAGGGTCGGTTGGTTTGAAGAAAGAGACCTATTATTGGAAGCTCAGCGAATCCGCATGCGAACCGAATATGACTTGGAAATGCTTAAAGAAATTGGCTTTTGTAACGGAATAGAAAACTACTCCCGACATCTGTCTGCCAGAAAGCCGGGACAACGGCCATGGTGCTTGCTGGACTTTTTCCCTGATGACTTCCTGCTCTTTATTGACGAGAGCCATGTAACCATTCCTCAAGTTGGCGGAATGTATCATGGCGATCTATCAAGAAAAAAGAAACTGGTCGATTTTGGCTTTCGGCTACCATCTGCACTGGACAACCGCCCCCTTAAACCAGACGAATTTGAAAAGGTTACAGGCCAAACGGTTTATGTCTCCGCCACTCCTGCTGCCCTAGAAATTGAGAGATCATCCTGCGTTGCAGAGCAGTTAATCCGTCCTACTGGTTTGCTCGATCCAGAAATGGAAAAAAGACCGATCAAGGGACAAGTTGAAGATTGTATAAATGAAATCAAGAAAGTGGTTGCGAATGGAGATCGTATCTTAGTTACTACTCTAACCAAAAGGATGTCCGAGGATTTGACCGATTTTTTACGGGATCACGATATCAAAGTGGAATACTTACATTCTGACATAGATGCCATTGAGCGAGTAGAAATTTTAAGGAATTTACGGGCTGGTTCTTTCGATGTACTCGTAGGCGTGAATCTTTTGAGAGAAGGTTTGGACTTACCAGAAGTTGCACTGGTTGCTGTTTTGGACGCGGATAAAGAGGGATTCTTGAGAAGTGAAACCAGTTTGATTCAAACCGCCGGCAGAGCGGCCAGACATGTTAACGGGAAGGTCATTTTTTATGCTGATGTGATGACAAAATCATTAACTAAGGCTTGGGAAACCTGCTTATATCGAAGAGAAAAGCAAATGGCTTACAACAAAAAATATGGGATTGTCCCAAAGGGTGTTAGCCGACCAATACAGGAAAGTCTTGTGGAAAAGAAAGAGGAGGAAGACTTACTTGCCGTGTCAGAAAATGTATCGAAAAAAGAAGTTAAGAAATTGTTAAAACAACTAGAAAAGGAGATGATGGAAGCGGTAAAGAAATTAGAATTTGAAAAAGCGGCTTTACTGAGAGACCAAATAAATTTCCTTCAGGGTAGCGGTGGAGAACTTAGAAAAGCAACTAAAGGTGGATACGGATCCCAAAGAAAGCGTAAAAGGTATGGGAAGCGGAAATAAATCCTTTTTGCTTTCATGTTTAATTTTCTGGGTCGGTTATGTTTTTGCATACGGAAAAATTGATAATCGAAACGAATTACTATTCTTCTTTGACAAAATAGAAGCGAAAGGAGACATCGATGTTTTTGTGAGAAAGGGAGAAAAACGCGGAAAAATCTCTATCTTTGCAGATACTCAAATCATAGATTCCGTAGTAGCTCGAGTAAATAGAAAGACTCTTTTTTTGGACGCAAATAATTCCTATTCTCTCCAGAGAAGGATTCCCTTTGTAAAAATCAATGCCACAAGAAAGTTTCCCGTGGAAATAATGGTTTCAGTTAATGACCTTTCGGAAATTCGTATCTATCAAGGGGCAAATGTAACCTGCAAGGAATTTTCATCAAGTGAGCTAAAAGTTTTTCATTCTGGTTCCGGTCAGGTCTTTTTAGATGACATCCATGCACAAAAGCTACAATTCCAACAGGTCGGTTCTGGAACCAGTATCCTGAGAGGAAACAAGATTTCGGACTTAGAGGTAAATATTGAAGGTGGAGGGAATTTGAAGGCTGGAAATCTAGAAATTAATTCGGCAAAAGTAATTCATAGAGGAATCGGCATGGTTGAAATCAACCCTATTCATTGGTTGGATGCTCGAATGCATTCGAGTGGCCCGATCTTGTTGTATCAAGAACCTGAGAAAATGGTAGTTCAACAATCCGGAACAGGAGAAATTAAATTTCTTTTCCAGCAGTCTGAAAGGTAAGGTAAAACTTAGAGGAAAATCTCTTCCCCTTCGATCGCCGGACGGATTCCTGAATGAATCGAAGAAACCGCATTTGCAATCTCATCCATCTTTTTATCGTTATGAGACGGGTCATGATGAAAAAGAAAGGTCTGTTTGACATTTGCTGCTTTGGCAATTTTGACCGCCTCCTGCCATGTCGAGTGCCCCCAACCTTTAAAATTCGGATACTCTTCATCTGTGTAGGCAGCGTCATAAACCATAATGTCAGCATCTTTAGCAAGTTCCAAAACATTTTCGTCCAAACGATCTTCGAAATGTTCAGTGTCCGTACAAATAGCAATTACTTTGCCACCGCATTCCAATCGATAACCACATGCACCATTTGGGTGATTCAACTTTCCGGTTCGGACAACAAAATTCTTCCCTAATTCAAAAACTTTACCTACATCGTAATCGTTAAAAGTGCAGGCTTTTTCTATCAACGAACTGGGTACGGGGAAAACTGGATCCTTCATTAGCATGGTACCAATTATTCCACGTAAGTCGTAGTTATCGCCATCCAAGTGACCAGCATAAAGATTTACATTACTCTCGGGATTGTAAAGAGGAGCGAAAAAGGGCAACCCTTGAATATGATCCATATGGGTATGAGTAAAAAACAACTTGGCATTTAAAAGATTTCCTTCTTCTAAAAGAATTTGTTTACCAAGCAGACGAATTCCAGTTCCTGCATCAATGATCAATCTTTGATTGTCGAAATTAATTTCAAAACAAGTGGTGTTACCACCATATCTCACGGTGTCAGGGCCGGGGCATGGAATACTTCCTCGAGTTCCCCAAAATTTCAGTCTGAGTGTATAAGATTCAGTCATTATCAGATACTTTTAATTTTTGCTTATTCATATAATAAGGCAACACTCAAAACTAAAAGTATATCATTATCGATCCATCCACTCACCCAATTCATTTTGGTAGGAATCTGTCACTCGCCCATCACCCCAGTCGTATAAACCTTCTACAGCCAACCCATTCAAGAATTCTCCAACAAAACTAGTGCCATCTCCAAAATCTAGGGTGCCAGTACCGTTTTTGAGACCATTTTCCCATAGTCCGGAGTATACCACTCCATTCGAATTCGATTGCACACCAAAGCCATTTGGTTTGCTCATTTCAAATTCTCCAGAGTATCTGGACTTATCTTCTAAGGTCAGGATTCCGGTTCCAGAAAATTCACCAGATTGGAATTCTCCGACATACAAGGTTCCATCCGCCTTGAATAAAACTCCCTTACCATGAAAAGTGTTGTTCAGAAAGGAACCCGTAAACTGATCACCATTAGCAAGTTTCAAATGACCCTGTCGGTAACTTCCATCCTGATTAAAGAAACCCGAAAACTGATTCCCGAATTCATCTCGCATTTTTCCTTCCGACAAAGAATCTCGGTTCCATTTACCAGAGATGATCGTGCCATCCGATCTTTGAAAATCCCCATAAAGCAAGGAACCCATGGCCCAATGCCCGACCATTCTTGAGGAATCCGTAAAAACGAGAGTTCCAAAGCCTTCTCTTCTACCATTCGACCAAGCCCCCACATATTTCTCGAGATTTACATCTGATTTGTATCTCAAGGTTCCATGTCCATGAGCTTTCCCATTCTGAAATTGCCCCTCATACAAATCTTGATTGGAAAATTCTTTTATCCCGAAACCATGTGGAAGCCCACGAACCAATTCACCCTCGTAAGTAGAACCATCCTCAAGGAAATTTTTACCTTGAATGGCTGCCCTGCTTAAAGCATCGGCCTCTGACTTTAATGAATCATTACTCTCCGCTTTTTCTGTTTTGAATTCGCATCCGAAAAAAAGAAAGGGGCAAAGTATGATCAAAATTCTGCAATTCATTCTAGAAAGTCATGGTCTTACTGACCTGGAAAATACTGGTCACAATTGAAATTGCTACCAGTGCGACTAAAGAGAATGCAAAGCCAAGCGCTGCACCGGAAACCAAAGTTGTCATTGCCTTTATTCTCTTTGTCAGATCTTCCCGAAAAGCTTTACACGCGTCCTCCACACTATTCCCTAAGTTTCCAGTCTTTTCCCCTACCTCGATGATGTCTAACTGCATCAAAGGCATAAATTTAAATCTCCTCAAAGCGTCGGGGAGTGACTTGCCTTCATTGACCAAAGCACGAGCCGCACGGAACTGACTTCTCATATACCTGTTCTTTATTGTCCGTTCACACAATCTTAAGTTTTCGGTTAATCCAATACCACTCCAAATTAAAGCAGATAACAGATTAGATAACTGAAAGAGTTCCGACATGAAAAATATCTTTCCAAATAATGGTAAGCGTAGCAGAGAACGATCAAGAGATACTCCTCCTTTTTCTGTTTTGCTCCACTGAAAAACGCCTCCTAAAAAAAGGATTGCCGCAACGAGAATGAAAGGACCAATTGTCAAAAGCATTTCCGATCCATTAATCAGAATTTTGGACATCAAATTCAACTCTCCACCGAGTGAGTCGAGCATACTCTCGATTTTTTCCAATAAGAAAAACAGGAAAAACAAAACCACGCCAAAAGCCATTAGGCAGACAAAGATGGGATAACTCATACTGCTCAAGACCTTCGAGCGTATTTCCCTCTTTTCTTCCAAATAAGAAATGATCTTTCTTAAAATAGGTGAAACATTTCCGGTTGCCTCACCGGCTTCAATTACAAAGGTTGAAGATTCGCTAAAGAATTGAGGAAGCTGACGCATTGCACGAGATAAAGTTCTTCCCTCTGCAAGTTCTCTCCAGAGAAAACCTGCAATCTCTTTCTGTACTGGATCTGAAAGTCTTTGATTCAGTAGTTTTACTGCATCCGCTACTGGCATGCCACTGCCGTGAAGTTCCACCAATCGCTTGAGAAATTCCAATCCTACTTTTTCCCCCTTTGAACCACCTTTAACGAATCCTTTTATCCTAGATGACTCAACTTCCTTACGGTTGACCTTCTTACCGGCAATTCGAGTTGATTGTACTAAACTATCTGAATCACTCAACTCTAGTTTAAGAGGAGTCAACCCGTTTGACCGCAAGTTCTGCCTAGCCTCCTTGAGGCTGTCAGCAACGACATTACCAGAAAGAGTTTTTCCTTTCGAGTTAACTCCAAGATAATTGAATTCAGGCATATTTTGCTTAGGAAAATTCGGAAATAGGAGGAACTTCCTTTTGTAAAACTGCAGATTCTACATTGCCTGAATCCTCATCCATCATTCCATCCGCGTAACGGATTACCTCTTCAAAAGTAGTAAGCCCTCTCTTTATTTGGGCCCAACCCGTCTCCTGTAAAGTGCTCATTCCTTCATCCAAAGCGATATCACGAATATCTGGAGCTGACGCACTTTTAATGACTAAACTATGAATGGAATCACTCATCTTCATTAATTCGAATATCCCAACTCTTCCACGGTAGCCTAAATTCTGACAACTCGGACAACCTTCCGACCTGAGAACTGAATCTCCAAATTTGGATTCCTCTAAATTAACTCCAAGCAAAGCGAGCGAAGCTTGAAGATCGGTTTTTTTCATTTGGGCTGGAACGGCACACTTCGCACACAATCTTCGAACCAACCTCTGTGCAATGACCATTTCAACAGAAGAAGCGATCAGAAAAGGTTCAATCTCCATATCAATTAATCTGGTAATAGCTCCTGGAGCATCATTGGTGTGGAGAGTGCTTAAAACTAAGTGACCGGTCAATGAAGCCCGAATTGCAATGTCCGCAGTTTCACGGTCACGAATTTCCCCGACCATGATCACATCGGGGTCCTGTCTTAAAATCTCTCTAAGAGCACTAGCAAAAGTGAACCCTATCTCAGAATTTACCTGAGTTTGATTGATGCCAGCAACCTCATATTCAACCGGATCTTCAACCGTCATGATCCTTCGCTCAGGTTTATGAATTCTACGAATAAAAGCAGTTAATGAAGTCGATTTACCTGAACCCGTGGGACCTGTAACCAAAACGATCCCATGTGGCTTTTCCAGGACATTAACGATGTTCTTTTCGTCTTTACCGAGTAAACCGAGTTCTTGCATGGAAAGGGGTTGAGACTTCTCATTTAGCAGGCGAAGACTGATACTTTCGCCATAGAGTGTCGGTAGAGTAGATACCCGAATATCCAGATCGCTTTGTCCATGACTAAAATTTATACGGCCGCCCTGGGGTCTTCTTTTTTCCGATATATTGATTCCGGCCATGATCTTAATCCGCGAAATAATCGCATCTTGAAAGCTTCTTAAATTGTCCGGCACACGAACTGGAACCAACTGGCCATCAATTCTGTAACGAATCTGTAGAGTTTCTTTGTGTGGCTCAAAGTGAATATCAGTTGCCCGATCTACAATAGCTTTCAGGATCACTTCATTAACAAATCGAATAATCGCTGCGTTTTGATCCTCTAAATCATCTTGTTGATCTTCATCACCCTCTTCATCCAAATCAGAATCATCCAAACTATCTGCACCGATTCCAAAGTTTTCAGTAATAGCACGCGTTACTTTTTCAGGTAAACCAAGATACCAAATAGGTTTTTTACCCGAAACGGCATACACCCAGCGGCTCATCCTTTTGGTTGGTGGCCACAAAGTCAAAAGATGCATTTTGTTTTGATCGGAAATTGACTCTTTTGGGAGTTCTGAATTCTTACTTCCTTCCTCGATACATTGATTTAAAACGGTAATTAAATCTTCAGTTGGGTAAGGCTTGGTAAGAATTCTGTATACTTTTCCTTTCTCAATTGCCTCTTTGGCCGTTTCAATATCTGAATATCCTGAGAGCAAAACACTAATAATATTAGGGTTTAATTTATTTATCTCAGAAAGCATATTTGCCCCACTCATCCCAGGCATACGCATGTCGGATAAAACAATAGAAAAGTCTCCCTCTTTCTTAAAGATTTCTAATCCTTCATCACCGCTTTGTGCTAAATGGACTTCAAAATCATCTCTAAGATGTAGTTGAAATCCCTTTAAAATCGACTCTTCGTCATCTACGCAAAGGATCTTAGGCTTGGCTGAAACCTCAGTTTTTCTTTCGATAGGAAGACAACTGTAAGAGTGAATTAGCCTTAGAGGTAACACTTTTGTAGGATTTGGAGAAAGTTCGAAATCGTCTACAAACGGAATTTTCAGCCTACTCGAAATTTCTTTGATAGTAGAATCTACCGACTTGGAATCTTTGGAAGCAAGCAATCTGGCTCTGTCTTCTCGATGTGCAGCCAATACATTCAGTCGATCTAAATCTGATAGCTCAGGCCACCAGTCCATGTGATCTTCAAGATGTAATTCTAATTCCGGCAAATGGGATTTCGATTCCACTTTTTCTTCCGAAACTTCTTTGTCTTCTGCAATCATAGAATCTAAAAAGTAGATCAGGGACGAGCAACCGATGGTTTTCGCGGAGGAATCTTAACGCGTGGCAAATTACTGGAAGTAGGTAACCGGACTGGAGATTTTTTGGGAGGGGTTGGGTTGGTCTTCTTAACTGGTTGGGCACTTGGAACCGGCATGACTTTATGCTCTGAAGCTTTTAAGGTTAATGTTTGACCCCCTTTCATTTTCACTACTGAAGTCTCAGGATTGAAGCTTTCAATTTGTATTTTTCCGTTATCGAAACTCTCACCTTTTTTAAGCCAAAATCCTTTATTTTTCACCTTATCGAATATAGCAAAGTGCCAAGTCCCAGCATATTTAAAAAAACCACGTAATTCTAGATTTGAATTGATCGGAGTGGGAGATGGAGGCGGCGGTGCCGGTTTTACCACTGTTGGAGGCTTGGCATTCTGACTTCCCGGTCTCAAGAATGGATTACTTTGTGCAGATGAAGTAATAAGGATCAAAAGGAACAACATCAGCCCCCAATAGAACCTTCTATTGAAAAAATAAATCATCTCAGTAGCACCGGCGGACTTGCCTGACGGTCTTTTGGGTTATAAATTTCTTGTTCACCATTAATGCCTGGCATACCTAGAATTTTACCGGATGGGGAAACAAACTTAGGGGCATAATTCCCTTCGATTCGAGTATCGATTGAATTGATATTCTCCGCGGTTTCATCAAAATCCGGTTTGATGATGGTGGGGCGCAGAAATATCAGCAATTCCGTCGGGGTATATTTTATAGTTTTGGGTCGAAAGAATTTTTCTCCAAAATACGGAATATCGCTTAGAAGATTATATTTTGATTCGGTGGAATCCACCTGTACCTCTTGAAGTCCTCCCAAAACAATGATTTCTCCATCCCGGATCGTAACCAATGATTTTGCCTCTCTTACCTTCTTACCCGGCAGAGATTGCCCCTGGTAGGTATTGCTCTGGGTTTCGTCGAATTTTTCAGCCTTAACTTCTACTTCCATAAAAATTGACCCCCTGGAAATAATGGTTCCGTTCTCATCCATCAAAGGAAGACCAATCTTTGGCTTCTTAATCTGTAGTTCGGTCTTTGCAGTAATTTGATCTCTTTGCCCTGTGTTAGAACCCTCAGTTGTGGAAACATTTCCATAGTATGTAGGCACAACTATGTTTCTTTCGTCCTCAATCAAAATATGAACTTCTGGAGCATTATGGGAAACCATCAACGAAGGTGTAGAGAAAATTCGAACATCATTCCTCTCTGAAGATAGGGCAAAAATCTGATCCCATCGAATTCCAGTAAGTTCCCAATTTTGAAGTTGGAAGGGAACCGTAGTATTCAAACCAGGAACTCCCAATATTCCCTGCATGGTTTCATTTTGTACTTGAGTGACGGTAACATCACCGTCCGAGCCTAGTGAACTATCTCCGGTCGTTGTAGTTGAAACAGGTTCGCCAAATAAACCATCTGCTCTTGGACCCCTTGCATATTTCGACCATTCTAATCCACCAAGTAGAGAATCAATTCCTCTTTGATTTTGTTCGGTAAGATCAACCATTACGAAAATCGTATCAATTCGAGCCAAAGGAAGTGGTTCATCCAAGGAATTAATCATTCGACCAATCTCTTCAATGTCTTCCTTTGTCCCATATACCAATATCGCATTGCTTCGTTCATCGGATGAAATAGTAATGAAATCGCTAAATTCATGGGCTCCATCACCTCCTCCTGAATCGTTAACGGTAGTTTTAGCATTAGAACTTGGTTTTCCGGGAACGGAACCCGAAGCAGGCTGGGGAGCATTATTTGCAGATGATGTTTTTCTTCCTTGAATTTGTTGCTTGATTCGTTGCTGATTTTTAATCACCTCATCCAATATCGATTGAATGTCTTTGGATTCTGCATGCTGAAGCTTAAAGAGCTTGCTGGTGGTCTTCATCTTTATTGGGGCATCATAGGTGTCCAAAATAAATTCTAAGGTTTCTTTATTCTCTCTTCGAGTAACAATAATTAATTTGCCCGTCCTGTCATCTGAATCCACTTTCGTTGTACCACCCAAAAAGGGCTTAAAGCTACCATCAATCATTTCTTTCAACTTACTTTCAAGTTCCCGAGCTCCAGCATGCTTAACTGGCCATACAATCCATTCCATCCCCAAATCTTCCTTACTGATTGGTTTATCAATGGTGGAAAGAAGTTTTTCCATACGCTGCAAATTCAAAAGAGAATCCGTAACTAAAATACTATTTGCTTTTTCGAATACTAATAAAGACCCAACATTTGGGGTAGCAAAAGGATTCAATTGTTCACGTACTTCGAGAGCTGGTGCGTATTCAAGATGAAACAATTTGACATAAATTCTTTGACTGGGCCGAAGATCGCTCGCAGGACCATCAAGCCAAATCGGAACATGAACGTTAATTCCAGAGGCAGGAACCGCTTTGAAAAACAAATCATCCATTTTCGTGATACCAATACCATTCATGGCTAATAAACTTTCCAGTGCACGAAGAGTTTCTCTTTTGGTCAGAACATTCATGCTATCAAAGGTGATTTTTACTGCAGGTAAATTCTGGGGTCGAAGTATGTATCGACCGGTAATCATTTGAATCATATCGAGGATCATGTTGGTGTCATGGTCTCTAAGGCGTAGTCGTTCCATCGGGTCCTCTAAACCTGCGATCGTCGCCAATTCTTCGGGGTCAGACAAAGCTCCGAGGCTAAAAGCGTTTTCATCTCCACCTTGAACAGCATCACTTGGAGCAGTAACAGGTTGGAGCAAAGAATCCTCAGCCTCTAGAGGGACTTGCGTAAAGAGGTCTAATGTGAAGAGTGGAAGGATTAGGCAGGCGAAACGAATGGCTTTCATTGATTGATAAATTCTACCGAGCTTACCTCGAAGGTAGCATCGTATGTGGTTTCATCATATGGTCGATTTCTTGGCGGATAGTTCGGTTTGATTCGAACTTCACTCAAAAACATGTAGGGTCTTTCCTTTCGAATGAGGTTGGCATACTCTTCCACTTGGGGATAATTTGCCCTTTCGAAGGTTATTTTAATTCTGTGTTGCGAGTACCTGTCTCTCTCGATGGTATCCAGTTCACGATAATCTCTTTGTGGAAAGACTTGATCAGCTAAACTGGAGGCTCGGTTGCTCAGATTTTTCTTATCGTAACTCTTATTTTTCTGTTCCAATTTTTGCTTTTCAAGAGCTTTACGAATCATGGGTTTTTGTTCGATAAATTTACTGTAAAGGGTCATATTTTGATCTGCTTCCTTGAGTGTGGAATATTCGTTGATCCCTTCCTTTATTACCATCTTGTACAACAAGATAACTAACAACAGCCACAAGGTAAAAACCAGAAGGTTTTGTTCTCTATCAGAGAGCCTAAAAAATATTTTTTCCAGGGCCTTCATCCTTCTTCCCCTCTAACAGCACTGGTAGGTTCATCTGATACCGCCTGCTCGGAAGACTCCTCCATAAGATTGAATTCAATCTCAAAAGTCGTTTTACCCCCATCACTTTCAATTTCACGCATTTCCTCCCCGGAGCGGTTCTTTTTGATTATTGCAACATTATTCTTTTCCAAATTTTCGATAAAGGTATTGATTGCTTCAACATTCTTTCCCTCTCCCTCAAGTTTCACTTCATTTCGACTTTCAAAGTGAGCTTGTGAAAACCACAACTCCGGTCCATCCTTACCAAATCCCCGATGAGTTCCTAGTCTTCCAAGCGATCCAAAAACATCAATTCCACCAAGCTTATTTTGCCTTAATTTTTCTAGGAGTTTTTGGTCCTCTCTTACTTTAGGCACCTCTGAATACATTTGTTGTGCTTCCTCTGCTTTACCGGTTGCAAGAATTCTCAAATAACTCACCGCTGCCAACAAAACCAAAACTGCAGCCATTGCCACCCCCCAACTTACCATTCCCTTCCAACGCATCCGAGAAAACTTTCTTCTTTTCTGTTCCGTTTCCTTGAATACCGGTGGTCGAAGATCAACTTTCCATAGTTCATCGGCCGCCAAAAGAAAGTTTTGATCCAACTCTAGACTTGGGTCCTTACCATCGAACCATTTGTGTTCAAATTTGAAGAAACCATCCTTGGTTCTTGAAAATTCTTCAAGAACCAAAGTGTCCTCCTCCACTTCATATTTTTGGAGATCGATCAGCGACAGAAGTTTACCTCTAACTATTGACATGGCATCCTCTTCATTTATTTCTACGGGCAGAGAAAAAACCTCATTTGGAACAGAACAGTTTTTTTCAAAACAGGCAGCTGTAAGGGTTTCTTCAAACAATTGAAATCGAACGGTTGGGCGTTCAAACTTCAATCCAAAAAGAGACACAAAAGATGGAAAAACTCTTCTGAAAAGCTCCAAGTTCTGCCAACCTAAATTTTTTAGTTTAGAGAATGGGGTAGCAAACAAAAAGATTTTACCCGATTCAATGTCATTAAAAAATCCCCATGCCAGTTGCTCGACCGGATAAGGGGAAAATTCGTCATTTTCGAGTACCCGACAAACTAACTCCTCCAAATCCTGATCTTCAACATCTTCTGAGCAGGAAATAGACTCACAAAAGAAATGCTCCCCAGGGATAAGTAGGGTTATTTCACGCAGTTCTCCGAAAGGTAGGCTAGAACCATTGTCAGGATTGTCCTCCATTCAAGGTTATAAAGTAGCCCAAAGCGGTGCTTCAGTCGATCAAATTCTCGTTTTCTCTCAGTGTCAGAATTCGAAAGGGATACTTGATTTTTTGATTCTGTGGACTCCGAGATTGTGTAATTTTTCTAGTCTTTGAAGATTTGGACCCTGGATTTGATCCTTCCCTACCTAAAATTCCATGTAATTGAAAATTTGCTTTTCCTCTGGAAACCGTGATTTCAATTCGAAACATACTCGCAACTGTTCCAAGCTGAATTCCACTTTTTTGGCTCAGTCTTGATAAAACTGGATCGTTCATAGACATAAAGAAACTGGATTCCTGAGAGGATGAACTGGGACCTCCCTTTAAATCTTCAAAGAGACTTTCATCCTCTCCGCAAAGAAAACGAAGTAAGAAGTCCGTTGCACCATTCACATTTACCGGACCCTCATGAAAAAAAGAAAATGAATTACGAAAATTTGATAAGTTTTGATTCTCCCTTCCATCTTCCTCGTAAAAAATTCCGCTGTTATCTGGATCATCATAGTCATAGGCAAAACCTTTGATCATTCTAAATTCTTCAAAGTGCTCGATTTTTTTTCCAGGAGTAAAGTAGGGGGGATCTAGGTCCTCATAGTAATCGTCTTCCGCACCTTCATCCCGATCTTCATCATCCGGGTCCTGCCAATCCATGATTGCATCGTAAAAAGGTTGGCCGTCATCTTCATCCACCCTCATTTCACCTGCAAACATAGAAGCAAACAAATAAATCATATCCTTTTCCCGTGCGGAAAAGAAAGGTACCTTGCCAGACTCATCAGATATTCTGACCTCCCACTTGATATTCTTTTCAAGGGGTTCAATCTCAGAATATTCAATAGGGTTCCCCCAACCCTGATCTGGTGAGTATAGAGTTTTTTCTATCATGGAAAACTCGTTGAGTACTCCAACGGTTAAATCGAGGAGGGAATATGCATGAATCCTTAAATTATCTCGAAAATGCTGCTGACTTACATAACGCATTTCCTGAATCGTTTCCTGCATCAATCGAGTGGAAATAACCGACAAAAGAACAATAAGTACCAGAACGAAAATCAAAATCGAACCTCGCTTTTTCCGATTTGAAATTTTCAAGATGGATCCTCCTCTAACCCGTTGGGTGAAAGCCTTTCTACAGCGAGGGTAATGGTTCGTTCCAAATCTTCTTCATCCCAACGAAAAACTAATTTTATGAAGGCAGGAATTCTAAATTTTCCAGATTGAATGTTCTCTTCGAGATCTTCTTCAATCTTCCACTCTTTCATATCTTCCTCCCGGTCATCTTCGTCACCATAATAACAGTAAAAGACTTCACTGCAGAAACTGCTTATATTTGTTTTTCGCAATTCACTTTCATCCTCCGGTTCCGGTACTCCCTTTTCGTTTTTTTCCACTTCCTGCAACTCGGAAAACCAAAGAAAGGACAAACCTCCCCGATCATCAAAATGTAGATATACATGTACTCTTGAAGCAACCCCATTCGGCCAAACGAATAAAGGCGGTGCTTCCTTTAGGTAAAAATGTATCAGCGGCTCATCCGAATCTGAAAAACCAACCGGCCTTTGTAAATCCA
>JAYYRA010000047.1:0-43995 GCA_036127675.1 Verrucomicrobiota bacterium
GCACGAAACGGAGGAACAGTAAATGAACCCATTCGACCGACATAATTATTATCCAAATAATTTACCAAGGGATAGGTTGGAGATTCTGGATAATGAAATTTTTTTGATTTTATCGAATCCTCCAATGAAAATCCGTCATAGAAAAAAGGTGGGAAAGCACTCACTCCAGTAGGTTTAACAAAAGTAGTTTGCACTCCAGAGTACAAACAACCCAAAACAACTCGATTTGGGTATTTTTTTACCAACTCACCCATTGCCATATCGCTCCGAAATGAATTCTCTACAGGAACCATCTTCGACATGCTCTTGGGAGTGAAACCAAAGTCGAAACCTAAAACCCGTGCATTTCCCTTCTCGATTAATGCTAGAGCAGTGTCTCGGAAAAAAGCTCTATCCCAAGGACGCTCCCCAACCCCATCCATTGCTAAGGTCGCGGCATCAAAATTAACATAAGCAACTTTAGGCACGCGTGGTAGAGTCAAGTTGTTCTCAACTTGAATGAGATCTCCACTTTCAAAAGAATCTAATTGCTTTATTTCTCCTCTCGCTTGAATTCTCCAGTCTAGTGATTTTGTCTTTAGATAATCCAAATATCCAAAGTGATTTAAAGTTACCCATATGACTGGAACAATCAGTAAGCACATGAAAGTGGTTTTCGATTCCTTACTAAGTTTGATCATTTTTTATGTGTTATGGTGTTGTTTTCTTTACTCTACATAACATCCTTAGCAAGTTGTCATCGGCAAGCAGAAAAATTGATTTTAAAAGGCTTATCTTTAAACTTGGACAAATCTGGACATTGCTTACGCTCTACTCTTTGTAATTAATCATATGAGTGAAGAAACAACATCAATGTCAACAAAACCTCCAGCACCTGAAGAACAGGAGCGAATCAGGAAAGAAGCCTCCTGGGTCGATTTGCTTCGACAGGAGATGGGTAAAGTTGTAATCGGACAAAAATATCTTGTTGATCGCTTAATACTAGGTCTATTAGCAAATGGACATGTCTTACTTGAAGGGGTCCCTGGTCTTGCTAAGACCCTTGCCGTTAAAACATTATCCCAATGTGTTCGAGCACAATTTAAGAGAATCCAATTCACCCCAGATCTTTTACCTGCTGATGTGATTGGAACTCTTATTTACAGTCCTAATCAAGGAGAATTCAGTACAAAAAAAGGTCCGATCTTCACGAATTTACTTCTTGCTGATGAGATAAATCGGGCACCCGCCAAAGTGCAAAGTGCACTGCTTGAAGGCATGCAAGAAAGGCAAGTTACGATTGGAGAGAAGACCTTTCCGCTTCCTCGTCCTTTTTTGGTATTAGCTACAGAAAACCCCATCGATCAGGAAGGGACTTACCCATTACCTGAAGCTCAAATGGATCGTTTTATGCTAAAGTTAATTGTTGACTATCCGAATAAGGAAGAAGAGCTGAAAATCCTTGAATCCAACGCTAATGTTACGGTTCAGCACGAGGTTAGTCCAGTGGTGGATGCAGAAACCATTTTCAATTCAAGAAACCTTGTGGATCAAATCTATTTAGATGATAAATTGAAAGGATATTTGGTTGATGTCGTGCAAGCCACTCGTACGCCAGAAAAGTTCGGAGCATCTGAGATGAGTGCATTTATACGATTTGGATCATCGCCCCGTGCCACAATTAGTTTAGCTTTAGCTTCCAAAGCACATGCCTTTATGCAAGGCAGAAGCTTTGTCACCCCACAAGATGTTAAAGATATCGGTTTTGATGTTCTTCGACATAGAATCATTGTAAGCTACGAGGCAGAGGCCGAAGATATTACGACTGATGATATAATTAAAACGATTTTTGAAACCGTACCAGTTCCCTAATTAGTCCTTTCAACCTCTAAATTTCTCTCCCATGGATGAAGCGGAACAGGATTTCACAAGGAATATACTAAGACAGGTTAGGCAAATCGAAATTCGATCCAATCGATTGGTTTCCGAAGCTTTAGCAGGCTCTTATCATTCCGCTTTCAAAGGTCAAGGGATTGATTTCGAGGAGGTCCGTGAGTACCAACCTGGTGACGAAGTTAGATCGATTGATTGGAATGTAACCGCCAAGATGGGGCTTCCATTTGTTAAACAATTCCGAGAGGAACGAGAACTTACCATCTTACTGGCAATAGATATAAGCGAAAGTGGATCGTTTGGTTCCAGCGATCGAAGCAAAAGAGAAAGGATTGCTGAACTTGGCTCATTGCTTGCGTTCGCCGCTAACCGTAATGGAGATAAAGTAGGGTTACTTCTTTTTTCAGATCAAATTGAAATCTATTTACCACCCGCGAAAGGACAACGTCATATCCTTAGAATCCTCAGAGAAATCTTATTTCATGAAAATAAAGGTAAAGGAACCGATTTGTATGCTGGGATGCGGTTCACGAATAATGTTATGAGAAGAAAAGCAGTTATTTTTTTGCTTTCAGATTTTATAATCCATGAAGTTTCCAAAAATAATCATTCAGCAGAGGATATGTTTTTCAAAGAAATTTCTTCTACAAGAAAAAAACATGATCTGATTTGCGGAAAAGTATTTGATGAAGGTGAAGATAAATTCCCGGATATTGGATTAGTTCAGCTAGAGGATGCTGAAACAGGTGAACAACTAATTGTTGATTCGAGCAATTCCTTATTTAAAGAAGAATATCGTAGACAAAAAAAGGTGGTTCAGGACCGACTCACACAAAGATTCCAGAGAAGGGGCATCGACTTCTTTTCATTTTCTACCGAGTGTGATTTCGTAAAAATACTAAAAAACTTTTTTCAAATGAGAAAAAGCAGGAGGCACGGATAATGAACTCTCTTCTATATAGTTCAAAATCAGCATCGTATTTATTAGAATTAAATCTAGAAACAGATTCCCCAATTCCTGTTTATAAAACCATAACCCAAATTTTTGAAGAAAATCTTTATTGGTTCTTAATGCCAATTCTCACAATCACCTTAGCTTTTATTGTTTGGAGATTCATAAAGAAAAAAAAATTAAACTTGGAAGAGAAGGAAGTTGCTCTTCCAGTTGACCCTTTCGAGGAAGCAATTCGCTCAATTAGTGAACTCCAAAATGAAAAGATTGGAGATCCAAAACCATTTGTATTCCGACTTTCAGAAATCCTTAGAGTTTATGTAGAAAGACTTTTTAAACTTCCAGCTATGGAGCTTACCGGTGAGGAATTCATGAGAGAAATTGCAACTCATTCATTTTTCAAAAATCGCTATGAGAGTACACTGATGGAATTCATAGAGCAGGGAGATCGGATCAAGTATTCCAAAGAAGAATTCTCATTAACCATAACCGAGCAACTTCTAGAACTTGCTTTACATTTTGTTAAGGATACGCATGCGAAACTGTTAGATGAAAGGCAAAACTCTTCCAGTTCGAATTCGAAAGAAGCATGAATGTTAGTGAGCTTCAGAACTTTCAATTCGGTGAACCATTATGGCTCTTTCTGCTAATTCTAATCCCTTTGCTTTTGTGGATACAAAAAAGGAAATTGAAAAGCATCCCAAGCATTCGTTTTTCGAGTATTGTATATGCTTTAAATCAGAAAAAACAGGGTAAGGTAAAATATCTGTGGATCACTAGTTTTCTCAGATATTGTACGATTTTTTTTCTAATTGTTAGTATTTCGAGACCTCAGTTGGATCAAAGTACGGAATCTATTAAATCCAGCGGAATAGATATCGTATTAGCAATTGATCTATCTGCTTCAATGCTTGCGTTGGACATGAGTGATGAACAACTTGGAGAAGTTACACGGTTAGATGTCGTGAAAGATGTACTCCAAGACTTCATAAGCAAAAGAAGTTCGGATCGGATCGGACTAGTGGCATTTTCTGTAAATCCTTATTTGGTAAGTGCATTGACTATGGATCAAGAACATCTTCAAAGGAACCTTTCACGCCTTCGTGTAGGTTTGACTAAGCAAACCGGCACAAGCATTGGATCAGCATTAGCTGAAGGAATAAACAGACTAAGACCTTTAAAATCCAAATCAAAAATATTAATTCTTTTAACAGATGGAAAGGACGAGCCACCGCCCCCAAACAGCCCCTTAATTTATGCAGAAGGTGCGTCAAAAGATGGTATAAAAATTTATACAATTGCCATAGGCTCTAACAGTCGGACCAGAACTTTCCTTTTTGATCCCTCAACCCGTGATTTACTTAGATATGCAAATGGAAAACCTGTCATACAAGTTGCTGACTATCCTGTGGATAAAGAAATACTCAAGCGTATCTCCCTAAAAACGAATGCTCTCTTCTTCGAGGCAAAAGACAAAAAAGCTCTTTCTTCTATTTATGAAGAAATCGACCGACTAGAAAAAACTGAAATCGAACTAAAGGTAAATGCCTTGTACGAAAATCTATTCCAATGGACTCTTGGAATTGCAGTTTTTACTTTAGTGTTGGAGATTGTATTGTCGCGCAGTGTACTAATGAAGATCCCCTGATTATGTTTGCCGAGTTCAAAATTTTATACCTTGGGGCTGTCACACTTTGTTTGATTTTGTTTCTTTTTCGTTTTTCCGAGAAAGCAAAGCTCAAGAAAACGAACCAGTTCATATCAAAGAAACTATATCTAAAACTGATACCAAAGGCTTCTAAAACCCAAAGCAATTTAAAATTCTTTATGATTTTTATCGCTTTGGTGCTAATGTTCCTATCTCTGGCCCGCCCTCAATGGGGAGTCGAACAAAGAACATCGGATCCTCGGGGAATTGACATTCTTATTGCGGTTGATGTGTCGAAAAGTATGCTTGCACGAGATGTCAAACCAAACCGTCTCGAACGGGTTAAGCTTGGCATCACCAATTTACTGGAAAAAGTCAAAGGCGATCGGCTTGGACTGATTGCTTTTTCAGGGTCCTCCTTTCTCCAATGCCCTCTTACATTGGATCATCAGGCATTCCTCAAAACTCTTGATCAACTGGAAATCGGAATTATTAAGACCCCAGGCACTAACTTGGCTTTACCTATTGATGAAGCATCCCGCTCTTTTGCCAAAGAGGACAATGATCGTTTCTTAGTACTACTTTCTGACGGCGAAGATTTAGAGGGGGAAGGTTTAAAAAGAGCAAAAACAGCCAAAAAGGATGGAATAAAAATTTTCTGTATAGGTGTAGGCTCAGAAAGTGGTTCATTTATCCCCACAGATCCGGTCGACCAACCTGCTAGTAATTTCCTCAAGGACAGAGAAGGAAAGACGATATCAACTAAAATGGATTCTGAATCTCTGAAAAATTTAGCAGCTGTAACCGGAGGCAAATACTTTAAACTGGGCCCTACTGGTGAGGGCTTGGCGAAAACTTTTGATATTCTTCAAGAAGAAGGTGTAAGGCGTAAGCGAGAGCAATTTTCGACTGAATTACCCATCGAAAGATTTCAGCCCTTTATCCTTTTTGCTCTGCTTTTATTGTTTTTAGAAATTCTCACTCCCTCAGCTAAAAGAGGAATCTTAAAGTCCTTGATTATTACACTTCCTTTTTTTCTCATTGGTTGCCTTAAGCAAGACAATGTAAAGAGAGCTGAAGAAGAATTAAGGAAAGGAAATCCTCAGGCTGCTGCCAACTTCTATTCTATGGAAATTAACGCCTCTCAAATTGCCAACAAGTATATTGAACCCAGATTATTACTGAACGCTGGCCTTGCATCACTTGAAGCTGGATTTTTAGATGATGCAGAATCTTATTTGGAACAAGCTCTGGATGCATCATATGAAAAGCCAGCTTTGCAATCAATCGCACTTAATGCTCTGGGGAATATTTATTATCAAAAAACAAATGGTTGGCTAGATACCCAAAATGTTGCAGAAGCGAGAAAAGCTTGGACTCAAGCAATTAATTTTTACAATTCATCAATTGAACTCAACGATAACCCTAAAGCAGTTAACAATCTTAAATCACTAGAGAGGCAAATTGAACAGAGGATTCAATCTCTAGTTTCCATCATCAAAGGTTTCATTTGGAGAGATTTGAATGGTGATGGTATAATGCAGAGTGAGGAGCCGACTCTAAACGGAAAAGTCTATTGGGATAAAGACAACAATGGAGAATGGAATGCCAGTACAGAGCCCAGTATTCCTACGAATGAGAATGGTAAATTCGCTTTTGAATGGATATCTGGAAGTTACCCTTCTAAAATATCCATTGCTTCGAGTTTGAACGAAAATAATCAGAGTGGTAATTCTTTGCTGGTGCCTTTATTTCCACCACCTCCTCCGCCTCTGAACAGAGATTCTTCGTTAAATCATTCAATTATTCTAAACAGTCCAGGTAAAACGACTCTAGGAATTCCATATCGAGCGGCTCCAACCATATCCGGAAAAGTTTGGTTAGACGAAAACGGAAATGGGCAGGAGGATCAAGGTGAATCAGGATATAATGCAGCTCAACTTTTTTTGGATTCAAATGGTAATTTTCAATTGGATCAGAACGAAACACGCTTTAATCCGAGTCAAAACGGAAATTACAGACAGGCTATTCCTCCTGGACAACATTCGATTTGCATTGCTCCCAGTAATCCTGATGCAAACATAACCTTCCCAATCCAGGAAAAAAAAGCGTATTTTACATCGGCAGAATTTGAAATGAGCTCGAGTAATCTTGATTTCGGAATTCAAGATGACTCGGAAAAACAAAATCAATCGCAAGACCCGAGTGATTCTCAGAGTCAAGAACCTGAACCCTCTCAACCCAAAGAACAGGAAAATGAAGCCGTAAACGCAGAAGTTAATGCTTTATATGAAAGACTCCTTCAAGAAATGGAATCAAAAAGTAACCCTCTGAGCAAAGACGGGGAACCCGTACAGGTTCCGATCAACGGGAGGGATTATTAGTTGAATTCAATTTTTCATAAAAGATGCGATATAATCTGGAAAATATTTCTTCCTGGATTTTTCTTCGTAATTCTAAATTCTAATACATTCGCTCAGGTCGCTATTAAATCCTCATTTCAACCAAATACAATTACCCTGAGTAACAGTAGCATTTATAAGGTAATTATCGAGGGATCTCAAAGTTCTCCAAAAGGAAGCATCCCTACGGTTTCTGGATTGGAAATTTCAAATAGTCCTCAAACTTTTAGAAAAGTAAGCCTTGTAAATGGAGTGTCTTCGGTAACCCTTGAACTTAGTTTCTTAACAAAGCCCAAACGAGAAGGGACTTTTCAAGTCCCTTCGTGGCAAATAGATATTGAAGGCAGAAATTACCAGGTCCCTAGCACCACCCTTACAGTATTGTCTCCAAGCCAGGGCGATCTGTTGAGGCAGCAGAAAAAAAACCAACAAGAGGAAAATCTAAAGCAGGCTGCATTTATCGAATTTTCACTGCCTAGAAAATACTTGTTTGAGGGCGAAACCATTGTTTCGGATATAAGTTTGTTTTTGTGGGATCGGATGCCATTTACCCGGATCGAGAATGCTCCAGTGAAGGTCGGAGAAGCTTTTTCTCTAACTGAATTAGGACAACCCAGTGAGAAAAGGAATGTCAAAAGATTTAATAAAAATTACTCCTCTTATACGTGGACGGTTGGTTTAACTGCAGCAATCCCAGGCAAGCACTCACTAGCATATCATTCAAATGTCAGAATCAGAACGAACGACAGGAGGAATTCACCATTTAATAGCCCCTTCTTTAACGATCCTTTTTTTGGCTTTGGAAGAGAAGAATCGATTCAAGTAAAATCGAATGAAGAAAAAATTGAAATCAGACCGCTACCAATGAATGGCAGACCTTCATTTTTTGAAGGTGCAATCGGGACATTTGAGACATCGGTCTCCATAGACGCCCAAAATGTTTCTCTTGGAGATCCAGTTCGATTGACTTTCTCAATTTCTGGAATGGGAAATTTTTCTGCCATGCCTGCACCTTCTCTTTCGGGAAACTCAGAATTTAAAATTGGCTCACCTGCTTTTTCTTTTTCTGGCGACCAAAGGACTAAATATACCGGCACTCAACTTTTTGAATATATCATTACCCCCCTCGTATCTGGTTCGCTTGATTTACCCACTCCAGACTTCGCATTTTTCAATCCCAAAATTGAACAATACCAATCAATACCGAGGGAAAAACTTAAAATCCAAGTTGACCCAGGTGAGCAATGGATCGAACCTAATAAAGTTAACCTTGAAGAAGGAAAAGAGAAAAAAACCGTAAAAGTCCAGAATACCCTTTTTCAAACGGAAAGTGATCCAGGAACTTGGAAAGATGACTTTACTTCAGATAATGTATTTCGTTCTTTTTGGTACTGGGGATTACAATGCATCCCCATGATGATAATGATTACCATTACGCTTTTTGGATTCAAAAAAAGGACACTAGGAATTGAGAGCGATAGACAAATTGAATTAAAGATGCTAAAGGAACTGAAGAAAAGCTATTCGATCAACAATCCATCTGGATTTTATCGATCCTACAGGTCTCTAATACAATTCAAGGTCGGTTGCCTGAACAAGCATCCGAACCCCTCTTCTCTTTCTAGCCAAGAACTATTGGATTCGCTTATTAAAATTAATTTGAAATCTAATAGCCTTAATAAAATAAAGGATTCTCTTTTAAGGATCGACGATTATGAGTTCGGAAGTAGCAATCAATCAAAAATCGAACTTAAAAAAGAATATCAAAGTGCTGTAGAAATCCTGAAGCAAATAAAATGAAAGTTTTATTTCAAATTTTCTTTAGCTCACTGTTCCTGCTATTCTTTCAAAAATCACAAGCGGGTGATGAAAATAGATTCTTTTACGAAGCGGTAAGAGCCGAAGCTTCTGGTGAATTAGAGAAGGCTATTAATCTCTACGAAACAATCTCAAAAGAAGTTCACTCAGCAAATCTATACGGGAATTTAGGGAATTTATATTTCAAGACCAAGAGATATGGAAATGCAATTTCCAATTACAGAAAAGCTTTATTACTAGACCCATCCAATCGTGAAATTAAGGGAAATCTATCTTATGCATTAACTGTAGCAAATATTTCCCCAAATCAATCAAGTCAGTTAACACTTTATCTAAATTCTGACTTCTTTGGATTTTGGATTATTACTACTACCATTTTTTTCTGGATAGGTGCTCTTGTCCTCTCATATTTTTATTTTGTTGGTTGGGAGAAGAAAAAATTTTTAGTTCCAGTAATTATTTGGATATCTTCTTTGGCATTTGGATCCTGGGCAATATTATCGACAAAACAAGAGCAACATCAGCTTGAACGCGAATTGATTGTCATTTCTCCTGAAATTTCAGACAACAATCTATCAAATGAAATTCCTCTCCGTAGATTTGCTGGGAAAGGAAGCTCTGCTAACACATTTGTAAGTCCAGGGGAAAGCCTGTGGATTCATCTAAAAGATGACCAGACCATGCATGAACACAAAACTAAAGAAGGATTGAAGTGGTACTTGGTACACAATGAGAATAATGGCAAAAAAGGATGGATCCGCTCGGATGAAGTGGATAAATTAATCCCTTAATTCGTTTTTAAATTAAGGAATTTGGATCAATTTTCTCTATTGAGACGAAGTCCGCACGTACCTTTGTAGCCATAAAATCTTTAATCACACTGGGCAACTCCCCTACTCTTTCTGCAACTACAATAGGGTCCCTGTTTATATCCTTTATATTGTTGGGCGAATTTACTTGGGATGTAGGGATGTTTTTATTTCCTTCGTCTTCATTAGTTTTAGAATTCACTAACTCATTAACACCAGAAGAATAAATATTTTCGAGAATTTCTGAGGAATCTACAGATTGTGAATCTAGTGTTTTGTTCTTTAAAATCGAATCTGTCTGTTTTTTAGGTAGTTTTACCTCTTCTATTGATGGGGAGGAAAGTGCAGTTTCGGTATTTAAATCATTCGTTCGGTTTGATGTTTTTTTTTTAGATTGATCTGATAATAGAACAGAAATTTCTCGAATTACTTTGTCGATCGATTTCGACTTTCCTGCTTCCACAGACCGCAGCAATGTGACCTCAAAGTTAGTTTTTTCCGACAAACCAGAGCGTACTAAATCCTCTCCTTGCTTTAAGGCGTCCAAGACTCGAACCGCTTGCTCTGGATATGACTTGCTATCACCTTTAAGGCAATCTGTTAGATATTCCCTGGTGTAATCTGCCAAATCTAATAGGGCCCGGTAAAAATCCACTCCTTCAGTGGCAAAAGAATTAGACTCCTCCAGGATTTCTTTGAAATTTCCCTCAAAGATATTTTGCCCTAATCTTACAATACGGTCTCTTGAAACCAAACCGTACACATCAAGCACATTTTCCTGAGTAATCGTCTTACCACAAAATGAAATCATTTGGTCTAATATACTCTGTGCATCACGCATTCCACCTTGTGCCATTCTAGCAATCGCATTCAGTGCTTTTTCATCTACTACTATTTTCTCTTTTTCACATATTTGAGACAATTTAGACACAATTAAATCTACTGGAATGGATCGAAATTCAAACCTTTGGCACCGTGAAACAATTGTAGGTAAAACTTTGTTGGATTCAGTTGTAGCAAAAACGAATTTCACATGAGGAGGAGGTTCCTCCAAAGTTTTAAGTAAAGCATTAAAAGCCGCCTGACTAAGCATGTGAACTTCATCAATGACATAGATCTTAAATCTGCATTGAGCTGGAGCGTATTGACACTCATCCCTCAAGTCTCGAACTTGGTCGACTGAATTATTTGAAGCTCCATCGATTTCGATTACATCAAGACAACGACCCTGCATGATTGTTTTTCCAATCTCAGAATTTTCAGGTACTTCTAAGGAAGGTCCATCTTCCCAGTTCAACGATTTTGCAAACAATCTTGCTGAGGTTGTTTTACCCGTACCCCTTGGACCAACAAAGAGATATGCGTGTGCAATTCGATTCATCTCGATTGCGTTACCGAGAGTGCGGACAACATGATCTTGCCCCACCAATTCCGAGAATTGGGTTGGGCGCCACCTACGAGCAATTACTTGGTAAGATGAGATCGTCACTATTTACATCAATGTTTGTTTGTACTCATGCAGGCAAGCCAAAGTCGAGATTTAATCAATTTTTGGGTGCCACAAAAAAGGCCAGGCACCCCACAGCACATGCTTCTCACAACTACCGCTGCTTCCTTCCGGACCTGACGGGGTTCGTTTGAGACGCGTCGCATGGGACCCGACCTTAAATTAATTGATATTTTAAAAATTTCATTCTGGCAAATAATTTCTAAAATCCCTGCCTTAAAAATTCCTGATAAAAAGTGACTAGAAATAATGTATTTTATATTCCAAAACTTTGATATTGGACAGATTTGAATTGTTTTGCCTTCGTCACAGATATTCCAAGAATTGTTCTTATGGGAAATTCATTCGGCAAATTATTTCGTATATCCTCTTGGGGGGAAAGCCATGGCGGGGGAATTGGAGTAGTTATTGATGGATGTCCCCCTCGATTACCCCTTGATGAAAATGACATTCAACCATTTCTTGATCGGCGTCGCCCCGGACAAAGCAAAATAACAACGCCGAGGAATGAGGCTGATAAAGTTGAAATCCTATCTGGGGTTTTTGAAGGCAAAACACTAGGGACTCCGATTGCAATGTTGGTTCGAAATCAAGACGCTCGACCACAAGCCTATGACGAAATGAAAGAGAAATTTCGTCCCTCCCACGCAGATTTCACCTATCAGTCCAAATTCGGAATTCGGAATCATGAGGGTGGCGGAAGATCATCAGCTCGTGAAACAATAGCTCGGGTTGCTGCTGGTGCCATCGCGCAAAAGTTACTGTCGAGAAGTGATGTAAAAATATGCACCTATGTTGAAAGAATTCACGACATCAAATGTCCAGATATTCAGAACCCACCCAGTTTAGACGAAGTCGAAGCGTCTCCAACTCGATGTCCCGATCTAGAAACCGCGAAAATCATGGAAGAGCGGATTTTAAAAATGAAAAAATCGGGTGACTCTGTTGGCGGTTCTATAATTTGCAGAGTATTTGGCTTACCGATTGGTCTTGGAGCACCAGTTTTTGACCGGATCGAAGCGGAATTATCTAAAGCTATGCTTTCTCTTCCAGCTACTAAGGCTTTCGAGATTGGTAGTGGTTTCGGAGGTACTTTCTTAAAAGGTTCTGAACACAATGATCTATTTGAAAATCGGGACGGAAAGGTGCAAACCAAAACCAATAATTCAGGTGGTGTTCAAGGAGGAATTACCAATGGAGAGGAGCTGTACTTTCGGGTTGCCTTCAAACCAACCGCAACGGTTCTACAGAAACAAAAAACGGTTGACCAACATGGTGTAGAGACCGAATTGATTGGGCGTGGAAGACACGACCCATGTGTTTTACCACGAGCCGTTCCCATCGTAGAAGCCATGACTGCATTAGTTTTAATTGACCATCAAATGCTTCACCATGCCCAATGTGCATCTTTTCCTAATCTATAAAATTAGGCATGACCGGATTATTATACCTCGTAATCAACACCCCAAATTCTCACTCGCTAGAAACAGTTTCATTGTCCCTTGATACAAACCCTAAAACGAATGCGATAATTTTATTGCCAACTGATTGGTCTCATTCGCGTGTAGACCAAAAAAAATGGGCTTGGAATGAGAAAGATTCGTCATTTGAATTCCCTATCATTAAGGACTGTAAAGAACATTTTCTCTTTTTTTCTAACCAAATCGAATTTGCCGATCAAATCGAAGCAACCATTAAAATTTTAGACGACAATCAACATTTGAAACTTGCCAGAATTGTTACATTTGTTGACTGCGATCTATTGGGTAAAGAAAATATGCAAAGTTGGATGGATGGAATCGCTCATTTTTCTGACGCCATCTGCTTTTCTAATCGTAATAACATTAATTCAATCCTATTAAAAGAATACACGGAACGATATAAATCCATGCATTATCCTTTGGAGACTTTCATCCTAGGAAAAAATATTTCTGCAAATCGCATCTTTTGTCCAACCGCTCGTCGAATTTCTCATGTTTTCGATTCCCCGGAACTTCTTGATCATGATGAAACACCGGACAATGATCCATATCTTTGCCAATTACCCAGCGGATATCGTCGTACTCCAATTCCAAAAATTTTTGCTTAATTGGATTGCAAGTTTTTACCACCATGAAGTAAGATTTATTTGTAAGCCGGGGTGGCGGAATTGGTAGACGCGCTAGATTCAGGTTCTAGTGTCCTCACGGATGTGCGAGTTCAAATCTCGCCCTCGGCACCAACAAATAGTCGTTTTTTTTTTAATTTATTCTTATTGCAGAAAAAGCTTGTGAGAGGTATCAGAATCACTAACATAAAATTTGTATCCGCAACATCCTAACTATGAAATTAAAAACTTTGTTTATTTTTTTGTGTGCATCGTTTGCATATAACGCTTCACTTTTTTCACAAGACTCTGGCGAGTCTGCTGCGGAGGCTTCCGTTACAGGATCCGCTAGTCAACCAGTTCTGAATCCGCCTGACACATCTGACAGTAACCCCGTTGTCTCTCTCGTTCGAGTCGGTGTTCCTATCAAATCAGCACTCACTATCTCAATAGATAAAATTCAGAGAATGGCCACTGCTCTAAATTCAGGTGGTAGTTTCAACATTGAATCTTTTGTAAAAGCCGCTTCATCTGTCGCTGCTGGTAGCGACATCGATTCACTTTCTACTGCGTTGGAAAGTGGTCTATCTGTAGATAGTGCTGTTTCAGCTGTTGAGGAAGGGTATACTGTCGAACAGCTCGAAGCACTTAGTTCGTACAGTTCAATTTATGATCTTACAACAAATGTTTCCCTTACCGACGCAATCAACGCCGTCATTGCTTCTAAATCCGAGTCTTACAGTGCTGATAACATTCAAGTTGCCCTGACCGAAGCTGTCAAGGTTGCCGAAACTTTACTTGTTGATCAAGTAATCACCTCCGAATTACCATCCACCATCTCCGTAGCAAGTCTTTCAAGCACAGGGTACAATTATGAGCTTGTAAGGCTTCTCGTCGAGTACGGAGCTATTGGCGATAGTGGTTCTTCTCTTGCTGAATCCATTCTTGGGAGTGAGTATGCCGCTTTTACTGGAACAGGCACGCTCTCGGCAGCATCCACCACCACAGACTATCTCTCTTATCTTTCCACGCTCACGGGTTCAGCAACATTTGGGGATATTGATGCAACAAATTCCGTCTTAACCGTTCCGATGTCCAACATCTCTCTTGCACCTGGTTCAGACATCACACTTGGATCCAGCGGTTCGGATTCTCAGATTGATGTCTCAAACATTCTTACTACTTCTGGAGGTGTGGACGCCCAGAGGAAAATTCTCGTTGTTGGTGCGGCAAAGGACTTAACCGTTTTAGGTAATGTCGAATTCACAAATACCAACAAAGCTGAAGACAACGCACTTGTAGTTGGAGCTGCGGATAATGTTATGATAGATGGTGCCAGCTTGTCTTATGATGGTGCTAACCTTGCTATCGGAGCTGGAGACCAAACTTCAGACAGTCTTTGGTTGGCTAATACGAGCATCACTGCAGGCGGTAATTTGGCTGTCGGTTCTCTTGGTACCCTCAACATATCGAATTCTTCTATTACAGTCGGACAATCCAATTCTCCTCATTATGACCCCGACAATGTATATCTTTACGCCAACGATTTGATTCAAGCTAACGGTTTAAGCTTTTCCGGTTCTGGTCTTGATGATGTTTACATGGAAGCCATTACTCTTAACTTAAGCAATGTTTCCTTTCCTTCCAACTCGGATGTTATGCTGAGAAGCAGAGATGGTTCTCTTTATTTCGATCAATCCACTCCAGTAGTTGGTGCCGTCAATATGAGTAATGTTTCTCATGGAGATACTGTACTTGAGCGCAGTCATTTTGATGGAATACCCGGTCACCATGACTCTTCCATTCTATTACCCAACGGCACACCAGCGATAAAAATACGTAAACAGTATTAATTGTCTTAATTTTAATCCAAAATGAAATCATTCATATCACTCTTATTTTTATCCATAACTCCTCTGGTTGTCATCGGTCAGAACGCTTCTGATATCCAGAATCGATCGGATTCGACCGAAAGACCACAACCTGCACCGTTGTCTGCCTCCTCAGACAATAATTCTGGCTCCAGCAATGTTTCTGCAAGCGACACTGGTGCCCAAAGACCAATATCATTAAAGAAAAAGGGAATATCCTCATACTTTGGGTATGATTCTAAGTACTTTTATCGTTCTAATCCTTTAGCCACAGCTTCTGCCATGAAACAACCAACTGGCATGTGGACAAACACTTTCTACGGTGGTGCCGGACTTGGTGTTTATGACATGGATTCTGCCGTTATCACCCCATACATAGGAGGTAGTTGGACAACAAACGAATATGTTGAAGGAGAGCTAGAACAATTCAACTACAACTCGACAAGTGCATATGTTCTCCTCCTTGCACAGTACGGAAACGGGTGGTCAACCCGTATTGGTCTTTCTTATGCAAATGATCGCAGCACTGATAACGATACAGAAGATTACAGAGATTATTCTCCAAATATTGGAGTTATGAAGGCCTATTCTTTAAACGATTCTACCACAGCAATTTTTGATGCTTCAATTGCCTCTCATGATACAGATTCTTTGGTTATTGCTGGTATGAACCCTGGTAAACTAGACAATCTAGAATTAGCAGCTTCATATGGATTGAGACATCTTTATGGTGACTTTACGGTTTCGCCAAAGTATAAGCTTATCTACAAATCCTACGATACAGGCTTAAATGACGGAAGAGATGACCTTTCTCATGTCTTGAGTTTAAAAATAGATTATCCCCTCTCAGAATCTTTCAAACTATCCGCATTTGGAGGCTTCACTTCAAGAGATTCTTCTAGTGGACTAGACGGTATAGATTATGACTATGAGAGTTATGACGCGGGGGCCAGCTTGGGTCTGTCTGCTCGTTTCTAACTTGATAAGAGACTTTATTTTTTTGGTTAAAACCGCCGCTGTCTTCACAGCGGCGTTTTTTTTACATGCAGATGAAAAAAGTTTATTAACCACCTTCACTGCGGGAAAGGTTGAGATTATCGATGAATCCAAAGAAAAAGATAAACTCGTTACGGATTTAGAAATAGGTTCGGAAATTTTTCCATCACAAGTTTTAGCAACTGGAAAAGGATCAAGGGTAGAAATCAGCAGAGCTACTGAAATTTGGAGAATTGGAAGCATGACAGTTGGGAAATGGATCCAACCCAACAAATTTTGGCTTCATTCTGGAAGTATTTTATTTTGCACTACTGAGAAAAAGGATATCGTTTTTTCTACGATTGATTGTAGTACCTCTTTCAGCGGAAAAGGTACAATAATAATCGAAGCAACGAAAAATGGCGGTTTTAAGTTTATACCTCTTGAAGGAAAAGGAACGATAACCACTGAAAGAGGTGACTCTATGGATATCATAGGTGGTCGGATGCTCCTAGTGCTAGGGAACCCTACCTATTTTGGAGATGCCTACGATATTGATATCATGTTGCTCCTTAAATCCAGCAGGTTGATCAATGCTTACCCTACCCCACTGCCTACATTCGAGAAAATAGGACTGGCGATATACATACAAGAATTGAAATTAAAAGGTAAGTATGATGCTCTAATTGGAGATGCGACAACGAATGAAAATTTACAACTTTGGAAATTCAAGAAATCGGAACCTAAAGAAGGGGTCGATATCAAATCTAAAAAAGGTTTTTTCGGTAAATTCTTTGGATCAAATTAAAAAATTATTTTTTCTATCTTTGTTTCCCTTATCCACTTCGCTTTGGTCAAATCCACAACTTGAAAGTTTAGCAACTCAAGGAGATGCAAAAGCCCAAATTCTGCTTGCTCACACTTTTCTCAATAGTTCTTCAAAAGATTCATATTTTTATCTTTATTGGATGAAAAGAGCTGCGCTTCAGGGAAATCCGGAAGCTTGTCAATATACTGCTCGTGCTTATCGGGATGGAATTGGAACTAGAGTGAATATATCCAAAGCAGGAGATTGGTATTTAAAAGCGTATGCATTGGGAAAAGTGGATTCACTAACTTCCTTAGCGGAAGCTTTTATAAAAGAAGAAAAATTCATCGATGCAATTGCAGCCTACAAGTTAGCTTTTCAAAATAGTGAATCAATCGAGAACAAATTAGATTTAAAAAGGCTAATGGATCAACATCCAGAAATTAAGATTAAATCGATTAACTCTAAAATCGAAAATCTTGAAAAAAGGATTCGAGAAACCAAAAGTCAAAATCAGAAAATGCTTTCTTCTAAAAAGAATAGAAAACATATTCGTATCAAGCTACCCGACGCTTCGAACTATATGGGGCAATTCTCAAATGGAAAACCTAACGGCCAAGGTAAGATACAAAAACCCAGCAGAAAAATTTATATTGGTGAATTTTTAGAGGGAAAAGAAAACGGATTTGGAACACTATTTTCCCAAAACGGAGAAATAATTTACCAAGGTCTATGGAACCAAGGAAATCCTATCCAAACAAAATGAAAAAATAAATTGGATTATTGCTCAACTGAACAATATTGAGAATATTTCAGCTCAATTCTGAGAATCTTCATCTGTCGGGTAAAGTACGCTATCCACATACAATTTGGATGCGAAAATTCCAAGCAGTAGAATAGCAAACATTAGGATTGGAACCATAAAAACTGGAAGTTTGTTCTTTTTATGTCCAAATTGAGGATCGTCGATAAATTCCATAGTAAAAAAATATTGATTGAGTTAAATTTCGTCAACAGCAGGAACCTTATTCCACGATCCAAGAGTTTTTACCAGTTAAAAGCTCCTGCAAAGAACCCTCCCCATTTGCTTGAGATGCTTTGATTTGACCAACTACGGAGTCTTCATAGGTTTCTCTCCCTTCCAACTGCCTCAAAACTCCTAAAGGAGTTGGGAAAGTTGGATAGGTCATTTGTGCTAAAAGCGTGGGGTAAGCAACATTAGGACTTTTCGAGTTATGGATCATAAGCTTGGATTTATCTTCTTCTGAATTAACAGTCACAATTTCTGGATCCAAACCATTCAAGCGAATCCCTTGATTAGATTCTTGTCCAAAAAGAAGGGGTTGCCCCTCTTCCAAATACAGCACTTGGTCGCTTTTAACATCTCTTCCAGTTACTGGATCAAATGTCTTATTGTTGAAAATCACACAATTTTGAAAAACTTCAACGAAGGAAGTACCCTTATGAGCTTGAGCTGCATTGAAAGTTTCAATCATATGCTTTTGATCCGTGTCTGTGGTTCGAGCAATAAATGTGGCCTCACTTCCCAAAGCGAAAAGAAGTGGGTTAACTGGATAATCTACGGATCCAACAGGAGTACTTTTGGTTTTTTTTCCAACTTCTGAAGTTGGGCTGTACTGACCCTTGGTCAATCCGTAGATTCGATTATTAAAAAGCAGCACATTAATATCCAAGTTTCTTCTAAGTAAATGAAGCAAATGATTACTTCCAATCGACAAGCCATCGCCATCCCCTGTAATCATCCAGACCGATAAATCAGGATTTGCGACCTTTATTCCAGTTGCTACTGTAGGTGCTCGACCATGAATTGTATGAAATCCATAAGTTTTCATGTAATAAGGGAAACGACTTGAACATCCAATTCCACTAACAACTACAAACTTTTCTTTTGGTATACCCAACTCAGGTAAGGTACGTTGCACCGCATTGAGTATGGCATAGTCCCCGCAACCAGGACACCACCTGACATCATTGGGTGTCACAAAATCTTTTTTTGTAAGGGATTCTTCTTCAGTTATTGTGCTCATATCAATTCAATCAAGAAGTAGTTATATGCTTAAGAAACTCTTCTCTAAGTTCCGTAACTTTAAAAGGTTTTCCTTGTACTTTATTATAGGCAATGACTTCCCTAACGAACTTCGACTTTAGTATGGTACTTAACTGTCCTAAGTTCAGCTCTGGAACCATTACCTTATCAAAGGCAGACAAGATTTCACCCAAGTCACTGGGCAACGGATTCAGATGTCTTAGATGAATGCTGCTGATAGAAAACCCCTCATCTTGTAACATTTTTGTAGCCGATGAAATAGCACCATATGTACCACCCCATCCAATTACTAAGAGCTTTCCGGATTTTTCACCCTGAATTGCAATTGGATCATAACTCTTCGAAATCCCATCTATTTTATCAGACCTAAGCTGGGTCATTTTTTCATGATTTTCCGGATCATAACTTACTCCTCCGTCTTCTGATTTTTCCAGTCCTCCAATTCGATGCTCTAATCCTACTTGTCCAGGTATAGCTTGTGTACGGGCAAGGGTTTCAGGGTTTCTCTTATATACGATTAACTCTTCCCCTTCCTTGGCAAAATGATTTTCGATTTCAGGTAAATCGCCTACATTTGGAATCTGCCATGGTTCCGAACCATTTGCTACATAAAGATCGCTAAGCAAAATTACTGGAGTCATATATTTGAGTGCAATTCTAGTTGCTTCCATTGCACACTCAAAACAATCGGATGGAGAATGGGCTGCAAGCACTGGGAGAGGACAATCTCCATGTCTTGCATACAAACTCTGAAGGAGGTCACTCTGCTCAGTTTTTGTAGGTAATCCCGTACTAGGGCCACCCCGTTGCACATCAATAATGATGACAGGGAGTTCAGTGATGGATGCAAGCCCAATAAATTCACTTTTTAAACACATTCCAGGGCCACTGGTGGCAACCACTGCAAGATCTCCGGCAAAACTTGCTCCAATCGCCATTCCCATAGCCGAGATTTCATCCTCTGCCTGCAGAGTTTTAACTCCATATTTTTTAAGCGCAGAAAGACCTTCCAAAATGGGTGAAGCAGGGGTAATTGGATAACCCGCGTACAAAAGTTCTCTTTTTGATTTTTGAGCACCTGCTACCAAACCATAAACGAGTGCTTCATTTCCAGAAATTTTCCGATATAAACCGGGGTTTGCAGGGGCTTTGGAAACTTGGTAACGGTTTCTGGCAGTTTCCATAGTGTCACCCAAATTATAGCCCGCTTTCAATGCTTTCGAGTTGGCATCAGCGAGATCGGGAAGTCGTTTGGACCATTTGTCGTTAAAAAACTTCAAGGTTGGTTCCAAGGGTCTACCGTAAACATAATACATGAATCCAAGGGCAAAGAAATTCTTACAGCGAGCCTTGTCTGAGGGTTTCAAGGGACTCTCCTTGAGAGCATCCTTCGTCAAATTGGTTAAGTCCAACTCCACAAGATGGAATTTCTTTCTAAAATCTTCATCCTCAAGTGGGTTGCTTTCATAGCCCGCTTTACTGAGATTCATTTTCTTAAAAGAATCAATATTGACGACTAGCATCCCACCCTCTGGTAAGTCATCAATATTTGCTCTCAAAGCCGCAGGATTCATGGCCACTAGAGCATCAGGTTCATCTCCTGGAGTGAGAATCTTACGACTACCGAATTGTAGTTGAAAACCGGACACGCCAGCAAGGGTGCCAGCAGGTGCACGAATTTCCGCCGGAAAGTCTGGTAATGTGGCAATGTCATTACCAGCGAAAGCACTGGAATCAGTGAATCGCTCGCCAACGGTTTGCATACCATCTCCAGAATCACCGGCAAAACGGACTACGGCAGATTCAATTTCTTGAAAGGAATCGGGTGGGGAACTCATTTGAGTTAATTAATAGTAAAGGCAATAGAAATTTTAAGAAGTAATATGTTTGTTACTTTATTGGAAGAATCTCAATGAAAATCTAAAAAATAATCGGTTAAATCCATTCCAATTAGTAAGAAAAATAAATAAACATGTAAATTATTCACAAATTTCTATTTATCAAAGGGAAATGCTGTAAATTAAAAGCGAGTGAAATCCTTTCAACATTAGACTTATTAGCACGAACTCCATGCTTTAAATGTGAAGGAAATAAAACGAGTTTTCCAATCTCAGGTTCAATTTCAATCTCATTATCTTTTTTGAAATAAAGATTTCCAGAATCTTTTGCTGCCTTCAAGTACACTACTCCCGATAAAATTGCAGTTTGTGAATGATCATGCAATCCGGTTGAATCGTCTTTCTTTGAAATATTAAACCAGAAAGGCGGAAGGCAATTTTTGGTTTCATCATTTGAGATAAATAAAGCCAGAGAATTTTTATCCCAAATCTTCAATGCTAACTCTCTGGCAAATTTTATGGGAATTTTTGCTTCTGGTACTGTATCAATATCCAAATACAAGTTTTCCCATCTGCCATTGAATTTGTGACTCTTTTTACAGTTTGAAAGGTTCTTCTGTAATTTTTCTAATAACAAAGGAATCCATTGACTAGAATCAGGAACATAGGAAACCAATAATTTTTCTGAAGAAAAAGCGAGTTCCTCGTAATCCAGAATCATATCTAAACTTATTTTTAATGCCTGATTTGCATTAGAAGAAGAGTGGTCGGGACGGTGAGATTCGAACTCACGGCCTCCTGCTCCCAAAGCAGGCGCGCTAACCAGACTACGCTACGTCCCGTAAAAGATTCTCATAGACATTTTACATTTAGTTGGCAAAGAAATTGTTTTTTATTTTTCGGATTGCCCTCAAAACATATCAAGATATCATGATATCTTGATATGTAAAAATGAAAAACTTCTCAAAAAGCAGGCCAAATGAGGAGGACTTAAAAAAAGTCCTTTCTGAAAGAATACTGATCATGGATGGGGCAATGGGTACAATGATTCAGCAGGAAAAACTTACAGAAGATGATTTCCGAGGAGATCTCTTCAAAAAACATCCTGATGAGTTAAAGGGTAACAATGACTTACTCAGCCTTACTCGCCCTGAAATCATTCGAAACATTCACAAAGGATATTTTGATGCTGGAAGCGACATGGTAGAAACTAACACTTTCAGTGCAACCACTATTGCAATGGCGGACTATCATCTCGAAGAAGTTGTCTACGATCTGAATTTTGCTTCGGCAAAAATTGCTAGAGAAGCAGCAGATGAAGCGATGATAAGAGATCCAAGTCGTCCTAGATTTGTAGCCGGAGCAATAGGCCCCACCAATCGAACAGCATCATTGTCCCCAGATGTGAATGATCCGTCCATTCGAAATGTCAATTTTGATCAACTGGTAAAAGCTTATTATGAACAAATAAAAGCTTTGGTAGACGGAGGAGTCGACCTTCTGCTACCTGAAACCACTTTTGATACCTTAAATCTAAAGGCAGCTATTTTTGCTCTGGAAAACTTTTTCGATGATTACGGCAAACGCCTTCCAGTTATCTTATCCATAACCATTACAGATGCATCTGGACGTACCTTATCCGGTCAAACTACGGAGGCTTGTTGGAATTCAATTGCACATGCAAAACCGCTAGGAGTTGGACTCAACTGTGCACTTGGAGCAGATGCGATGCGCTCTTATCTGCAAGCCCTATCGAAAAATGCAGATTGTTTCATCCATTGCTACCCGAACGCAGGTCTCCCAAATCCACTTGCTCCGACCGGATATGATGAGAAACCGGAAGATACAGCCTCTTCCCTTTTTACTTTTGCGGAAGAAGGCATTTTGAATATGGCAGGTGGATGTTGCGGCACAACTCCAGAACATATTCATGCAATTGCGCAAAAGCTTTTGCAGTCCGAACCCAGAGAAATCCCCTCCATTGATCCAGCCTTAAGACTCAGTGGCTTGGAGCCTTTTGAAATGAAAGGTCAGGTAACTTCTTTAACGATGGTGGGAGAAAGAACTAATGTAACCGGTTCACCCCGATTTAGGAAATTAATCGAATCTGAAGATTACGACTCTGCTTTGAAAATTGCCAAACAACAGGTTGAAAATGGGGCAAATATAATTGATGTCAACTTTGACGCTGCTCTTCTCGATGGAGAGGCATGCATGACCAAGTTTTTGAATTTGGTAGTGTCTGAACCTGACATTTCCAGAGTACCTATCATGATAGACAGTTCAAAATGGTCCGTGATCGAGGCAGGATTAAAAGTGATACAGGGAAAATGCATCATTAACTCTATCAGTTTAAAAGAAGGCGAAAAAGTTTTTAAAGAACAAGCCAAGTTGGCAATGAGGTATGGTGCTGCTATTGTTGTAATGGCTTTTGATGAAAAAGGTCAGGCTGCTACCTTAGATGACAAAGTCAGAATTTGTGAGCGTGCATACACTATCTTGGTCAAAGAAATTGGCTTCCCCCCAAGTGATATTATTTTTGATCCAAATGTATTGACTTTGGCTACAGGAATGGATGAACACAACTCATATGGTATCGATTTTATCGATGCAGTACGGGAAATAAAAAAACGATGCCCAGAAGCAAGAACAAGTGGTGGAATCAGTAATGTCTCGTTTTCATTTCGTGGAAATAATTTAGTTCGAGAGGCAATGCACGCGTCTTTTCTTTATCATGCCTGTCATGCGGGCTTGGATATGGGTATTGTCAACGCAGGCATGCTTGCAGTTTATGACGAAATTGAACCAAAGCTTAGAGAACATGTTGAAGCAGTCATTCTGAACAAAAGTGCAGATGCAGGTGAAGAATTACTTAATTACGCGGAACGCATTAAGGACCAAAATAGTGAACGGAAATCTGAAGGTCCGGATTTGTCATGGAGAGAAAAACCTGTAGCGGAAAGGCTGACTTACTCTCTGGTTAAAGGAATTGGAGATTACGCCGAGCAAGATGCTGAAGAAGCTAGAGAACTTCTTGGAAAACCTTTGGATGTCATCGAAGGCCCACTAATGGATGGTATGAAAGTAGTGGGTGATCTTTTCGGAGATGGTAAGATGTTTTTACCGCAAGTTGTAAAAAGTGCTAGGGTTATGAAAAAGGCAGTCGCTTATCTCGAACCTTTCATGGAAGCCGAAAAAGAGGGAGAAGGATCGGGCAAAAGAGGAACCATGGTAATCGCAACCGTCAAAGGAGATGTTCATGATATCGGAAAGAACATTGTTGGCGTCGTACTGGCTTGCAACAACTGGGAAGTGATCGATCTAGGTGTTATGGTTTCCTGCGATAAGATCTTGGAAGCTGCAAAACAGAATAATGCGGATGTGCTTGGACTTAGTGGACTCATCACTCCTTCCCTTGATGAGATGATTCATAACGCTCAAGAAATGCAGAAGAGTGGTTTCAATATTCCTCTTCTAATTGGTGGTGCAACAACTAGCAAGGCTCATACAGCAATTAAGATCGCACACCATTACGAAGGTGCAGTCGTACAGGTGCCCGATGCATCATTGGTGGTAAATGTATGTAATGATCTGACTCAGGAAGATAAAAAAGAAAATTATTTGACCGAGTTAAAAGCGGAGCAGAAGAGAATTAAAGAGCAACACGAGAAACGCGGAGAGAGAAAATTGGTTTCATTGAGTGAATCTAGATCGCGAGGTTTCATAATTGATTGGGAAAAAGAAAGCATTCCACAACCCTTCCAGGAAAATCTTGGGATTCATTCGATTGAGGCAGAATTGGCTGAGGTTCTGGAGTATTTTGACTGGTCACCATTCTTTTGGTCATGGGAATTAAAAGGTAAGTATCCAGATATTTTTGAAAAAGAAAGAGTCGGAGCCGAGGCCAAGGATCTCTTCGATAATGCCCAGAAACTTTTGAATAAAATTATCGATGAGGATTTGTTCAAATGTGAGGCGATGGTGGGCATTTGGCCTGCACATACGGTCGGTGATGATGTCGACATCTTTGATGACCTAGATAAGTCCAAGAAATTAGATACTTTCCATTTTCTTCGAAGACAACAGTCGATTCCTAACAAGCCTCACTTCTGTTTATCTGACTTCATTGCACCAAGGGAGTGCGGCAAAATAGACTATCTTGGTGCATTCGCAGTTTCAGCCGGTGAAGGCGTCGAAAAACTTGCCGATGAGTATGAAAATAATAATGATGACTACTCGGCTATTATGGTTAAGGCTCTGGGTGATCGTTTTGCAGAAGCGATGGCTGAATTGACCCATAAGAAGGTACGCGAATGGTGGACATATGGAATGAACGAAAATTTAGACAATGCCGCACTTATACGAGAAGAATACCAAGGGATTCGTCCTGCATGCGGATACCCTAGTCAGCCGGACCACACTGAAAAAGATACCATTTGGAGGCTTTTGCATGTGGAAAACAGAATCGGACTGAAGCTAACCGAATCTAGGGCTATGCATCCCGGTTGCTCTGTTTCTGGATTATACTTTTCCAATCCAAATTCACAATATTTCAATGTTGGAAGCATTGGCAAAGACCAGGTCGAAGACTATGCGGTAAGAAAAGAGTGGAGTCTGGAAAAAGCAATGAAATGGTTAAGACCGAATTTAGGTTTTGAGTAATTAATTTCGACTCCTTTGTCATTGCAGGCTCTCGGCTTCGAAAGTAAGTATAAAGCCTATGAAGGAAATGACTCTATTGGAGGAAATCAGACACTCGGCATCTCATGTTCTCGCTACCGCGGTTCTTCGTTTGTATCCGGAAACTAAGCTAGACATTGGACCTCCAACAGATACGGGTTTTTATTATGACTTTGACTCTGAAGTTCCTTTTACTCCAGAAATTCTGCAGGAAATAGAGCTGGAGATGAAAAAAATTATCAAGGAAAACCAAAAATTCGAACGGATTGATGTCAGTCGGGAAGAAGCCATTTCAATTATTCGTGAAATGGGGCAAGAGACCTACAAATTAGGAAGATTGAATGATATCCCAGAAGATGAAGATGTTTCTTTTTATCGAAATGGTGAATTTCGCGACCTATGTGCTGGAACCCATGTTTCATACACCAAGAAAATAAAGGCATTTAAACTTTTGAGTATAGCAGGTTCTTATCACAGAGGGGATTCTTCAAACAAGCAACTACAGAGAATTTACGGAACTGCTTTTGCTAGCAAAGATGAATTGCAGGAATACCTCACTCAACTAGAAGAAGCCAAAAAGAGAGATCATAGAAATCTAGGTCGTGACCTAGGTCTCTTCCATTTGGATGAAATGGTTGGGCAAGGCTTGGTTCTCTGGAAACCAAAGGGTGCAATTCTTCGACAGGAACTTGAGAAATTCATTTCCGAAGAACTCTTAAAACAAGGATATTCACAGGTTTTCACTCCGCATGTGGGAAAGTTAGATTTATTCAGAACCTCTGGACACTTTCCTTATTATCAAGATTCTCAATATCCTCCAATCATACACCGTGATTGCCTTCAAGAACTCGCTTCTGAGGGTTGTTCTTGTTCCGAACTTTCAAACAAGTTGGAAGAGGGTGAAATCGATGGCTATTTGCTCAAACCGATGAATTGCCCAATGCACATCAGAATTTTTCGCTCAGAGCAGAGATCTTATCGAGATTTACCTATTCGACTTGCTGAGTTTGGAACGGTTTACAGATGGGAACAGTCTGGTGAACTCAACGGTATGACTAGAGTAAGGGGGTTCACTCAAGATGACGCTCATCTCTTTCTTAGGGAGGATCAACTGCAGGAGGAAATCCAAGGGTGTTTAGGACTGGTGAAATTGGTGTTTTCCATTTTAGGAATGAATGATTACCGGGTTCGTGTCAGCCTGAGAGATCCAGATTCGGATAAATATGTTGGTAGCTTGGAAGCATGGAAGAAAGCGGAGAAAGCATTAAAGGAAGCGGTGAAGGCACTTGATGTTGAATTTGAAGAGGAAATTGGAGAGGCTGCCTTTTATGGACCGAAAATAGATTTTGTTGTTAAGGATGTTATTGGTCGTGAATGGCAACTTGGAACAGTTCAAGTGGACTACAATCTACCGGAAAGATTCGATCTTCATTATGTCGGCTCCGACAACCAGAATCACAGACCGGTCATGATCCATAGGGCACCCTTTGGATCAATGGAAAGATTTTGCGGGGTACTTATCGAACATTTTGGGGGTAATTTTCCCACATGGTTGGCACCCGAACAAGTAAGAATTCTACCGATGAACGATGACCTAAATCACCATGCTCACAAAATCCTTAACATTCTTTCTTCAGATGGAATCAGAGCCTCGATTGACGAACAATCAGCTAAATTAGGAGCTAAGATAAGAAAGGCTGAAAATGACAAGATTCCCCATATATGTATCATCGGAAAAAGAGAAGCTGAAGCGGAGAAAATCTCCTTGCGCTCAAGAAATAATCCAAAGCTCGATGGAACCTTAGGGATTAGAGAATTTACAGAAAAGATTTTAGAGGAAATTCGAAAAAAAGCTCTTCCCACAGGCAGAGAACCAGTTGTCGATAGTTCACCTGCTAAAGCTTAAGATTACAAACTCTACATTTTGCCAAATTCGAATCACCGAATAGATTCATTTCTTCTGATGAAAAAATTGTATGCAGTCGTAAACTATCCCTTTATCCTAATCGTTCAAACATATCAGTTTTTTTCACCACTTAAGCAGCTTCTCCTAGGGCCCTATGCTAGGTGCAGGTTTTATCCAACTTGTTCCGAATACTCTCTTGAATGTTTCCGTCGATTTCCTTTACACCAAGCTGTACTTAAGTCTTTTCTACGAATTTGTCGGTGTAACCCTTCCCATCCTGGTGGTAACGACCCAGTTTTATCGGAAGATAATCAACCGAATCAGAAGATTTCTTCAAAGTGAAACTCACTACCACTGCACCTGCAATTTGTAATGAAAAAACTAATCTAGGTCCATACCTAGAAAATTTGATCCATTCTGTTCGATCTTTGGGCGAAGACAGGTTTCTATCAGTCACTCATGAAATCGGCTACATTGATCCCCTTGCCATTCTGGAAAATTCGAATCAATCAAACCAACCGATTTGTTATCTAGAAAGACCCGCCAATGAATTTTCCATTGCTTGTTCTGAATTTCTATCAAAAGCTGAATTTGAAGGAAATGACCGTTTTGATAAGGCAAAATCTTGGTCTCAAGAATTCTTTTCGAAATGTTACTTAGTAGGCGAACACAAACAACCTGGCACCGGGCCGACAATGTTTTTAACAGCTACTTTCGAGAGCGATCGAGAGTCCGCTGAATACCCTCCATCACTACAAATCTTTTTGCCTCGCTGGCAAGTCATTAGGAAAGGAGGCCAACACTTTCTAGTATCAAACTTCAGAATCTCTCCTCAATCCTCCGCTCAGAATATAGAAAATGATCTACGAAACAGAATTGATGCGATTAGCAAAATGCGACTGGCCTCTGCTATCACTGCCTTGCCAGAAAAAGTATCCGTAGAAAATTCATCAGAAAAATTTTGTTATGAATCTGCGGTGGAACTTGCATTAAAGGAAATCAAAACTGGGAATATCTCAAAGGTGGTTCTAGCAAGACAACTGACTTACCTTACTGACCAAAGTATTCATCCATTTTGCACTGCCCATTTGCTCAGAGAAAGATTTCCAGATTGCTTTACTTTTTGTGTTACCAGCTCGAATTCAGAGATTATGGTTGGTTCCACTCCTGAAACACTGCTTCGCTTTTCGGGCAAAATAATAGAAACTGAAGCAGTTGCAGGCTCTGCTCCACGTGGTCCATCGGCTGGGAAAGACGCCCATTGGGGGAAAACTCTATTAGCAAGAGATAAAGAAGTTCACGAGCACAGAGTCGTAATCGATAGTATCCTGAGACGTTTGAATTCAATTGGCCTAGACAATTGTCATGAGGGAAAGCCAAGATTACTTAGACTTGCAAATTTGCAGCATGTGCGTACTCCAATTCGAGTTTCATGTAGCCCGGAAGTTCATCCGTTTGACGCTTTAAAAGCTCTGCACCCTACCCCTGCAATGGGAGGGTCCCCCAGAGAGATTGCACTGCCCTTAATTAGAAAACTGGAAAAAGCACCCCGAGGTTTGTACTCTGGAGTTGTCGGATGGTTCGACAATCGTGGAAGAGGTGAGTTTGTTGTTCCTATACGGTGCGGAAAGATCAGCCAGAATAAACTAACTCTATACGCTGGTGCTGGGGTGGTTTCAGGTTCCAACCCTTCCCAGGAAAAGACTGAAACGGATTGGAAACTAAAAGCGATGCTCGACGTCATTACTGGAAAAAGTGATTTTTCTAGTTTTAAATGAATCAACAAGATCGAGAAACCGGTCAATCCAATCATCTTTGGGGTAAATTAGTCGCCAATGCTCTTTTTCAATTTGGTATCCGTAAAGTTTTCTTCTCTCCTGGTTCACGATCTACTCCGCTTTTGATTGGTTTCGAGGAACATGCTCAAATTGATTGCGTCCCTGTTCTGGATGAAAGATCTGCAGGATTCATCGCATTAGGATATTCTAAACGCATCAATAAACCTACAGCTCTACTTTGCACCTCTGGATCCGCTCCAACTAACTGGTTCCCTGCTGTTGTGGAGGCAAGTCATGCAAGTGTCCCCCTTTTTCTTCTTTCAGCAGACCGCCCTCCTGAACTTCAAGGTTGTGCTTCTGGTCAAACGATTAACCAAGAAAACTTATTCGGTGATTTCGTCAGAAGTTTCAACCAGGTTCCACTTCCTTCGCATGATCTGGATAGTATAACAAAGCTAAAAATGATACTGTCCAGTGCATTTGAAAAGTCTATGGACCTAAATTCTGGCCCAGTGCATTTAAATTTTCCTTTTAGAGAACCGTTGTTTTTGCAAAACTCTGATACTGACCCTATAATATCGGAGTTCCCTGAGCCCAAGTTGTATAAAGACCCGCCATTTGCCTCTGATGAGTTCATTGCTTTGAGTTCTCTGACAAAAAAATCCAAAAGACCTATTTTGATTGCCGGGGAGAACGTTCCATTCGAACCATTGTTATGTTTAAGCCAAAGATATCCAATTCCCATCCTTTGTGATGCGGTTTCTGACTCTCGCAATCAGATTAAGGTAAATGCGATTTTACGTTATGAAAATATTTTAAGAAACCAACCCACAAGAGAGCAGCTTATACCTGACATGGTCATTTGCCTAGGTCAACTCCCGACATCTAAATCTCTCAGAAATTGGTTGGACAAAATTGATGTAAAAAGAGTCGTAGTTGAACCGCGAGGAATCAATGTGGATCCACTTCAAAAAAAGGGAATCCCTTTCAATATTGACTTTGACTCCATTGGAAAGCTTAAGTTCGGAGAAATAGAAGAATCTTGGCTGATGCAATGGCAATCCATTGAGCAATCAGTTGAGTTGAAAATGGAACAATATTTTTCAAATGATAAGAGTTTGAGCGAACCAAAGCTTGTTCGAATACTTTCCTCTCATCTACCAAATGATGCTCTGCTGCATGTTGCTAATAGCATGCCGATTCGAGATTGTGAATGGTTTTGGAAAAGAACATCATCAGCTTGCAAACTTTTTTCGAATCGAGGAGTTAACGGCATTGACGGAACTCTCGGTACTGCACTTGGAATTGCCCATGAATCAGGAAAGCCAACTTTTTTACTTACTGGAGAGTTAGCTTTTCTTCACGACTCGAACGCTTTGCTTCTTTCAAATTATTTCATTGGAAGCCTGACCATTTTATTAATCAATAATCAGGGGGGAGGAATTTTTGAGCATCTTCCCATTTCTAAATATCATTCATTCGAAAAATGTTTCCTCACTCCACAAAATTGCAATTTTGAAAGCCTCGCTTCGGCACACGGAGTTTCATACTTCCCTGCAACCAATTGGAATGACATCATTAAAGAAATTGAGCATCCCATAGCTTCAGGAATACGAATCATTGAAATCCAGACGGACCGAAAAGAGAATAGAGATCTGAGGAATCATCTCCTTTCCTTAACCTAATCTTAATCTATAAACCAATGCCTGAACTTGCTGAAGTTGCCTATGCCTGCTCCCTTTGGAATAAAGGATTAAAAAAATCTATCAAACAAGTTGAGATAAAAGAACGCGCTCGGGTCTTCAGGGATACAGATGTTAGAAAATTTGTTGAGTTTCTCGAAGGCACTACCCTACTGAAATCTGCAACTCATGGAAAACAGATGCTTTTTTCTTTTTCCAATAAAATTTGGATAGGAATTCATCTGGGGATGACCGGAAGTCTTTCAATACAAGAAGCCAACTACGAAAGTAAAAAACATGATGTACTCATTATTAGACAAACCAAGCAAGTTCTGGTTTTCACAGACCCAAGACAATTCGGAAGGATTCGCATCCATCAGGGAAGCCAAGAACCACCTTGGTGGAGTGAATTACCAATTGGTATGCTCGATGATAGTTTTCAAGTTGATTTTCTTATAAATACCATCCTCCGCCACCCTCGAAAACCAATCAAAGCCCTTCTCTTAGATCAAAGATATTTTCTGGGAATGGGGAATTGGATGGCAGACGAAGTTCTTTGGCGCTCAAAATTATATCCAGGTCAACGAAGTGGAAAATTGTCCGAAAAACAAATTCGAATACTTTTTGAAAAAATATTATTTGTAGTAAATGGGGCCATGGGTTCAGTTGGTAAGCATGGAGGCGATCCTCCCAAAGGATGGCTTTTCCATGTTCGATGGAAAGATGGAGGGATTTGTCCAAAAACCGGAACCATACTTAAAAGAGAAAAAATTGGAGGAAGAACCACTTGTTGGAGTCCATCCCTTCAAATTTAGTTTTTGATCATTTTCCCTCAAACCACTGAATCGCTGTTTGCTTATCTTCTGAAATTTGTTCTCTTAATTGATCAATTGATTCAAATTTTTTTTCAACCCGTATAAATTTACATAACTCCATATTAACCCACTTTTCAGGCTTCCATTCCTCTGAATTCAAATCATTTAATGCATGAATCTCCAGTTTAGGAATTGAATCTCCAGATTCCACCGTGGGACGTAAGCCATAATTTGCAACAGATGGAAACCTGGGATGTCCAGATTCATCATAGAGAAATCCACTGTACACTCCATAAGCAGGTCTAGACTCTGGATCCCAGTCCAAATTCAAAGTTGGAAATCCAAACTTTCGACCGATTCCTTTGCCGATCTTTACCGGTCCGCCTATCTTATAGTTTCGTCCTAGCATTTCATTCACCTGATCAATTTTCCCCGAAGATAAGGCGATTCTAATTCTAGAGCTACTGATGGCCTGTCCATCCATAATTTTCGAATCAATGATTTCTATTTTGATCCCTGAATTGCCACCTTTTTTTGCTAGTAATTGACTATCACCCGTCCTTTCTTTGCCAAACTTGAAATTCCTTCCTACACATACGGCAAATAATGAAGGTATTCGGGCCTTAAGAAAATCAATGAAGTCGTCAGCATGAATACTGGAAAAGCTTTGATCAAACTCCCTCATCACAACCGCCTGAATTCCAGAACCCAATAACAATTTAGCCTTTTCCTCTGGGCACATAATTAAGGGCGGTGCCTTATCTGGCCTCAAATAGCTTGCAGGATGCATTGGAAAGGTTAGCGCGCAAGAGATGCCAGATAAGGATAGGGCAAGCTGAGAAGTAGCACTTAATACCTCTTTATGCCCTAAATGTACTCCATCAAACATACCGATTGAAAGTGCTATCGGTTGTTTCGAAAAAGTTTTTCCAAGTTCTTGAATTGAGGAGAAAATCTCCATGAATCTTATAATACGTGACTGGGTACCGCTTGATGAATTGGAATCAATAGGTTTTGGATTTCACTATTATTCAAACCCTGGAATTCATCCAGAGTTTTAGCGTCAGATATAGAAAATTGATCAATTCGAGTTCTTCTCAATGCGATCAAATGACCTCCGCAACCGATTCGATTGCCCAAATCATGAAAAACAGTCCTGACATAAGTTCCCTTGCTACAAGACATGGAAAAACCACCAATAGGTAATCGCCAATATTTCAAATTCAGCTCATTTATACGAATGAATCTTGGCTCTCTTTCTACGACTTTCCCTTTCCTCGCCATTTTATACAAAGGCACCCCATCAATTTTCTTAGCTGAGAACATGGGTGGGGTCTGGTATTGATCACCAAGAAAGGACTTCATGTTCTCCTCTAATTTATTTTCAGTCAAATCAGCAGGGATTGGTTTCTCTTCAACCACTTCACCATCTGCATCTTGACTGTCCGTTTGTATTCCTAGTCGAAACTCACCTTTGTAACTTTTATCCAAGCTAATCAAGAATTGAGACACTTTAGTAGCTTTACCAATGAGCATGATCATCAACCCAGTAGCCATTGGGTCGAGCGTACCCGCATGACCAATTTTTTTCATTCTTAACTTTCTCCTCAAACGATCGACAACATCATGAGAGGTCATTCCTGAAGGTTTATCGATGAGCAAAATACCTTCAAAGTTTGCTTCCTGAATAGTCATTCCACTCCCTTATTATTTATAAATTCCAGATGCCCTTCAATCGCTCCTAATAATTTGGGATAAAAATCATCGAAAGACATCTCTAAATTAAAACCGGCAGCACAAGCATGCCCACCACCAGAAAATTGCTTCGCAAGCAAATCAACTCGATAAATTTTTTCCTTGGATCTAAAACTGCCTTTAAGCTTTCCATTGCGGTCTTCAATCAAAACGCCAATTTCCACCCCTTCCAATGATCGTGCATAGTCAACAAAGTTTTCAGCATCTTCAGGTTTTGTGCCAGTCTCCTGATAAAAGCTTTCATGGATAGTTCCAATACAAACTCGTTGCTCGAATTCCATTCGAAAACTAGCCAGAAATTTTTGAAGTAACTGAATTCGACCTGGTTTTTCTCTCTCATACAACTCGTGAGCAACTAAAGCTGGATTGCATCCAAACTCACATAATCTCCGACAAACCTCAAAGACTGATGCATTGGTGCCCGAATAACAAAATTGGCCAGTATCTGTACATATTCCCAGAAATAAAGCATTTGCAGTCGTTTCATCTATATTGAAATACGAATCAATGAAGAATTTCGCTAGGATCTCACAAGTAGCTGATGCTTCGGAAAGGACATAATTGTGTTTAGCAAAACCCGTATTCGAAACATGATGATCCACATTAAGAAAAACATTAGGAAAAAGACCCGCTAGATCTTCACCCACTCTTTTTTGATCAGCACAATCCACGGTTATTATGATAGAATCAGAGTTTTGTATATCATCCATTCTTAACCAGGGTGTATCTCCAACGAATTTCTCTAAGGTTCTAGGCACTGGATCAGAATTGACTGCCCCCGCATTAATTCCTTTCTGAATCAATATTCTAGTCAGTGCAACTTGGGACCCGATACAGTCTCCGTCTGGTCTCCGATGACCAAGCACTAGAACAGATTCACCCTTTAAGGATTCGATGATTCGGGAAAAAGATTCGGATTCAGGTAAAAAAAATGACATATACAAATGATAAATAAAATGAATCATTCTAACATGGTAAGCCCTTCAGGAAAAGCATGGAAAGAAACTTAAGCGGGAACTAGAAAACCATCTTGGTCAATCTTTCGAACGATTTCAATTTTTTCAGGCAGTCCTCTACCCCTAAGAACAAATTCGTGTTCGCTTACAGAATAAGAATATCCATTTAATAATTTCCCGAAAGTGTTCGGTTTCGAACCAGATTGCTTCGAAACGGAATCTTCTGTTGGATCGCTAGAAGAATCTGGTCCATTAATTGCAATTAATCCATTTTTCGAAGATGCTAGACCCTCTACTAGAATGATCTCCTTCTCTGGTGTGTTCAGGCCTTCTTTATGCAACATTATTCCATCTGGCATGAACCTCATTTTTCGATCACCCAACAAAGGGAACCAAGGAATCCATGAATTTACCCAAGGTCCTTTTCCTTGCCCTATCAAAAAAGCATTTTCATCCCATAAATTCATCTCCGTTACCCTTGTCCAATTAGAATAAATTTTATCGGCAAGTGAAAGATCTCCTTTGATAAGATTTTCTAGTTCTTGGACCCATAGTTGAAATTGTCTGGGTATCTGGTCTTTTGGTTTTTTTAACATTTTCAAAAGATCTGATTTTTCCCAAATCTGACCATCATTGGATTCAATAATTTCAACTTCGGTATTCCGAAAAATCTTGTATTTGAGGTAATCCAATGCGTCTTTCCCCTCTTTCAATCTTGAATTGAAGGAAAGTCTCCCCAGTTCCATCACTTGACTCCTAACTTCTGCTGTAGAACTTACTTTAGGGTTAATAGGTTGACCAACCCGAACAGTTATTTCATATGGAAAACTTTCTGGTTTTTTCTTAAAAAACTTCCCCCCTTTCATACTGAATATTGATCCCCAAACTCCATCCAAATGAACCGGTACAATCGGAACATTTGCTTGCTTAGCTAGCAGAATTGATCCTCTCATAAAAGGCAAAAGAGTTCCTAGTCTGGAAATACCTCCCTCAGCAAAAACACAAAGCGGGACTCCCGAATTCAACTTGCGAACCGATTTCTTTATGCTTGCAAGAGACCTTTCCTGGGAAACAGTTAGCGTTTCAGTAAGTTTAAAAACCAATCGCATAATCCTTGATTTCGCCAAACCAGTATAGGCTAAATATCGAATCTTCCTGGGAAATGCTGCCCCTATAAAAACAGGGTCTGCATATGAAAGGTGATTACTCACAAGTAAGCATCCTCCAGACATTGGAAAATTTTCCATTCCGAAAATTTTTATTCTGTAGAAAATTCGAAGAAAGACATGGAATAAGGCTCGAAAAAAATCTTCGAGTAAGCTTCTCAGTGTAAAAAATCCAATAATTGATGAAGCGAACAAAATGATTAAAAGCTCCTGCTTGGAGGTCAAACCTAGTACATTGGAACAAAATGAATGAAGTACTATGAGAAAGATTCCCGATAATTGAGTCAGCAAATTTGATGCGGCAATTATTCTTCCTCTTTCATGCTCTCCTGCTTGGTCTTGTAAATATCCATTCAAAGGGACAAAAAACAAGGCCCCAAAGAAGCCTAAGGCAAGGCAGCAAAATTCAAACGCCTCAAATAAAGGATCGGTAAAATACATTCCAATATAGACGATCGGGATACCAATTGCCCCGATTGCAGAAAGACCAATTTCTATTCTACCGCGATTAAGATAGGCAACAAAAACACTTCCTACCATAATACCAATCCCTAATAGCAAAAACCAACTGCCATACAAAGTACCCATCCCAACTTTTCCGGACACTACTTCTCCAGATAGTTTTACAAGAACCAGGTAAAGAAATCCACCCATTGCCCAAAACCAAGCATCTCCCATTGCCGCATATCTTATACCACGTCTCTTAAACAAATAAAACAAATCCTGAAAATGAGTAATCAATAACTTATAATTAAATGATCTGACACTCCGCACATTTGTATCGGGTATTAAAAGTGACACCATCCAAGAAAGAATCGCCAACAAGGAGGTAAAAAAGCAAATAACTTTAGCTGCTTCCCATCCTCCCCTCTCCTGAACAATCAAATCAAATGCTACAGCTCCGAAAAAAGCACCTCCCAATATTCCAAGCATTGCAAGCATCTCCATGAATCCGACCGCTTTGGCTAAGCGGTTTGTACCAACTAATTCCTTAAGAATCCCTTTCTTGGCTGGAGAAAGGAAGGCGGATTGAACCGAAAGTAAAAAAAATCCGCTTAAGCACAAGGGGAGACTTTCTTCCGTAAATGAATATACAATAATTCCTAATCCAAATAACTGAGCCAAAAGTGAATAATGAATCACTTTTTTCTTGGAGAATCGGTCCGTAATCCAACCAGCTATGGGAGCAAAAATCACAAAAGGAACAATTAATAAAACTGAAACACGAGTACTCACTTCATCCATACTTCCTTTTCCAAGTTGCACTGCAGCGATCAGTGGGATCATAGCCTTCATAGCATTATCATTGAAAGCACCGATGGTTTGCGAAAATAACAATGGCCAAACAACTCTGAAAGACCTTTCTGACGAATTTAAGCCTTTATCCTCCTTCATCGAATTCATTTGATACCTGATTTTCCAATTGCCAAGGGAAATCCTTTTATAATCATGATATTATATGGTTAAAAATATCCTTTGTTTTGTTTTTTTTGCTTTCTCCGTACTGGTTCCAATCTTAGCAAAGCCCTTAAATGTTTTATTCATCTTCACAGATGATCACGCTTACCAAGCAATTTCAGCTTACGGGTCGAACCGGAATCAAACACCAAATATCGACCGAATCGCTGAAACAGGCATGCTTTTCGATCGTGCCTTTGTAACAAATTCCATTTGTGCCCCGAGCCGTGCCGTTATTCTTACAGGTAAACACAGTCACATAAATGGTCAACTAACCAACGGTCAACGTTTTGATGGTTCGCAGCAAACCTTTCCCAAACTATTACAAAAGAACGGATACGAAACAGCGATGATTGGGAAATGGCATCTAAAAAGTGATCCAACAGGTTTTGATTTTTGGCAAGTCTTGCAAGGACAAGGCCCTTACTACAATCCACCTATGAATTCACCTGATGGGGTAAAGAAGTTGATAGGATACACAACCGACATAATCACTGACATCACTTTAGACTGGTTGAAAAACCATCGAGATAAAAAGAAGCCCTTTTTTATAATGAGCCAACATAAAGCGCCTCATCGCAAGTGGGAGCCAGGACCTAAATACTTAAATAAATACGACGACCAGGAAATTCCAGAACCGGAAACCCTCCGAGACAATTATGAAAATCGTCTCGAACCTGCCTCCACTCAGGCAATGACCATTGACCGTCATCTCTCAGCATCAGATTTGAAATTCAATGCACCCAGAAATCTTACACCTCAACAAAGGGCTAAGTGGGATGCGGCATATGGAGCCAAAAACGCAGCTTTCAAAGATGCTAAGCTTGAAGGCGATGAGCTCTTAAAATGGAAATATCAAAGATATGTTAAGGATTATCTTCGTTGTATAGATTCCGTAGATGAAAATGTTGGTCGGCTACTTGATTATCTAGAACAATCTGGCTTAGCTGAGAATACCGTTGTCATCTATTCTTCAGACCAAGGTTGGTACTTAGGAGAACACGGTTGGTACGACAAAAGGTGGATGTACGAAGAGTCGTTTCGTACACCACTAATCGTTCGTTGGCCCGGAGTAACCAAAGCCGGATCAAAAAATTCTGACCTGGTGCAGAATTTGGACTACGCACAGACCTTTCTTGACATTTGTGGTATCGACTCGCCCGATGACATGCAAGGAGCTTCTATTGTGCCGTTACTGAACGGCGAAAAGCCCAATAATTGGAGGAAGTCTCTTTATTATCAATATTATGAATATCCAGGAGGTCATAGTGTGCGAAGACACTACGGGGTTCGAACAAATCGCTATAAATTGATTCACTTTTACATGCTCGATGGGTGGGAGCTTTACGACTTGAAGGAGGATCCCAATGAATTAACTTCACTTTACGGAAAGCCTGGATATGAAAAAGTAACCGCCAAGTTGAAAGCCGAGTTAACTAGGCTCAGAAAACAATATAAAGTTCCTGAAGACGATCGTCCTCTTACCAAGACACCCCGAACACCTAAAAAAAAGAAAAAAAGCTAGTTTAAGATATTTTATCAATAGCTCTGGCCAAATCGAAGTCTTTAATTGTTACTCTGTTACCCGCGTCATGGGTACTCAAAGAAAAAGAGATTCGATTATAACAAGAGTGAATTTCCGGATGATGATTTTTTTCTTCTGCTTCATAAGAAACGGTGATTAGAAAAGACATCGCTTCGCGGAAATTATTAAAAGTAAAACTTTTCACTAATTTACCATTTTCGTAATACCACTCCGACAATTCCTTTAGTTGTTCTGTAATTTCTTCTTCTTCTAGTGCAGTATGCATTCTCAGCCCCTTATATTATGCTTTCCGCATTGTCAATTTGCCCATAAGACTTTGATATAAGAATTTTGATGAACTTATTTACACCTGAGGAAAAATCGAGACTGCCCAGACATGTTGGAATCATTATGGATGGAAACGGAAGGTGGGCACAGTCAAGGGGTAAACCCAGATTATTCGGTCACAGAAACGGGGTGGAAAATGTTAGAAGTATTGTAAACTCAGCAAAGGAATTGGGAATTCCATTTATCACTCTTTACGCTTTCAGTCAGGAAAATCAAAACCGACCGATATCAGAAAAACATGGCTTAATGAAATTATTGGAAGAGTTCCTCAAATTAGAATTAAAGTCAATGGAAAGGGACGGGATTCGGCTTAGAGCGATTGGTGATCTAGAAGGGATCCCGGATTTTGCACGAAAGATGGTTATGGATACGGTTGAAAGAACCAAAAATAACCAAGACTGGAATCTTACATTAGCATTGAATTACGGTAGTAGACAAGAGGTCATTAACGCAGTGAAGTCCTTGGTTAAAGACCCGACCAGTCAACTGGAAGAACTCGACTGGAAGAACTTTGCCAAACACCTGCAAACCAAAGATTTACCAGACCCCGATTTAATCATACGCACCTCAGGAGAATTTCGATTGAGTAATTTTCTGCTTTTACAAGCTGCTTATGCAGAAATTTTCGTCTCGCCTCTCCATTGGCCGGATTTTGACAGGGATGCATTTATCGAATCAATTCGAGATTATATTCATCGAGAGCGTCGATTCGGAAAGACTAGCGAACAAATCGTGGTCACTAACTAAATTTGGGTCATGTTTATCCGTACTCTTTCCACCTGTACGCTGTGGTCATTAATGGGCATCATCGTATACACAACAAAAGAGGCTGGTGCGATGTGGATTCTCAATCTATGTTCAACCCTTACTCTTTTTGAAATCTATACCATACTAGGACGACTTGGTTTTGCCGCTAATCGAATGTCAGGTTTGTTAACCGGCGGTTGCATGATTCCAATCGCCTATTACTTTCCAAGCTCTGGCATTGATGTTTTGGCAGTTGGAGCCCTCTTTATGTCTGCTGCCTGTGTTCTTTTTCCTCAAGCCCAGCGCGGGATGTATGTAAAGCGATTAATGCCAACTTTTTTCGGCCTTCTATATGTCAGCTTTCTTTTACACTATTTTGTTCAAATCATTCATACATCCAATGTGCAGAGTAACGAAACGGGCCTTGGGTTTGGACTTTTCTTTTCCTTATGGGTCGTGATAGTTGCTAAATTTAGCGATATTGGTGCATTACTTGTAGGCAAAACTATTGGGCGAACGAAAATGGCTCCCTCGATCAGCCCAGGAAAGACAATAGAGGGTTTGATTGGAGGACTTTCAGCATCTGCTGGAATTGGTGCCCTAATTCCATGGACGGTTTTGAATTATGCCCCAACAATAGTGGAATTCGGTTCATTTGACTTTTCTCCATCACAAGGTGCTTTATGGGGATTCATCATCGCAATTTCCGCAGTGATTGGAGATTTGATTGCTTCAGTTTTGAAACGTCTTGCTGGGATGAAAGACTCCGGCGGTGCAATTCCTGGAATAGGAGGGCTGTTGGATCTGACAGATAGTCTAATTCTAGCTGCTCCTACGGGATATTTCATTTTGCTTGTCCTTAAATCGTGAGTGGTGCAAGGAAGTTCGTTCTGCTTGGAGCGACTGGATCCATTGGGGAAAGCACCCTAAAAGTCCTGCGAAAACATCCTGGTAAGCTTTCTCTGGTTGGCGTTTCGGCACATACCCAAGCAGCTAAACTGCATTCGATTGTTAAAGAATTCGATGTTTCAAATGCCCATCTTGGAACCATTCCCAGTGATCTGACTGAATTTCCAAAGACGACCAATTTAGGACATAGCTTAGAAGATTTGGAAGCATTAGCCTCTCTTCCAGAAGCCGATTTAGTTGTGGTAGCCATAGTTGGATCAGCAGGTCTACGCCCTACCCTAGCAGCATTGAAAGCTGGAAAAGATGTAGTTCTTGCCAACAAGGAGTCTCTGGTCGTGGGTGGCAGTTTAATCACGGAAGCTGCGAATCTAAATGGTGCCCGCATCATTCCTGCGGATAGCGAACACAATGCGATTCACCAATGCTTGACGGGAAAGAAACAAGACTTGGATTCAATCGTGCTGACGGCTTCAGGTGGACCTTTTCGGGATTTCCCAATGGAAAATCTATCAAAAGTTACCCTTGAGCAAACTCTACGTCATCCAAATTGGTCAATGGGACCAAAAGTGACGATTGACTCTGCAACTATGGCAAATAAGGGGCTCGAGCTAATTGAAGCTCATTGGTTATTTGGGCTTCCAGAGGAAAAAATGGATGTTCTAATTCATCCGCCCAGTATTGTTCACGGAATTGTTCGCTTTATAGATGGTTGCTGTCTGGCACAGCTAAGTCCCCCATCTATGACATTCGCCTTACAAAATGCACTGCTTTTCCCTGAACGGCATCAAAGTGTCGAAGCATCTCTTGATTTTTCCAAATCGTTAGATCTATCTTTTTATCCACCGTGTTACCAGAGATATCCGTGCCTTAAGTTGGCTAGGGATTGCTTATCCCAATCCGGTTCTTTTCCATTAGCCTTTAATGCAGCTAATGAAGTTGCAGTTGAGGCATTTCGTATGAATCGAATTGGCTTTGTTCAAATTTCAAACATAATAGAGGATACTTTGAGCCAAATAAACGCCATCAGAGCAACTTCACTTGATGAACTGCTTGACCTTGATAAGTCCATTCGCTCCGTTGCAGAGCGGTGCGTCGAGAATCAAGAGGGATAGCTTGTTATGTCTCTACTTTACGACTTCGCTTTCATCTTCGTCGCCCTATTCGCCCTTGGCTTCACGATTTTCATTCACGAATTGGGGCACTTCCTTGCAGCTCGTCGTCGCGGATTGGTAATTACTAGGTTCTCTATCGGATTTGGGCCTAAGATTTTTGGCTGGACACGCAACGGAGTGGAGTATCGTCTATCTGCTATTCCATTCGGAGGATATGTGGCACTGCCTCAACTTGTTGATATGGGAAGATTGGAAGGCAAGGAGGAAATCGAGCAGGACAGTAGGCCGTTTAAGTCTTGGGATGAAGATGAAGAATCCTCTGAAACCAATTCTAAACCGCTTCCGAAAATCAGTTATGCAGATAAGATGATTGTCTCGGTAATGGGAGCTGTATTCAACATTTTATTAGCTTTTTCGCTAGCGTGCGTGCTTTCTCTTTTTGGCTATGATGTACCGGATTCCCAACTCACCACCAAAATTGGTTATGTTGCGGAGAAAGTAGAACGGTGGAATCCATTGGTAGAGGAAGGCGAAGAAGTTACCGGTCCAGCCCTTAAAGCTGGACTACTTGTCGGAGATGAAATTCTCGCTGTTGACGGTGGTTATGTGGAAAATTTCATGGATATTCAAAACCGCATTGTTACCGGTAAACAACAGACAGCACAGGGAAGAAGATTGGTAAATTTAACCGTCCTAAGGGATGGTAAGGAAATTAAAATCAAAGTTTATCCAGAGGTGGTCGGAAGAGAGGAGATTCGGGTTATTGGCATAGGACCACAAGAGACATTTTTCATCGAATCTCTTGAACCAGGTATGCCAGCTGTTAAAGCTGGCTTGGAAGTCGGTGATCAACCTATTCGGATCGACAATCAGAAAATTCATTCCTTTTCTCAGTTAGTTGCTTATTTAAACCAATCAGATATCAACCAAACCATATCCTTTTGCGTTTTGAAAGGAGGGGAAAATGGTCAGGAAAAGACATATCAACTTTCTCCCATTGAGAAAGAGATTGTTTTAGGTAACTCTACTTTGGTCAGAAAATTAATCGGCTTTCGACCGGAGGCAAAAATTGTCACAACTTACCCAAACCCATTCTCTTTAATTATGCGTAGAGTTAAGGACATGTATTTAACCCTAAGTGGGCTGGTCAGTCCAGATTCCGATGTTAAATTACGGAATATGAGCGGACCAGTTGGTATCGTTAATCATCTGAGCATTTTCGCAAAGATTGGATTCAAAAAACTCTTGTGGTTTGTTGTTTTTATCAATGTAAATTTAGCCATTCTCAACCTACTTCCAATACCCGTTCTGGATGGTGGTCACATGATGTTCGCGACCATCGAAAAAGTACGCGGAAAGCCCCTGCCCCTAGCTTTCCTTGAAAGAGCTCAAATGCTTTTTGTGCTACTACTTTTTTCATTCATGCTGTATGTCACATTTTTTGATGTGCAGAGAATCATTCCCTTCTAATTAACAAGAAGTAAAATGGGAACCCTGCCCAACTACTGTCTTTCTAGGTTTCATTGTACTCGTCGAAAAACCCGGATCGTCAATATTGGAGAGGTCTCTGTTGGCGGCAATAATCCAATTCGTGTCCAATCGATGACAACAACGGATACTTTGGATATTCGTGCGACCACCCGACAAACCATTGATCTGGTAGAGGCTGGGTGTGAAATTGTCCGGATTACTGCACCTAATCTTCGTGCTGCAAAAGCACTTGGCGAAATTTCAAAGAAATTGAGATCCGACGGCATTTCAGTTCCACTCGTTGCAGATATTCATTTTTTACCCCAAGCCGCTATGGAAGCGGTCAAGCATGTTGAGAAAGTAAGGGTTAACCCAGGTAATTATGCTGACCGAAAAAAATTTCAGATTAGAGAATACAGCGACGCTCAGTATGAAGAGGAATTAGAACGATTGCACGAGTCCTTTAGCCCGCTTGTAGTTAGATGTAAAGAGCTTGGTCGATCTATGAGAATTGGAACAAATCACGGCTCATTATCAGATCGTATCATGAATCGCTTTGGAGACACTCCAAGAGGAATGGCCGAATCTGCTCTCGAATTTGTGCGAATTGCTCGTTCACATAATTACCATGAAATTATTCTTTCAATGAAGGCGAGTAATCCCAGGGTAATGATTCAAGCCTACAGACTGGTCGTATCTTTAATGAGTCAGGAAGAAATGAATTATCCCCTTCACCTCGGGGTTACGGAGGCCGGTGAAGGTGAAGATGCCAGAATTAAAAGTGCGATTGGGATCGGTTCTCTTTTACTTGATGGTTTGGGAGATACTATCCGCGTTTCACTTACCGAAGATCCAGTTGCTGAAATTCCCGTAGCTAAAGATTTAGCGAATAGAGCACATCAAACTTGGAATCAGGAAAAGATTGAAAATACAGTGAACCGTGTTGAGGAAAGTCTTCTTGAAAATTTTGACCGAAGACGCACACCAGTAATTAAGTTCGGAAGACCAGCCATATCTTTTGGAGAAAAGAATCC